>CAYUYL010000094.1:0-9315 GCA_964449195.1 uncultured Filomicrobium sp.
CGATTAAGGGCATTGAATCACAAGTGATTCCAATGAAACAAGTTTTTATCGGACGTGCTCTTAGTTGTTTGTGATATTAATTCATATATGATTAAGGCGTAATTTATAAAATTATGTCATAGACTGGGATATGATCGCAACGCAATTATATATGCAGGCGAGAGTAATACGTAACCCCTCTGCCATCCGGATTAAGCCGTGAATTTAAGTTTACACTTACCCATAGATTTTGGGTTGCCCCATGCGTTAGCCATCATATGGCTTTTTGGATGCTGGTTTTCCTATTCGCAGCTACTGTCAACGTTCGGCCGCGGGTCTTTGAACGCGCAGTTAGCTGTTGTGCGGCGTTACTGGATGTCAGCCACCACACGCCGCATTTCAAAGCCGTTCGATGCTGTTCTGCTGAGTAACATGATGAACTCAATCGCGTTCTTTGGGTCTGCAACGCTGATTGTGTTAGCCGGTGTGCTTTCCATTTTTACGAATGTCAAAGTGATTCACGAGACGATTTCAGATCTGGAGTTTATGGGTGCGAAAAGCCTTGAGTTGTTTGCACTTGAAATTGGTTTGTTGGCTTTCGTGTTGTCGTTGTGTTTTCTGTCGTACACGTATGCCTTGCGTAAGCTGATTTACACGACGGCCCTTATTGGCGCGCTGCCTGACATTTCCGAGAACTGCCCGACGCACGACGCCATGGTTAATGCTACAACAACAGTTTTATCTGAGGCGATCCGTACGCTTAATTTTGGGATTCGTGGTTATTACTATACAATTGCCACGCTGTGCATCTTTATATCACCTTACGCTTCCATGTTTGCAACCGCAGTTGCAACTATCGTACTCTTTTACCGGCAGCTTATGACACCGACTGCGCGTGCGATTCAGGATTATGTCGATGCTGCACAGTCGCTCAAGCGGTAATGCACGAGCAGTTAAAGAAAGCTGAAAAAAAGACCTTAACAACTACATGTGGGGAAACTTTCATCTTTTTAGCGGCGCGTGGATTACGCTGACCGATGCGCATAAGGATAACAGAGCCTGCGTTCCAGCAGCAGGCCGTAATGAACCGCTAATACCTCAATTGCGTCTTCGTATTGCATGTATGGATCAGTATTTTCGACGCCGACAATGATAGGACACATGTCATCTTCATCATAACCTTGCGGCGGCAGCATTGCTGTGATCAAGGCCTTACCATCGCTGTCACGCAAAGTAACAAAGATAGGCATAATCCGCTGAATGTGCTCTTCACGGCCGATATTCTGCTCAAACACGGCTGCTGATTGAGGCGGTTTATATGTGGCGGCGGCTTTATCATAAGCTTTTTGGTAATACTTTTCGACGGCATGGCGCATATTACGCGATTCACTTGCTGCCTCTCCAAGTGTTTCGATGCGAAACCATGCGTAGGGTGGCGCATCACAGACGTGTTTCATGTCTCGCGTCCTTTTCAGTGCGTTTGGAAATATTAAGATTATGCCATCACACGACTATGGACTGAGTGCGAGACTATTTGATGGCCGGTTAAGAAATGTCATAAATCCCCGTGCCATGCGAGGTTGTGAGGTCTCTCGATGTTTAAGGCGCGTTGAACGCCAACAGGACCTGCGGGCTTCAGCATTATGCCGCTTTGACATTTAATCCTTCTTGATAGACATGCTAAAGAGGATGGCAGATATGGTCTCTGACTGCTGATTTCATCATTTGATTTTAAAGCCTTTGCTGTATAGGCATCCGTGAGTACACATTGGCTGATTTTTCACAGCTGGCATGCTTTACTGATTAACAACGTTTTTATTTCCAATTCAGAACGACACAATATCTCTGATGCCCGGTATAAGATGCAATGAGCATAGATAACGAAATCCCGATATTCAAAATGAACGGTTTGGGAAACCAGATCGTTGTTGCTGATCTGCGCGGTTATAATGGAGAGCTTTCCATTGCTCAGGTGGGTATTATTGCTGAATTCCCACGTACTAAGTTTGATCAACTCATGGTTTTGCAGCGGCCGCGTGCGGCTGGCACAGAAGCACAGGTCAGAATCTACAATACCGACGGCTCGCAGGCTGAGGCTTGTGGCAATGGTATGCGATGTGTGGCCAAAATCGCAGGCGATGGCCATCAACCGATGAAGTTCGAGACAGCAGCCGGTATTCTGGACGTCAGTTTCGCTGGTGATGGCAGTATTACTGTCGATATGGGGCGTCCAAGATTTAGATGGGATGAGATACCACTGCGTGATGAATTTCACGATACGACAAAGATTGAACTGCAAATCGGACCTATCGATGCTCCGGTTCTTCACTCGCCATCGGTGTGCAATATGGGGAATCCACACGCCATTTTTTGGATTGAAGACATTGATAGTCTAGCTTTGGATAAATTTGGTCCGATGTTGGAGCACCATCCAATTTTTCCAGAACGTGCGAATATAACGATTGCCAAAGTGCTGCGGCCCGATCATGTGCAGACACGAACATGGGAACGCGGTGTTGGTTTAACCGAGGCCTGCGGTTCAGCAGCCTGTGCCGTTCTTGCATCGGGTGTTCGCACCAGACGGTTGGCCCGCAAGGCGGTAGTCTCCGTGCCGGGCGGAGATTTGACGATTGCCTGGCCGTCAGACGACAGTGGTATATTGATGGCCGGGCCTGCGGAACTGGAATACCAGGGTATTGCAAAGATATTGCCCGGGGGCGAACTGACGCTTGAGGTGTGATTTGGAAACTCGCAACAATATGCCAAACCAGTGCGATGAGAGTGATGCGCCCGAAATCGTTACGTTTGGGTGTCGTCTTAACGCTTATGAATCCGAGGTGATGCGGACTCACGCCAGGGCTGCGGGACTGGATGGCCAAACGTTGATCATAAATACGTGCGCCGTTACCGCGGAAGCTGTCCGGCGGGCGGCACAGACGATACGCCGGCATCGCCGTACGTCTCCGGGTGCCAAAATCATTGTGACAGGCTGTGCCGCACAGATTGAGCCTCAGCGCTTTGCCGACATGCCGGAAGTTGATCATGTGGTCGGCAATTCTGAAAAACTTCAGGTTGGAACGTTCCTAGATTTGGCAAAAACTGAAACCGAGCGCGTTCAGGTCAATGACATTATGAGTGTGCGTGAGACGGCCGGTCATCTGATTGATGGCTTTGCAAGACGTGCGCGGGCTTATGTCCAAATACAGAATGGCTGTGATCATCGCTGTACGTTCTGCATTATTCCCTACGGGCGTGGACCGTCGAGATCTGTGCCGGCCGGAGAGGTTGTGGCGCAGGTCCGCCGTTTGGTGGAGAGCGGCCATGGCGAAGTTGTTCTAACGGGTGTAGATATCACATCATATGGCAACGATCTTCCGGGGACAGCCAGCCTTGGCCGTCTGGTGCGCCAGGTGCTGCGTCATATTCCTGAATTGGAACGTTTGAGGCTTTCATCTATCGACCAAATGGAAGTCGATGCGGCGCTACTTGACTGCATTGCCAATGAGCCGCGTTTGATGCCGCACCTGCATTTGTCGATGCAGGCCGGCCATGATCTCATACTCAAACGCATGAAGCGGCGGCATTTACGAGCCGATGCCATTCGATTTTGCAGGCAGGTCCGCGTTTTACGTCCTGACATTGTTTTTGGCGCTGATCTCATCGCAGGCTTTCCGACGGAGACTGAGGAGATGTTTGAGGCGACGCTTGATATTGTTGATGCGTGCGATCTGACCTATCTGCACGTGTTTCCTTTTTCACCTCGTTCTGGAACGCCTGCTGCCCGTATGCCGCAGGTCGGCCATCAAACAGTTAATCAGCGCTCTGCACGTTTGCGTGAGAAGGCAGCGATGAAACTTCAGTGCTTCCTTGTTTCTCAAAAGGGCAAAGAGCTTGATGTTCTGGTTGAACATGATGATCAGGGACGAACACCACATTTTGCCCCAGTCAAGGTTATACATGATGCACAGCGGTCAATCCCCTCAGGTACAACGATGCGTATGAAGGTTATAGAAAACGATACAAAGCGCTTGTTTGCGGAGCCTGCTTTATGAGTGAGCCCCAAAAAACCGGTATGTTCGGCCGCTTTTTTAAGCGCGGTGATACGCCGACGGATGCTTCGGCTCCGGCTGATGATGTCGCACTAGAGGATCAAATCAGTTCTGAAGAGCCGGTATCCGAGGCTGAAACATCTGGTGAAGATGCTCCCGCCAAGTCAGGGAAAAGCTGGTTCAAGCGCCTGACGTCCGGCCTTTCCAAAACATCCACGCGTCTGACTGAGGGTATCACAAGTGTTTTTACCAAACGCAAGTTGGATGCAGAGAGCCTGGAAGACCTAGAGGATCTGCTGATTCAAGCAGATCTTGGTGTCGATACGGCTGTACGTATTACCGATCGTCTCTCCTCCGGCCGCTATGACAAGAGTATCTCACCGGAAGAAGTGCGCGATATTCTGTCGAGTGAAGTTGAGGCTGTTCTCGCACCTGTTGCCCAGGAACTCACCATAGACGCGTCCCGAAAGCCGCATGTTGTGTTGATGGTGGGGGTGAACGGAACCGGTAAGACCACAACAATAGGTAAACTTGCAGCAAAATACCGGACTGACGGCAAAAAGGTCCTGATGGTTGCCGGTGATACCTTCCGTGCGGCGGCCATTGAGCAGCTTCAGGTCTGGGGCGAGCGGGTTGACTGCGAGGTTATGCGCCGTGATGTCGGGGCAGATGCTGCCGGCCTTGGCTTTGACGCACTCACAAAAGCCAAGGCGGAAGAGTTTGACATTGTTATGATGGATACGGCAGGCCGTCTGCAAAATAAAGCGGAGCTGATGGATGAGTTGGAAAAAGTCATCCGCGTGATTCGAAAGGTTGATGAGACTGCGCCGCATGATGTTTTATTGGTGCTTGATGCTACAACTGGGCAAAATGCCTTGAGCCAGGTTGAAGTATTTCGTGAGCGTGCGGGTGTGACAGGCCTTGTGATGACAAAGTTGGATGGCACTGCAAGAGGAGGTATTCTCGTGGCTATTGCGGCGAAATACGGTTTGCCAGTCCATGCAATCGGTGTTGGTGAGGGGGGCGAAGATTTAGCGCCTTTCAATGCAAAAGAATTTGCCCAGGCTATTGCGTTGGGTTCGTGAGACACCAAATCCGATTGGGTTTGTGTGCGTACAGTTTATATAGGTATCGGTAATTTAGGAATGGAACCGGCATGAAGTGGATCTTAAAGAGATATCCGTTCAACGCTGAGCAGACGGTTAATCTTCTCAGCGAGTTCGGCCCGCTTGCAACATTATTCATCGTCAATGCTGCGCTGGGTGTCACCGCCGGAATCTGGTCTCTTATTGTTACGACTTTGATTTCATTGGTCGTGATGCAGATTGTTCTCAATCGTTTGCCGATATTTGCTATTATCGCTGGCGGTATCACATTGGTTTTCTCGGCAATCTCGCTTTATACGAATGATCCGATGTGGGTTCAGTTGAAAGTCACGCTGTTTAACGCGGTGTTTGCGCTGTTTTTGGCTTTCGGTCTCGCCATGAAAAAGAATTTCTTCAAATACACGTTCGAAAAGACGTTTCATTATACACCGGAAGGCTGGTATAAATTTACACGCAGCTTCATTGTTCTATTTTTATTGCTGGCTGTGGCTAACGAGGTTATCCGTCTTGGTTTCCCTTGGGATCAAAACTTTAATCTACTCGGCTGGAGCACGGATGGCCTGAATGTGTGGGTGATGTTCAAGATTGTCATTGTTATGCCGTTGTCCGGGATCTATGCGTTTCTTATGACACGCATGTTGCAAAACTATGCGATTGATCCGACAAAAGAAGCGGTGGGCCAGCCTGCTGAATAGGTCTTGAACCAAGTTGGAAACGGCCAGAAAAACTGAAAACGGGGCAACAGAGCTTACAGCATGGACAAGATAGATACGAAACCGGGCATTGAGCAGGATGATGAAACTCCGGAAGTCGATACAACTCAACTGTTAAAAATGGCTGTTGAGGTCGGGCCCGTTGTGGTGTTTTTCATTGCCAATGCTTATGCGGAAATCTTTTGGGCAACCGGCATTTTCATGGTTGCCACCGTCGTTGCGCTCATAACATCGCGTGTTCTTTTTGGCCGTGTTCCGATTATGCCTTTAGTTTCTGGCGTCCTGATTTTATTCTTCGGCGCCCTGACATTGGTGTTTCAGGAAGAGCTGTTCATCAAGATCAAGCCGACAATAGTCAATCTGATGTTTGCATCTATTCTGTTTGGCGGTCTTATGATGGGGCATTCGCTGATTAAGTATCTGCTTGGTGAAGTCTATAGACTACAAGACGAAGGCTGGAGGTTCTTGTCACTTCGCTGGGCCTGCTTTTTCGTTTTTCTCGCTGTTCTTAATGAATTCATATGGCGTACATTCTCGACTGACTTCTGGATCAGCTTCAAGCTTTGGGGTGTCATGCCGATTACAATGGCCTTCGCGATTTCGCAACTCGGTTTGTTGAAGAAATATGAAATCCCTGCCCAGAAGAAGCAGTCATGATTGCAACGTAAACAAAACTGGGTTTTCAGGCTATAGGCTGTGTATTGATCTTTCTTCGTACGGATTAGGGCGTAACTTTAACTCATTGACGTGGCTTTGCTCTTGAGGTTGCCTTAGCGTTTGCCGGGTCATCGGGCCAGACATGTTTGGGGTAACGGCCTTTCATATCAGCTTTGACATCCCGCCAGGAACCGGCCCAGAATCCGGGGAGATTGCGTGTGATCTGGATGGGGCGTTGCGCTGGTGAAAGAAGCTCAAGGGTCAAAGGAAGATGGCCGCCTGCGATGGTTGGATGCTCTTTGAGGCCGTAGAGCTCTTGGACGCGGACAGATATTAAGGGTGCGTTTTCGCCATCATAGTCAATCGCGATCCGATGTCCGGTTGGCACGGTAAAATGTGTTGGGGCGTCTTTATCGAGTTTCTGTTTCATCTCCCAGGGCACCAAAACATCGAGCGCGGGGCCAATGTCATCGGCCGCAATTTCGGATAGCGCTTTTTTGCCAATGAGAAAGGGCGCCAGCCAAGTTGCCCAACTTTTCTGCAGTGCCGCGTCTGACAGATCAGGCCATGGCGGGTCTGTCGTCCGTAAGAAGCCAACGCGTGCTCTGAGCTGCATTTGTGCTTTGCTCCATGGCAGGTGTTGCAGCCCCAACTTTTCCATTATACCTTGTGCAAGGGCGTTGGCGGTTGTTTCATCTGCAGGTGCAGAGATTGTCTCGTCAGCCAGTACGATTGCGTCGAGGCGTTTTATACGCCGGGCCCGGACCGCGCGGGCACCGGTGTTGAATGCGACATCCTCGGTAACTGTGATTCGTTCGGCAGCGATGACCTCCAATTCAGTCTGGTCCAAAGCTGCGGCTGCCAGAATTTGCGCTGCCGCCGCGCTGCCCTGCAATTCCGCGACGACCAGGAACTCGGCCGCGATTAAAGGATCGGCTGTATCTATTTTGGCGCCGCGTCCGCTTGCCAGTAGATAGCGTCCATCATGGCCCTGCCGCCTGGCAATGCGATCGGGAAATGCAATCGCCAGAAGACTTGCCATAGAGCGTGGTGGCGCTTTTTTTCCATCTGTTTTCATCAGCCTGCGTGCTGTGGCAGCCCAGCGTTTGACTAAATCCCTTATTTTCCGGGTACGTTCACTATTCCGGCGGTACAGATTTTGTAAACGCGTCTCCAGGTCGATTGCGCGGCCACCAATGCCGCGCTCGATTATAAGGGCGGCAAGTTCTGCAGCTTCTTTCTCCTGTGCTGATGCAACCGCGCCAATGACCATGGCTGCAAGATGCGCGGGCATAGCCAAGGCTCTTAAGGCGCTGCCGTGTTCAGTTAGATGGCCGTTGGCGTTGATGGCCCCGAGATCCTCCAGGCTTTGATATGCCAGCTCACGATTGCTTTCGGGAGGCGGATCTATCCAGGGAAGCTTGCTCAGATCTTTAACGCCCCAGGCCAGGCAATCCAGTACCAAGCCTGCCAAATCTGCTGCCCTGATCTCTGGGTCTTCAAACGGCCGCAACCCTTGCGTTTCGGGCTCATGCCACAAACGGTAGCAAACACCGGGTTCTGTGCGGCCAGCACGGCCGCGCCGCTGGTCGGCGCCCGCCCGCGATACGCGTACCGTTTCAAGGCGTGTGATCCGAGCCTCCCCGTCATAACGTGGCCTGCGCGCCAATCCGGTATCGATGACGACTCTGACGCCTTCAATTGTGAGGGATGTTTCAGCAATAGCTGAGGCGAGCACAATCTTGCGTTGGCCTTTGGGGGCCGGCATGATTGCGAGATCCTGCGCTTGCTGGCTTAACGCACCATAGAGTGGAGCGATGACGACCGGCTGATCTGCATAATTTCGCTTCAGGATCTCTGTGGCTTGTAAAATTTCACGCTGTCCGGGAAGAAAGGCAAGAATGGAGCCGCTTTCTTCCGCCAGTGCTGTGCGTACGGCGCGGGCGATGGCCCCATCAAGCCTTCTGTTGGGGGCACGGCCGAGATAGCGCGTGGTTACGGGATAGCTGCGTCCTTCGCTGGTGATCACGGGGGCACCGCCCAAGTGAGATGACACGCGTGCCCCATCCAGCGTGGCCGACATGACCAGAATGCGCAGGTCTTCCCGTAGTCCTGCCTGGGCGTCAAGCGCCAGGGCAAGTCCGAAATCGCAATCCAGCGAGCGCTCGTGAAATTCATCGAAAATAACAGCGCCGACGTCCTCAAGGGCCGGATCATCAATGATCATGCGTGTGAACACGCCTTCCGTAATCACCTCAATTTGCGTTTGAGGGCCGACCTTGGAGGCCAATCGTGCCCGAATGCCAACAGTTTTGCCAACTTGCTCGCCCAGCAACTCAGCCATGCGGGCTGCAGCAGCCAGTGCTGCAAGCCGTCGCGGTTCCAAAACCAGGATACGGCGTCCCTGGAGCCAATCTGCATGACGCAGCGCCAAGGGTAAGAGAGTGGTCTTGCCGGCTCCAGGCGGTGCGACAAGCACGGTTCGTGTCGTCGTAGCGAGGGCCCGCATAAGGTCATCAAGCACCTCACAAACCGGCAGGCCGCTTTGTAGAATATCATTGTCTATAGCCATCGTATGCGAAGTGCTGTGAATAGGGGCTACCTCCGCTAAGTTGCTGTATATTCTTTAGAGTTTTGCAACTTTCATATATGATATTGATTCGCTAATTATTCGAGGTCATAGTGTAATGCCTGGAAATTATGATGTTTTAGCTCAATATGTTATGAAGCATAAAATTTGTAATGTTAGTTAGAGACTGTCCCAATAAAAATCTAAGCATTTCTTAATCTTACAATTCTCCTTAACATGAG
>CAYUYL010000095.1:0-9311 GCA_964449195.1 uncultured Filomicrobium sp.
CCCACGTCCGCAGCATCCTGATCTTTCCGCAAGGAACACGCCAGCCCCTGAATCAGCAAGCGCCCTTTCTTCTTGGCCTTGCACTTTTGTATCAAAACCTAGGCCTGCCGGTCGTTCCAGTTGCTACCACCTCCGGCGCATTCTGGGAAACAAACCGCTTTATGAAATACAGTGGTACAATCACAGTATCATACTTGCCGCAAATACCGCCGGGGCTGCCGACAGATGAATTCCTGCAACGCCTTGAGACGGCCATCAACACAGAAAAGGCCCGCCTCATTCAAGACCAGGACATCGACACACCGCTTATGACTGTGGCTCAAAATCAAAGCCCGGATATCTCACTGGACCATGGTGCGCCATCACACTGAGCGGCCCAAAATGTTGACGGCCGCTCGCCTACGCAGAAGCTGCTGTAACACGAGCCACCTCTTTGGGAACCTCAAAGTCCTCCGGAATGCCCGCCAGGCCCGCTTGCTGGAACAGCCGGCCAAGCACCGGGCTGGCGGTCAGGACTGTAAAGGGGATCGCGAGAACATAACCAGCTGTCAACGGCAAGCTCCACCAGAAGACTTGGGAATTAACAGCCAGCAAAGCCAAACACACGACACTCCCAAACAGTGTTTGCGGCCATAGATGGGCGGCTGCAGCACGCCAGCTCAAACCATAACTGTCACGTGCCTGACCACCCCAATTGACTTTGGCACCAAACATAAGACCGATGATGAAAATTGCGGTGTGGAATGTTGAAACAGCACCCTGCAGAAAAGAAAATATCAATTCAAGCAGCGCAGAAACTGAAAACCTCAGCCAGCCACCATAGCGCGCAACACCATTGCTGGTCAGCATTGTATCAAGCAGCCCTGCAAGCTTCGGCATCAAACCCATGGCAAAAAATGTGATATAGAGCCCGATAGCAAGAGAAGAAGGAAAACCATCTGTCTGCCCGGTCTCAAATGCTGCCATGGGAAGCAGCGCAATCATCAGCGTCCCGAACGGAATACCGAGAAACATCAATATGGCCCAAAGGAGCTGAAAGCGGCTCAGTGGATAAAGGCCCGGAGTACCAAGCAAATTGATATATTGCAGATTGCCCTGACACCAGCGCACGTCACGCTTCATAAAGTCTAAAAGCGTTGGCGGGTTTTCCTCCCAACTGCCGTTCTCCACCGGCAGAACGCGAACCTCATAACCGGCCCGGCGCATCAGTGTCGCCTCCACCTGGTCATGGGATAAAACAGGGCCGCCCAAAGGCGGTTTGCCCGGGAGTTCAGGCAGGTCACATGCATCCCTGAACGGTGCAACCCTTACAACCGCATTATGCCCCCAAAACGGCCCGCAATCCGCGGTCCACCAGGCCTGCCCCATGGTGTAGGCGCGCATGCCATGGCGCATGCCGAACTGGAAGATACGCGCAAAAGCACTCGCCGAAGGCATGCCGACCACCAAACTCTGCAAAATCCCAATCCGCGGATAAGCCTGCATGATGCGAACAAGGCGCACAATTGCATCGCCGGACATAACACTGTCAGCGTCCAAGATAAGCATCAGCTCGAAATTATCGCCCCAGCGCTCACAAAAATCGCGGATGTTGCCGGCCTTATAGCCTGTATTATGCTGCCGCCGGCGATATACGATACGTTCGGCAAGCTCACTTGAAAGCGACGCGCACCATACGGCAACGGCCTCTTCCTCTGCCTGCGCCACAGCCTCGTCATCGGTATCACTCAGGACGAAATAATGAAAATTACGACCTTCGGCTGTTGCATCGAGGCTTTCCTGCATAACCTTCAGCCTGCCGACCGCACGTGCCGCATCTTCATTGCGCACCGTCATGATGACGGCGGTCTGAACGGTGAGAGACTCATTTTGATCGCCTGCCTCCGCGAAGGGAGCCACGGCAGCCATCGGTTTGCGGCAACCGTGCAGCAATGACAGGCCTATAAGCGCATTCCAAAAGCCCAGAATTGTCCATGGCAGGCCAATAGCAAAAGCCACGAGCATGAAACAATCAACCAGCGTCCATCCACCGTGGTTCAAAATAACCGCGGCAACCGCAATCATAACGACATAGGTCAAAACATTGAGTATCAGAACGCTCCATCGGCGCCACGTCAAGACACTGACACTCTGCACACCAGCCGGCGTTGTCAGGACCGTCTTCGGAGTGCATGGATTTTGTGCTAAGGGAAATTCCTGCTCCTGCATATACTGATCGTCCACCATTATTCTGTTGTTTTGTACTGCGAGCTTGCAAATGTCTGATGATGTCTCTACCACGCCACGGCGTTCTCTTGCTCAAAAACACATGGCCAGCGCCCTCTGGCACATCGCACCAGGACAAATGCAAAAGCAAGTGGAGACTTTGAAACCGGTTTATGACGGCTTTGCGAGAGTGGAGACGCATTTTTCAGGGATCAGCCGGGGTACTGAAAGTATTGTGCTGGCAGGCGCCGTGCCAAAGAGCGAGTGGGAACGTATGCGGGCCCCCATGCAACAAGGTGATTTTCCCTTCCCCGTCAAATACGGCTATGCAGCTGCAGGCCAAGTTGTCTCAGGCCCCGATGAAATGATGGGACAGAATGTCTTTGCCCTTCATCCTCATCAAGATCAATTTATTGCTCCTCAAGAAGCTTTGATAACCGTACCTGACGGCGTTCCGCTACGCCGCGCGACATTAGCAGCGAATATGGAAACGGCACTCAACGCCGTATGGGATGGCGGAGTTGGCCCTGGCGACCGGGTTGCCGTCATAGGTGCCGGCATCGTCGGCCTGTTGACAGCGAGTCTGCTCGCAAGACTGCCAGCGGTTGATGTGTATATCGTTGACATTGACGCAGGCAAACGTGACGTCAGCAATGCGATAGGAGCAGCCTTCGTGCAGCCAGATGCCTGCCCGCAAGATTGCGACTGCATCTTTCACACGAGCGCAACGGCCGCCGGCTTACAAACCACGCTTGCCGCAGCGGGGATGGAAGCAACAGTGGTTGAAATGAGCTGGTATGGCGAGCGGCCCATAGAAGTGTGCTTAGGCGGCGTCATGCACAGCCGCCGTCTGCGGCTTATCTCATCACAGGTCGGACAGGTGTCACCATCCCACCGTTCTCGATGGCCGTATCGCCGGCGCCTGGCCAAAGCATTGGAACTGCTCACAGATTCCCGGCTTGATGTTCTGGTGAGCAACGAAATCTCATTCGATGAAGCAGAACATCAAATGCCACATATTCTCAGTTCGGATTTTCGGGGCTTGCCCCCGGTCGTTCGCTATGCCAATGCTCTGTCATGACACTGCATAATTTCCGCGATGAAGAGCCAGCGCCATGTATGCTATAGAAGTGCGTGAAGCCATTATGATTGCCCACAGCCTGCCTGATCCTTTTTTCGGGCCTGCTCAGAACAAGCACGGTGCGACCTTCGTTGTTGACGTGGCTTTTTTTCGTAAACAGCTCAACGAATACAACGTTGTGGTTGATATCGGCAGAGCAGGTACAACGCTCAAAAAAATCCTTGAGCCAGTGTCTTATGCGGATCTCGATACACTTGTGCAATTTAAAGATACGCTGACCACCACCGAGTTTCTGTGCCGTTATATCTTTGATGAGATGAAAGCGGCAATCATGAATGGTGACCTGGGCCCCGGAGCCGACGGCCTCGATAAGTTACGCGTGACGTTAGGTGAAACTCATTTAGCGCGGGCATGGTACGAGGACAGCCTTAGTGATTGATGCAGCCTTTGCAATTCCAGGTGATATCACGCTGCCAACAGGAGGATATGCCTATTCACGCAAAGTTCTGGATCTATTACCGGATTTAGGTGTGCGCGTGCGTCATGTGCAACTTCCATCAACTTATCCATATCCCGATCACGAAACTGTTGAGGCAACACGGCGTATCTTTGCAAAGCTGAATTCCACAATCCCCGTGCTGGTGGACGGTCTGGCCTATGGCGCGATGCCACCGCTCATGGTGAATGGGATTGCTTCGCCAATTGCAGCACTGGTGCATCATCCGCTTGCCTATGAAACCGGAGTGAAGCCATCGGATAAGCGCCGGTTTATTGCATTTGAGACACATGCGCTTGCACGGGCGCAAAAAGTAATCGCCAACAGTGAGGCGACGGCCCGGCTCTTACAACGCGAATACGATGTTCCAGCTGATAAACTTGCTATTGCAACGCCCGGAACCCACCCCGCGCAAAGAGCCCAAGGTTCAGGTTCTCCACTGCAATTGTTATCAGTTGGTGCCCTCATCCCGCGCAAGGGCTATACAGTTTTGATCGACGCACTCGCACAAATTCCCCACAAGGACTGGAGATTAACGATCGTGGGCGCAACAACACACCACCCGGTCTATGCGGAAGCCGTTCGCGATGCCATTGCGCAAGCGGGGTTTGGTGAACAGATCGAGCTGACAGATGCCCTCAGCGACCAGGATCTCAATGATCAATTCTTGAACGCAGACGTTTTCGTCATGCCTTCTCTATTTGAGGGATATGGTATGGTCCTCAGCGAAGCAATCGCGCGTGGCCTGCCCATTGTATGCACCAAAGGCGGTGCTATGTCTGAAACGGTGCCTGATGATGCCGCTCTCAAGGTTGAGCCCGGCGATACAGCCGCACTGGCTGCTGCGATTGACAAGCTTCTTAGCGACAGCACGTTACGCCGCAAACTTGCAGATGCGTCATGGAACCAGGCTCAGAAACTCCCAACCTGGAAACATTGCACACATGTGATTGCAGATGTTCTCAAATCACTCGCGAAGCATCCTGGAACACGTGTACCTGATTAACAGCTCCAAATTTATAAGATAAAACGATTTCCCCTTTTATCCTTGGGCGAAACTCAAATTTGAAAAGCGTTTCCCGATCGGCAACCTACGCTTGCGTGAGCAGCCTTGAGCACCAAGCTCGCCGCCTCCCCGGCACTCTTCCCAAAGCACGATCTCATGAGCGGCCGTAGGGAAAAGACATGGTAACGCTGAAACGAAATCAAGACGCTCTAGTTCTTGAATAAATTCTTAAGCAACTGGCCGGCTGAATTTCCTTCGCCGTCCTCCTTATCACCGTTCAACAAGCCACGAACGATGTCACCAGCATTTTTGCCCTTGAACTGATCGGTCAACTTACGCACCGTATCAGCAGCACCTTGAACAGCCTTCTCATTCAAGACTATCCCGGCTAGATCAAGCTGAACATTTGGATTATCCCATGAGCCTGTAATCCGCACTGGAACTTCGAGACCAGACAGGTCTGCCTGCCCCCCCTGACCTGCCAAGGTCGCCACAAGCTTTGGCCGCAAAATCATGTCGAGTTGACGCCTGCCAATGTCAGTGTTGCCGGAGCCCGTCATGCGTAGAAGCGGGCTGGTCATACGCAAATCCTGCGTGTTGGCAATGCCGCGGCTCAAATTAAAATTCGCTGTAAACTCTGAGAAATCAGTTTTAGCTTCCGGCGTTTGGGTTAAATCTCCAATCCGTCCCGTCTGCAAGCCCCGCAGGATTTGCGGAATATTCCAGCCAACAATGGCACCGTCCCTGAAAATAAAACTCGCTGTTCCGGCCAAGCTCGACATCAGATCGTACTGAGAACGACCGCTGCCGTTCAGATTTGCCGTTAATCGCGCCGTTCCAGATAGGAGTTCAAGGTCTGCAGTATCTTTGAGCAGTGGCTGCGCCGCAATATCAGACATGGCGATGTTGGCGCCAACTTTCAGACCACTATCGCCAGCACCGGCCGTCATCACACCCCGGCCATACCCATTATAGAGTTCTACGCGATCTATATCCGCCTGTGCCATGCCATTCTTCAAGGCTATACGCATCGTAGTTTTATCAATGGCAAGACCGGCAACCCGCAAGCCTGAAATTTTTAATTGGGCATCGGCATCCAACAGGGCCATGACTGAAAGTTCAAACGGCGCTTTACTCCAACCTGCCGTTTTCTTAGCGTTACGACTTTGAGGACTAAAACGGCCAGCGCCATCATTCGACGTCTTGCTGCTCAAGATGTCCTCAATTGACGCCGGCTGACGGGCCCGGCTTGGTTGCGGAACAAGGCCGGCTCTGGTCCGCTTTACAGGGCGCGCATCTGCAAAGGATTGGGTGAGTTTATCAATGTCCAACTGCGCAATCGTTAGATTAGATTTGACCCTGGGACGCACGCCGCCAAATTCAACCGTGATGTCACCGCTGGATTGTGTTTCTTCGAGTTTAAAGTTCGCACTGGTGAGTGCAACCTCCGCAGGCGTCGCGCGCAACGTGCCTTTCAACTCCCCCGCACCAAGGCGATCACCGTTCGGTAAATCTGTTCCCGCCAAACGCATCAAAGCACGCATAGAAGGCGTTGAAAGAGATAAGGGGCCAGCAATCCTGGTACGAATACCCAACATCACCTCGCCGTTGAAGGAGGCAACCAAAGGCCGACTTTGCAGATTGAAGCGCGCACGTGCGGCCCGGCCATCCACGATATGGCTTAAGGTCTCCAAGTGCACTTTGACTGCAAGGCGCTCGTCGCTCCAGTTAAACGTGCCATCCAGGGCAATTGGATCGGTTAACCGCCGGCCTGTCACATTAACATCTACAGCCGTCAGAACTTCCATTGTGCCAGAGCGATCGTCGCGGTACTGAATATCACCGTTGCGGATGCGCAGAGCACGCAATTCAAATTTTTCAAGTCCCTCGATTCCACGGCCGGACTGGGCAGCAAGAAATGAAGCTGTTTGAACACTGTGCGTTGGGGCAACATCACGGACAACACCGGTTACAGAGGCCGGCAGCATTGCAAATTCGGTTGGCTGCGCCAGTTGCGCGATCTGCCAGCTGCGCCGCCCCTCACGGTCGACATGCAAATTGACAATGGGACGGTCCATATTAATTTCTTCGACAACAACACGACCGCTCAAAAGCGGCCAAACCGCCACAGCGACATGCAATCGTTCTGCTTGCAGAGTCGGCCGACCTTCCATTCCAGGCGGCGGCGAGACGGAAATATCAGGTAAAGAAATACCAACATTGGGGTAGAATGTCAGGTATGGCTGACCAGCTATGGTCAGATCGCGCCCCGTGTTATTTTTAACCTGGCGCATCAACTCGCTGCGCACCATTGTCGCCGGATCGAAAATAAAAACAGCGGCGGTCAAGGCACCGGCAAGCAATATAACGCACGCTGCAAAAGCGAAGAGAATGACACCCAACCACGATTTCTTGGGAGGCTGAGGCGGTTTACGGCGGCGGCGTCTCGATACCGGCCGGCCGGAAGGGCGTGCGTCAGAATGCATTTGCTCGGGAGGTGCGTTTCGAATCATATTTGCTCGCAGGCGCGTTGAATAGGATATTTCAGAGTATACTACTCTGAGGAGAAGTAATTCTAGAACTCATAAGTTTTATTTTCCAGCATACAATTGTGTCACCTTGCCGCTCATTGCGTCTCGAACTGTTTTGGCCGCAGCTTTCTTGCCTGAAAGCAACAAACACAACGATATCAAAGATGCCTCTTGCTGACGCCATGCGCTTGCAATAGAAGACCATGATATATGATCAGAAGCACGCAAAGTATTGCGAGACGATTTGTGCAAACAGATACAAAAGATAAAGTTGCGTGACACGGAAATTAGAGAACTCAGATGCCGGATAACCCTTTAGCCTTGCAAAGTGTTTTGGGCGTCGTTCTCATTCCGCTATTTGCGTGGTTGATCTCGGAAAAGCGCGGAGACTTAAGCAGGCTGGAGGCTGCCAAAGTCATTGTCACCGGACTGGCGTTACAATTTCTCCTTGTTGCAGCCTTATTATTAATGCCTTGGACCAAAACGGTTTTCAATGCACTCGGACAGGCTGTGTTTGTATTGCAACAGGCCACAGATGCCGGTGCTCAACTGATGTTTGGCTATCTGGCAGGTGGCGCAACACCGTTTGATGTCAGCCAGCCGGCAAATAACTTTGTGCTCGCCTTTCGCATCCTGCCGATGATCCTGGTACTCAGCGCGCTCGTACGCCTGCTTTACCACTGGGGTATTTTACAGCGCATTGTACAGAGCTTTGCCTATCTGTTGCAGCATACATTCGGCACCGGGGGGCCGCTCAGCACGGCTGCAGCAGCCAGCATATTTCTGGGCCTCGTTGAAGCGCCGCTGCTAATACGCCCTTATCTCAAAACAATGGGACGTGGCGCCCTGTTTGCGGCCATGGCCGTCAGCATGGCCACAGTCGCCGGAACCGTGATGGCGCTTTATGCCAGTATTTTGAGTTCCGTTGTTCCCGGCGCTGCAGGACACCTGTTGGCCGCCTCCGTCATTAACGTACCAGGAGCCTTAATGCTGGCACGTCTCGCCGTACCAACGGACTTTACCGGCGGACCTCGTACTGCCAGCATTCAATTGGAAGACCCCGCCCAAAGCAGTGTTGACGCCGTATCGAAGGGCACAACGGAAGGCATAATGCTGGTCGCTGGCGTAGCAGCCATGTTGATTGCAGTTGTGGCGCTGGTAGCACTGGCAAATTCCGTCCTGGCAATTAGCGAGGATCTTATCGGCATTCAAATCACGTTACAGCAACTGCTTGGCTACCTTTGCGTTCCACTGGCCTTTATAATCGGTATACCATGGGACGAAACAGTGGCGGCTGGCGCGCTGATCGGCCAGAAAGTGATCCTAAACGAGTTTCTTGCTTACCTCGAACTGGTTAAAACTCCTGCCGAGGAGTTGTCCGAGCGCTCCCGCCTTTTGCTTACGTATGCGCTTTGCGGTTTCGCGAATCCCGGATCACTTGGCATCATGCTGGGCGGGCTCGGTGCCATGGCGCCAGAGCGGAGACCGGAAATCGTCGAAATGGCCCCCAAAGCAGTGCTGATAGGCTTTTTGACAACGCTGTTGACCGCATCAATCGTCGGCACGACTATGTGGACATGATAAACTCCTCAGAATCCAACGAATGGCACCCGGCACGTCCCGTTATTCTGCAATACCATTCCTGTGACATAGCCCATGGCCACCGTGATGCCACTGAACATCTGCCGCGCCCACGTGTTGTATAGGTGCTCATCATTTGCTGTCTGGCAGTAAACACAACAACACTCTCTAGATTGGCTTTTCATACCTGCATTTATTGCCGGAAACCATTGCTCAATATACGTGCTGGTCCGGGAATAGTCATGCAACGTGGCAAGACTTAAGCCGGTGCCGCCAGGCAAATGTTTTTCCGTTTCGATGGAGGGTTGCCGGTGACAAGCACCGGCATGCCAGTGTCCATGTTCGCGGCCGGAGAACGTTGTGAATTCTCCACCGGCTAAAAGCCGGATCGGTCCGCTATACAGCGGACTA
>CAYUYL010000096.1:0-9089 GCA_964449195.1 uncultured Filomicrobium sp.
GCTACAAAAGGCCCGTTTCGCCGTTTGCCGTGATCATGTAAAACGCGGGCAACAAGTTCTTTCCCGGTGCCTGATTCTCCGTTGATCATCACGGTCAATTCTGTTTGGATCAACCTGGCAAGAATGCGATAGATTTCCTGCATGGCAGGTGATCGCCCTATAAGCGGCAGTTCTTCAGTATCAGCCTCGATTGGCAATGACTTTGAGCTGTCCTTGGGCTCTGATATGGCACGCCCAACAATCGAAACCAACTCATTCAGATCAAACGGCTTAGGAAGATATTCGAAAGCGCCGCGCTCTGCAGCTGTCAGCGCCGTCTTCAGCGTGTTCTGTGCGCTCATGACAATAACAGGGAGATCGGGGCGCGCCTTTGTAATCCGCGGCAAGAGTTCAAATCCGCTCTCATCGGGCATGACGACATCTGTGACGACCACATCGCCTTCGCCTTGCTGTACCCAACGCCACAGTGTCGACGCGTTGCTGGTGGTGCGTGGAATATATCCGGCACGTGCAAGTGCTTGATTCAGAACAGTCCGAATAGCGTTATCGTCATCGGCAATCAGCACCGTGCCCTTAGCCATTTTTGTTCTCCAATTAAAGCTATTGGTCCACGTTATCATTCAGGGGCATAAGAACTCGAAAAATTGTTTGTTCACCTACGCGCTCGCACTCAATCGTGCCCCCGTGATCATCAATAATTTTCGCAACAAAGGATAACCCAAGGCCTGAGCCGGAGCGCTTCGATGAAACAAAGGGGTCAAAAACATGCGCTTTTAACTCTTCCGGTATGCCGGGACCGTTGTCGGCAATTTCGATCATAAGAGGAAGCGTCATATTAGGATCGCTGCCTGGCAGTGTTAGTTTTACCCCTGAACGAAACGCCGTCGATATCTGCACGCTTCCGTTTGGAATATCGGCATCTGCAATCGCTTCACAGGCGTTTTTAACCAAGTTCAGAAAGGCTTGAATAAGCTGGTCCCGCATTCCAATAACGGGGGGCAGTGATGGATCGTAGCACTCTTTAAATGTTATGCCGCGCCCAAATCCTGCTTGAGCGACTTTGCGGACATGCTTGAGTACAGTATGAATGTTGACAGGCTCGCGCGGGTACTGTTGATTTTCGCCGAATGCTTCCATTTTATCAAGCAGTGATAATATACGGTCAGTTTCTTCACAAATCAGCTGTGATAGTCCACGGTCTTCGTAGGACAGTTGTGGTTCGAGCAGTTGTGCTGCGCCGCGGATGCCGGAGAGCGGATTCTTGATTTCATGAGATAGCATGGAAGCCATTCCGGAAACAGACCGGGCCATAGACCGGTTTGTCAGCTGACGCTTGATCATTTGCACCATGCTGCGCTGATGCAGCACAATCAGAATTCGCTTGGTTCCGTCGATGACATCTCCTGCGTAGATATCAACGAGCCTTTTTGTGCGGGTGCGCGGAACAAAGATTTCTATACCGTATTCGTTAACTGTTTTACCACTGTTACGCACCTGGTCGATAAGGGGGAACAGTGGACAATCAAACTCCAAAACATCGGTGAGCTTATCTCGCTTGAGAATAGCCTCGCTGGCGCCGAAAAAAAGCTCTGCCGAGTGATTGACAAACTCAATCTGATTGTTGGTTCCAACCAGAATCAACGGATGGGGGATAGCCTCGAGAATGACACCATACTCCGTGGCGGATTGTGGAGCGGCGTCTAAGTAATTCTCTTTTGTTTTGTTTGAGTATGAACTCATGCGGCAACCTCCGCCTGCCGGAAATACTCGGATATACCACGCAGCAGCTCGCCTGTACTTTCCTCTGTACACAACTTCTGGCGCCATTTTTTTATGCGTTGTGGATCTTGGGCGCGCTGCAACAAGTACCAGCCAACATGTTTGCGCGCATTGCGAAGTCCCAGTGTTGTTCCGTAATGCGACAGCATCATTTCCACATGCTTTATGGCAATATCAGCAATTTGTATGGGCGAAGGCGGGCCTGGATCGATACCATTGCACCAGGCGGCAGACAGCCGCCCAGGTTGCCAAGGTGCGCCATAAGCCCCGCGGCCAACCATGACACCATTGGCCCCCGATTGCTC
This sequence comes from uncultured Filomicrobium sp., assembly GCA_964449195.1. Lineage (GTDB taxonomy): Bacteria > Pseudomonadota > Alphaproteobacteria > Rhizobiales > Hyphomicrobiaceae > Tectiglobus. The sequence goes on from CAYUYL010000096.1 coordinate 2,085, forward strand.
TAGCGCGGTTGCCATATCACTCAGGCTGCATATATCACCGTTGATCAAAACAGGAATGTGTACGGCATTCGTGACTGCGCGAACCCGCGTCCAGTCTGCTTTGCCCTTGAAAAATTGCGCACGTGTCCGCCCGTGCACTGTAAGCATATTGATGCCGGCGGCCTCTGCCAGACGCGCCAGTTCGGGTGCGTTAATGGTCTTTTCATCCCATCCCAAACGCATTTTTAACGTAGCTGGTACATTAGTGTTTTGAACAACGGCTTCGATAAGCGCGAGTGCCTGGGGCAAATTGCGCATTAATGCACTGCCTGATTGCTTGCCGGTGACCTCTTTCGCCGGACAGCCCATATTGATGTCGATGACATCCGCCCCCAGGTCCTCACATATGCGTGCGGCTTCACCCATCCAATGCGGATCATAACCGGCCAATTGAATAATGAACGGTGATATCTCGGTGCCAAGTGCGCGCCGCATGATGTCTTGCCGCCGGTTGCGTACAAGTTCAGCACTTGCAATCATTTCGGATACGACCATCGTTGCTCCCATGCTTTGTGCAAGCTGGCGCAAGGGGAGATCTGATACGCCAGACATCGGAGCCAGGACAACGGGGCATTTCATATGCAGCCTGCCAAGGTGTATGCTCTTTACTGTTGGTAGAGAATGAGTTGATTGCTTTTTCATCAAGAATGTATTCTGCCTCATTGCTAACCATAAACTACGACATTGCTTTGCGGCAAATAAGTGGCCATAAATTGCCGCAGGCCGTCTTACCGCCTCAAAAAATACTAGTTTCAGGGCAGGGCATCACCCCAATGATTGCAGCATTAATCGTCGCCGCAGGACGCGGCCTAAGGGCGCAAAAGCACGCCGCAGGGCCTAAACAATATGCTCAAATCGCAGGCGAAATCATACTGACACGAACTATGCGCACTTTTCTAGAGCATGAAGCCATTGATCTTGTGCAGGTGGCAATCCACCAGGACGATATGCAACTTTATGAGGCGGCCATTCCAGGGCGGAAGGACAAGCTGGCTTTGCCTGTTTTCGGCGGGCAGACACGGCAGGAATCGACATTGGCCGGTTTGGAAGCCTTGCAAGCAAGCAAGCCTGATGTTGTTCTCATTCACGATGCAGCCCGTCCGCTGGTCGATGCTGCGACAATTTCTTCCGTAATTGCTGCGCTTGACGAGGTTGACGGTGCGATCGCTGCGCAACCCGTGAACGACACCCTGAAACGTGCCCGCCCATCGGCGTGCACAATCGCTGAGACCGTGGAGCGCACTGATATGTGGCGGGCGCAGACACCGCAGGCCTTCCATTTCGACAAAATTCTCAACGCCCACCGCGCAGCGCGTGATGCTACTGCTGCAAGCTTTACTGATGATGCCTCAATTGCAGAGTTTGCAGGTCTTAATGTCAAGCTTGTCGAAGGGCGTCAGACAAATCTGAAAATTACTACAGCGGAGGACTTTGCTTTGGCAGAAGCCTATTTACGTTCATCAATTCCCGAAATCCGCGTTGGCCAAGGATACGATGTTCATAAATTCGAGTCAGGCGATCATGTTTGGCTTTGTGGCGTCCGTTTGCCCCACGACCAGAGTTTGAAAGGCCATTCTGATGCTGACGTTGCGATGCATGCCTTAACAGATGCGATTTACGGGGCCTTAGGTGACGGCGACATTGGCCACCATTTTCCGCCATCCGATGAAAAATGGCGTGGTGCCGCTTCACATATTTTTCTGCAGCATGCTGTAGAGCGAGTTGCCAGGCGTGGCGGTTATGTCGTCAATGCTGACGTCACGATTATTTGTGAGGCGCCCAAAATTGGTCCTCATCGCGATGCGATGCGGGCGAAGCTTGCCAGTATTGCCGATATTGATGTCAGCCGTATCGCGGTCAAGGCAACAACCAGTGAAGGGCTTGGGTTTACGGGGCGGCGGGAAGGTATTGCCGCCTTGGCCACTACGGCCATTGCGTTTCCCTGATTTTCTCAGCATGACACTTTTTCAAAGTGCAGCATGTGCGGCAGCTCTTGGCGCACTAATGCTGCGTGTTGCACAATTAAAATCCCCATAATATTGCCGCCGCTATACTTCTTGAGCTGCTGATTGGACTTTTGGGTGCAAATCACGTCATTATATCACTTGAGCCCGGTGATTCGCGCGTCCGGTTCTTGAGTTGTCGTGATTGCGCTTTTGTGCGCTCAGGATTGACAGGCAGGATTTCAAGGGGAGAACGCCCTTATGGGCATCGCACTGCGCGTCGAGACGCCGGATTATACGCCAAGCCTGATTGATGAGTTCATGCTTTGCCGGCTTGCCAGCACACAGGGTGCGACGCGCACGCAGTTGTTGCGTGACCTGACACCAGTGGCATCGCACTGTTTGGCACCATCTGAAATTCGCCGTCGTCTCGATACAGCTATCATAAATCATAGCGGTTTTGGATGGGTGGAACTTCGGCGTGCGCGTGTCGTTCTGACGCCGATGGGCAAGGAGCGCGTTCGGGCTTTTCTTTGCATTGAAGCCCTTCCCGAGGACTGGCCGTCTATGCGTGACATGTATCTTGTCGCGTATGCTCTGGGCTGGTCGGGAGAGAGTGCGCAGAGGATTAAGTCTCTGGCACGCCCGGATGGCCTGCGGGCTGCCATTTTACAGCAGGCTTATAAATTGCCGGTGAAACGCACGCCAAGTGCGGCGAAGTTACGGTGCGCGCTTGCTGTTGTGGCCCTTGAACGTGCGTTCGGGAACAAGCTTAAAAGCGGTTTGGAATCTGGCAGGAGCTTGAGCGCCAAGGCTGGGCGTCTCCTCGCCGGCCAGTTGGTCCGGCGTCCGCGTGAGTTTGCCTCAGATGCAAAGTTGATCTCTGCACTCGCCGCAGAGGTCTGCGGTTCGCCGCAAACAGACATGGTGGCGTTACGGACAGCAATCTTAAAAAATGCGGTGTCGCGGAGTTTGCAGCCGTCTAAGCCTGTTAATAGGGTTGTCTGTCGTCCGCCTGATGCATCCACTGCAGAGATATCTTCTGCTGACCCTCCCGTGAAGGCTGAGGCTGCGGTTGATGCTGATATGGCCATCAGGCCTGACATGACCGGCTTTTCAGCTGCTGTGCGCGGAATTGCTGAGCGATATGGTGAGGGCTGGCCGGGAAATAAGAAGGTTTTTATTTGTCGCGTTTGGCGCGAGATCCAGGCAAGTCATCAGCAATGGGGGCTTAGCGAAATCGAATTCAAGGCCATGCTGGTCGAAGCGCATCGCACTGGGTATCTTGCCCTGGCCAATGCTGACTTGAAACCAAAAAGTAACGCGGAAGAGCTCCATGCTTCGGCTGTTTCTTATAAGAACACCGTCTGGCACTACGTCCGCGCAGAAATTTAGTTGCTGTGTATCCTTTTGAAAAAAAAAAACGTTCGTACTTGAAATTGAAGGGCCCGGCTGATGCTGGGATTGAATAATCGATGAAGGTTGCAAGGCAAGAGGTTGCCAGTCCAGATCAGCTCGCGGCTGCGTTCGAGCATTCGATTACGTGGGAAGATGATGTTTGGCAGGCCGATCCAGTCGATGTTCCGGCCGTGCACCAGAAAGCGCGTGATAAATTTTATGGTCTCTTGGAGGCTGTCGTTGAAGGAAAGGCGGCCAGTCAGGCGCGCATTCTCTTGTTTCATGGACAATCCGGAGCAGGCAAAACACATCTCATCCGCGCTTTACGCACTGGCGCACATCGTCAGTTTCAGGCCTATTTCGGCTATGCGCAGATGACGCCGGATATTTCGAACTATGCGGATTATTTTCTGCGCCGGCTGATCAGTTCTCTGGAAAAGCCCTATGATCCCGATGGTGGTGCAGGCGGGGAGGGTGAGAGTGGTCTTGCGCGTTTGACCCGGCTTATGGTTGAGGCATCACTGCCGGCCAATGAGATCCACAAGCTGCGTGAAGCTGAGCTTGATGAGACATCGCTTGCCGTCCTGGTGCTTGATCTTGCTGATGATATCGTTGCAAGTCCACAGTTTGCCGATAAAGAACTCGATATCAATATTATTCGTGCCCTGCTGTATCTGGAACGTCGTGACCCACGTATAGATCAACGCATTCGACAGTATTTGTTCGGCCGCGAGCTGAACGAATTGAGTATTCGCAGCGTGCGTGCCCTGGATCCGAATTCCGGTGACGGACGTGCTTTCGAGATTGTCGAGGCCTTAGGCGCTATTATGGCCGCGGTTGATGACTCAGCTTTGGTTTTCTGCATCGATCAGGTGGAGGATTTGCGCAACTTTGAAGATCCCGAGGAGCGCTTCACTAAGGCGGTCGGTAATCTGATGCAGATCGCAAACCGTGTTCCCACTGCCATCATCGTAATTGCGGTGTTGGAGGAATTCTACGCCCAGGCTCGGGATGCCCTGCATCAATCCTATGTGGACCGTATCGAGAAGGCAGGTCCCGTGGCGCTGCATGAAAGCCGTACTGCGGACGAGGCCCGTCAAATCATAGCCAAGCGTTTGGAAGTTGAGACTGCGCGGCATGCTGATGGCGCAGGACTATCTGATGCTGGTGCTGTGTTTGGGGCTGAATTCTTTGATGAATTTGCAGGGTTGTCGACACGGCGCCTTTTGGAACATGCGCAAAGTCATTTGCAGGCGGACAATGTCCGTTCGTCTGATGTGAAGCCGGCTGCAGTAAGTGAAGCAGAAGGTGCCGGCCAGAGTAAGGAATTGAGTCAGGAGGAAACTTCTGGGAAAGAGGTCGATTCAGACACAGAGTCGGGTGTGGAAAGAGGCGCAAGACATTCTAAATCTGTAGACAAAGAGACGAATGTAGACGAAAAAGCTGTAGGCGAAGAAATTGCAGTCGAAGCGACAAAGGCTGGCGAAGAAACCGGGTTCATCTCCACCATTGCTGCCGCCTTGGGTTTTGCCTTGGACAAGGATGAAGCCAAACAAGATCCTCCAAAGCAAAAGAGTAGCCGCCGGTTCCAAATTGATTATCGCGAGATGTGGGAACGCTTTTGTGGTACGTTTGAAGCAGAAATGCCTGATACGGACCAGGATCTATTGGACGTTCTCAGTGGCTCTCTTGATCTTGCAACCGCTGAGTGGGAGCATGAGCTGGGCGTTAAAATCAGGCCATCCGGAATTTCTGATGATCTGCCGGCGATTGACATAACGGTCGAACATCCAACCGGCCATGCCTATGATGCACGGGTTTATCTATGTAATCGTCCAACCCAGGGTGGGGGACTCAAGCGTCAGCTTGATAAGGTCTTGAGCACTATGGATGGGCGGACATGTTTTATGCTGCGCGCCAGCGATTTTCCGCCCAACCGGAAAAATCAAACGGCGCAAGCCTACCGCAAATTCCGTGCCGCGGGCGGGCGTCCTGTTCTTGTGTCAATTCCGGAGTGGGAACGCATGCTGATGATCCGCGAGTTCCACACGCATCATCGCAATGATCCTGGTTTTGCAGATTGGTTTGCTCAAGCCAAAATGATGTCTGCTCTGGTTTCAATTATACATGTCCTGCGCCTGGATTTGCTCGGTCAACAGCTTCCGGTGGGCAATGCCAAGCCTCGGGCCGGCTTGCCTGTGGCTGGAGAAGGGGCCAACCTTTCGCTTGTTGAAGATATTAATCAGCAATTTGTGCCTGTCGTTCCTGAGCCGCATGCGGTTTCGCCTGCAATGACGCCAGGTGAAAACACGGCTACCAGTTCCGGCGCGCCATGGGCAGACTGGCTTGGTTGGAGCAATGCCCCGCCGCCACCACCACCACCGCCGCCGGCAGACAATGACGATGAAGTCCCAATATCAGTACTGCTGGATGAAAATGGCGATAACGTCAATAGTATATTTGCAGGCCGCGAGCTGCATGCTCACCGGCCGGTTACGTTGAACCGGGGGGTTATGAAACGCCATACGGCTGTGCTTGGCGGCTCAGGATCGGGTAAGACGACACTCGCGCTGAGCCTTATAGAACAGTTCCTGGCACGTGGCATACCGGCTGTTCTGATTGACCGCAAAGGTGATCTTTGTAGCTATGCCAATCCGGATGTCTGGCGTGCTGATCCTGATGAGCCGCCGGAACGCGCCATCGAACGTGAAAAATTAGGCGAGGCGGTTGATGTTGCCGTCTATACGCCGGGCCGCTCATCCGGCCGTCCGATCTCAATTACTCTGCTGCCGAACGGAGTGGATGAACTGCCGGAATATGAACAGCAGTTGCTTGCTAATCTTTCTGCCGCCGCCCTGGGTGATATGCTGCACATGAAAAAGTCAGCTATGCACCAGAAACAATCGGGTACTTTATCGGTTGCGCTGCGTTTGCTGGGAGCACGCTCAAGCCACGAGGTCTCGCTGTCGGATTTGATTACATTCCTGGAAGATGAAGATCCCGAACTTACAGATCTCACCCAGCGCATGGACCCCTCGGGTAAGATCCGCCGTGATCTTGTCGCGCAACTTGACAGTCTGAGATACCGCAACGCCGCATTGTTCGACACCTGCGGTGAAAGCCTGCGGATGGATGCGCTTTTAGGAATTGGCGCGTATGCCAAGCCGGGCCGCACGCGTCTGTCAGTTATTTACACAGGTTTTCTCGGTGATAACGAGAATATTTTATTCTGGGTTTCACAGTTCCTGTCTGAAGCACTCCGGTTTTGTCAGAGAAATCCTAACGACGAGCTACAGGCCGTCGTGATGTTCGATGAGGCTGACCTTTACATTCCGGCCAACTCGAAACCGGCAACCGCGGAACCACTACAGAGCCTTCTTAAGCGCGCGCGCTCCGCTGGGCTAGGGCTGATGCTCGCGACGCAGTCCCCGGGCGATCTCGACTATAAGTCTCGTGACCAGATCACATCCTGGTTTATCGGCCGTGTTCGTGAGGATACTGCACTACGTAAGTTGAAGGCAGCCTTCCAGGCGGAAAGTGGTCTTGATCCGGCAGCTGTTCTTCCTCACCAGACTGTCGGGCAGTTCCATCTTGTGCAGGAAGGTCTTGTACGTTCGATGAAGGC
>CAYUYL010000097.1:0-9047 GCA_964449195.1 uncultured Filomicrobium sp.
GATGACGTCTGAATAGGCCGAGAAGAAATTTACAGACATGAAGTTGCTTAATCCGAAAGCGTGCAGGGGCGAGAGCGTTACGATATCATGCTGCGTTACGACCGCCCCTTTCGTGAAACAACGGGACAACTTGCTGAGGTTCTTATCCCAACACCTCAAGGCCAGCATATTCCCCTGGGAGAGGTGGCCAAAATTCAGATCACCAACGGGCCGCCCATGCTGCGTTCAGAAAATGCACGGCTTACAGGATGGGTTTTTGTGGATGTAGCCGATCGGGATATTGGCACTTACGTCCAAGACGCTGCGGCCATTATCCGTGATAGAATCGAATTACCGCCTGGCTATGCCATCACCTGGTCCGGGCAGTTCGAGCAAATGATTGAAGCGCGTGAGCGATTGTCTCTCGCCATTCCATCCACCATCCTCATAATATTTGTTTTGCTCATGCTGCACTTTGGACGCTTTGATAGAACGGCGATGATCATGTTGTCATTGCCATTCGGGCTGATCGGCGGCATGTGGGCGGTATATATCGCTGGTTACAATCTGTCCGTGGCTGTCGCGGTTGGCTTTATTGCGCTCGGCGGTATAGCTGTTGAAACGGCGGTTGTGATGCTGTTGTATATCGATCATCAGGTCCGCGAGCACCCGCCTCAGACCCGTCAAGATCTGTTCGAGGCAGTTATCTCAGGCGCTGTGATGCGTGTCCGCCCCAAACTTATGACAGTCGGCACCATTATTATCGGTCTTCTGCCGATCTTCTTCACCGATGGACCTGGAGCAGATGTGATACGCCGCATTGCCCTGCCCATGGTCGGTGGCATGACATCAACTATGATTCTAACGCTAATTGTCATTCCAGTGATCTACTATCTCTGGGAAGAACGTCGCTTTAATCTGACGAAAGCCACTGATCAGAAAGCTCAATCAGAGAAAGATGTGATTGTAAGATCTTCCGGATAGGTCTGCAATAGGCTTGAAAAGGAAGGGCTACCATCATAGCTGCCCCCCATATCTTTTCGCTTTCAGCTCAAGCGCCTATTTCGGCTGTTCGATTCCAATGACACGGAATTGTTTATCAAGTCCTTGCTTAAGCGTGAGGTCAACTGTGCTTCCTGTCTTAATCTTGGAAAGATCAACACGCCGCGTAACCGGCAGGTCCATCGTCATTTTCGGCCATCCCAGCTCAGGAACCTTTTCATGCGTGACATTAATCTTCCCCGCTGCCGCATCAACTGAATTAATAACGCCGGAAACCACCGCCGACTTATTCTCCGGAACAGCTTTCATTGTTTCATGACCGGCATGGCTGCCCTTACTATCGGACGCCGTTGCTATGCCTGAACTCAATGTCAATGCAACCGCAATGATACCCGCGTTTATCAATTTGTTCACTCAATCACCCTCCGTTCGCTAAATGGTCAAAGCATTTAGCTTCCTCTCATACGCTTCAGCATAAGATAAATTTAGCTTGCCTTGCAATTGTGCAATTGACCAGCATGTGGGCAAGATTCAACGTGACCATCCTGCCGCTTCACGCCTGATTACAGGACGGTACAACTTCATGAAGGGATCTTAAAAAGCATGTGTAATCAAAATTTAGAGATCAAACATCAATCTGATGACATAAATGTTGTGCGGGCTTTTGCAGCTGCGCCATCATGCAAGGTATAATGCGATCATGCGCTCGTAAATGCGTGTTAGGCGATGGAGATCTTCAACGTCAACGCGCTCATTCACTTGGTGAATCGTCTGATTAATCGGGCCGAATTCAACCACCGGACAATGTGCATGAATAAAGCGCGCATCAGATGTCCCGCCCCCTGTGGAGAGCTCAGGCACCCGCCCGGTGACCTCTTGGACGGCTGACGTCATCGCTTCAACGAGAGGGCCCGGCTCTGTCAGAAAAACATCGCCGTTGCCATGGAAGTTGAGGCTTATTTCGGCGCCAACCGACTCGGCCTCCTTATGGCAGAATTCAGAGATCCAAGCCTGCATCGTAGAGCGCGACCAGTTATCATTATAGCGCACATTAAAGGTGGCCTGCGCCTGCGCCGGAATGACATTGGATGCCATATTCGGCACCGAAATTACCGTCATTTCCAGGTTCGATGGCTCAAATGCCTCGTTACCTGTATCAATCTCCTCGTGCGCAAGCCGATCAGCAATACGGATAAGCTTAGGCACGGGATTGTCAGCCTGGTGCGGATATGCGACGTGACCCTGGGTTCCATAAACCGTAAGGGTTGTGGTCACGCTGCCGCGGCGGCCAATCTTAATGACATCTCCCAAATGTTCCGTACACGTCGGCTCACCCACAAGACAGGCATCCATGCGCTCGTCACGGTCGCGCATCCAGTCCAGCACTTTGACCGTGCCGTTGATGGCAGGACCTTCCTCATCACCTGTAATCAGCAGTGACAACGCGCCATTAAGATCACACTTGGCTTCAAAGGTACGAATGGCAGCAGCAACAAAGCAGGCGATCGCGCCCTTCATATCAGCCGCACCGCGACCGTAGAGATATCCATCGCTGATCTCGGCTGCAAAAGGCGGATGCGACCAATCACTTTCGTTGCCAGGCGGCACAACATCGGTATGGCCGGCAAAGCAGAGATTAGGTCCCAGATCCCCGCGACGCGCATAAAGGTTTTCGATGTCCGGCGTGCCAGGTTCGGTAAATGTCATACGATGCACTTCGAAGCCGCAGGGCTCCAAAATGTTTTTTAGCAGGGTGAGAGCCCCGCCTTCGCGCGGCGTCACCGAGGGACAACGAACTAAAGCCTGGGCTATTGATACAGGATCATGAACGTCCATATCTCACGCCTTATTGCTGCGTTAACGTTTTTAACTTGGCAGTATCGGTATCAGCACTATAGATGCCCTCGATAATTGTAATCTTCTGCCAGACTTTCGCGCTAAGATTTGCGGTGATGTGTTCGATTTCCGTCAAGGCGCTCATAATCACGCTGTCACGCGAACTTTGTGCATAGAGCAGGGCGACCTTGGCTGCAAGCGCATACATTTCTGAGCAGTAATCGAGATATCTCACGAGTTCAAAAGGCGATAGTGTACGATCAGGGGAAGAAGGCGTGCGGCTAAGGCGTTTCAGCGAGGCGCCTGGATCTTTGGTGAGCTGATGCATATCGATTACATGGACAATCATCCTTATTTCATGAAGATGACCAATGATAATCTGGCGCTTCCATCGTGCCTCTGCAGTTGACAGGAAAAACACCGCGGCACCCATGAGCACAATAATGTTGATGAACGCTTCAAGCCTCTGCAAGACACCAAACAAATTATCCTTGTCCTGCTTATAATCGATAATGCTTGCAACATAGGCAATCGCCAAAAGGCCACTCATCATCACAACCACAATTCCAAGCCGTAAAAACCTGTAAGGCTTGCGGATATGCGCAACCCGCTTATCCGTATCTCGGGCAAGCTGGCCTAACTCCTTACAAACATTCGCCAAGCCTGCATTTGGAAAGCGCTCAGAGATCCGGAAATAAAGCAGCTCAAGCGTCTTAATGATCTCGCCGGGATCAAGAGAATGATATGACATCAAACCGGCCTTTATTGTCGTGGTGCGGGCTTACAGGGCACAATCTCACTGTAATAACATATCATTTTAGAATATGCAGTTTAATTGGTCGGACGTTCGCCAAATACATATCCGGCGCCACGCACCGTTCGGATGGGATCTCGTTCCTGGCCGCGGACAAGAGCCTTGCGCAAGCGGCCGATGTGAACATCCACCGTACGCTCATCAATAAAGGCATCACGCCCCCAAACGCCATCAAGCAATTGTGAACGCGAAAATACGCGGCCAGGGCTTTCCATCAGAAATTCCAATAGGCGGAACTCGGTTGGCCCCAGGCGAACTTCACGCGGGCCATGCGTAACACGGTGGGCAGCACGATCCAGCTCAACATCTGAGACTCTTAAAACGTCCGCCACGCGATCTGGTGCAGCACGCCTCAGGATTGCTTTCACGCGGGCCATGAGCTCCGGTAATGAGAACGGCTTGGTGACATAGTCATCCGCACCTGTCGACAGGCCACGTATTCTGTCACTTTCTTCAGCGCGTGCTGTCAGCATCAGGATAGGGACCGCGCGGGTTTCAGGCTTAGATCGCAGACGGCGGCACAACTCGATACCAGAGACCTGTGGGAGCATCCAATCAAGGATGATAAGGTCGGGATGCTCCTCAAAAACCAGCATCTCAGCATCTTCACCGGTCTTTGCATGGCTGACCCGGAATCCTTCAGCCTCAAGATTATATTGCAGCAACTCTGCAAGCGGCGGCTCATCTTCAACAACCAAGACCCGTGCGCTCATAGCCTTAGGCTCCTTCGCTTAGCTGTGGGATTGCAAAAAAATCACATATCTGCACATCAATATGACACTACTGATCAGAGTCAAACAGCATGACACTCGTCGTATCGCCTTTAGGCCGTACATCAGAAATTTCTTCATCGTGCACAACATAATGAATGGTCTCAGCAATGTTGGTTGTATAATCACCGATGCGCTCAAGATTTTTCGCACCGAAAAGCATATGGGTACAAAAGCCAATATTGCGCGGGTCTTCCATCATATAGGTGAGAAGCTCACGAAAGACGGACGTATAGGCCTCATCAAGGCTTTGATCGCGGCGCCAGACGGACAACGCCAGCTCTGGATTGCGTTCACTATAAGCGTCGAGAACGTCCTTGAGTTGGCTTAGGGCACGCTCAAGCATATTTTGCATACCAGCAATAAGAGGGCGCGGGTATTTTTGTTCCGCAATTACAACAACACGTTTGGCAATATTCTTTGCCAGATCGCCAATATGTTCCAGGTCTGCTGCAATTTTCAGGCAACCTATGATCAGGCGGAGATCATCGGCTTTGGGCTGGCGTCGTGAAATCATCCCAACCACCTGCTCTTCGATATCACGCTGAAGTTTATCAATATCAGCGTCAGCATCTATAATCCTGAGCGCAAGGTCTGGGTCACGGTTGATGAGCGCATCGAAAGCTTGGCCTAAATTATATTCGGCCAAGCCACCAATGTGTGAGATTTTCTTATCAAGCAACGCCAATTCTTCGGCGTATGTCCGTTGTGTATAGTCTTGCATTTGTATGGCCTGTTGATCTAATGAGAGATCAAAATGCAACATTTATACTCCATCTCCTTTCAGATACAAAGAGTCAGCCGATTACACCGGTAATATAATTCTTTGTACGCACATCCTGAGGATTATTGAAGATTTGCTCTGTTGCACCTTCTTCAACAAGATAACCAATGTGGAAGAATGCTGTGCGCTGCGATACGCGCGCGGCCTGCTGCATGGAGTGTGTCACAATGATAATTGTAAAGTTTTTGCGAAGCTCTGCAATTAACTCTTCAACTTTCGCTGTTGCAATCGGGTCAAGAGCGGAACATGGCTCGTCCATAAGGATAACATCGGGCTTTGTTGCAATCGCACGGGCGATACATAAACGCTGTTGTTGACCACCGGAAAGTCCCGTACCGAGCTCGTGGATACGGTCTTTTACTTCATTGAAAAGACCGGCCTTTTCCAGGCTCGTCTCAACAAGTGCATCAAGGTCGCTCTTGGTTTTGGTCAGACCATGGATCTTCGGGCCATAAGCAATGTTTTCATAGATGGACTTTGGAAACGGGTTTGGCTTCTGAAACACCATCCCTACGCGGGCCCGCAGCTCAACCACATCCAAGGATGAATCGTAAATATTTTGGCCGTCTATAGTTATGTTTCCAGACACGTGCGCAATCGGAATGACATCGTTCATGCGGTTAATGCAACGCAAAAATGTTGATTTACCACAGCCTGACGGTCCGATGAACGCCGTAACAGAGTTTGAAGGAATCGACAGATCTACGTCAAACAAAGCCTGTTTATTTCCGTAATGAACGCTAACTTTGTCTGCTACGACTTTAGGCTTTGCGTCGTCACCGACGCCTGCTTCCGGACCAGCTTCTCCAACTGACAGTTCCATAACGACTGACCTCAAAAATTACCATTTACGTTCGAAGCGGCGGCGCAGAATGACCGCTGCTGAATTCATAACGATGAGGAACATAAGCAGTACGATTGTCGCACCGGATGTTCGCTCAACAAAGCCACGCTCTGCAGATGTAGCCCACATATAAATTTGCACAGGCAGAGCCGTCGATGGTTCTAGAGGGGTTGATGGTGCATCAATAACGAACGCTACCATGCCGATCATCAAAAGCGGTGCAGTTTCCCCAAGCGCCTGAACCAGACCGATGATTGTGCCAGTTAAAATCCCAGGCAATGCCAATGGCAAGGTATGGTGGAATAACGTCTGCATTTTCGATGCTCCGACACCCAACGCAGCCTCACGAATGGATGGTGGTACAGCGCGAATAGCAGCGCGCGTCGCAATAATAATAGTTGGCAGCGTCATAAGCGTTAACACCAAACCGCCGATAAGAGCCGCAGAGCGGGGCAGACCAAACATGTTAATAAAGACGGCAAGACCCAGCAGACCAAATACAATAGATGGAACAGCAGCAAGGTTGTTGATGTTCACCTCGATGACGTCTGTCAACCAATTCTTAGGCGCAAATTCTTCCAGATAAGCCGCAGCTGCCACACCCAAAGGCACAGCCAGCACAACAACGGTCACCATCATGAAAAACGAACCGATAATCGCAACCAGCAAACCTGCTGTTTCCGGTTGACTGGATGCTCCAAACTGGAAAAGACCCCAGTTGAATCTTTTTTCAAGTACACCATCGGCAACCAGCTTATCCACCCATTCAACCTGCTGATCGTTCAGCTGGCGCCGATCTCCCGGAGTTTCGCGGGAGATTGAACCTTTTAAAAGCGCATCAACATTGCCGTGCGCGAGAATATCAACCTTGAATGTCTTGCCCACCAAAGATGGGTCAGCACGAACAACTTGACCAAGTTGATAAGAGGCACTTCGAGATAAAAGCTTGTTTAGTTTTCTGCGTGTGCGTCTGTCAGGACGCTCTGTAAATCCAAGATGCTTGTAGAGTGCATTACGAACGAGCTTATTGTAATTCAGCCCTTTCAAAATGTCAGCTTCAGTACTGCCACCCGAATGGCTCTCTACTCTGTCAATAGTCACTTCAAGCGTCATCGTTGACTGCAAAAATGCCGACCATCCATTGACAATAATGGAAGTGAAGAGCATCACAAGGAAGCCAAGTCCAATGAGGATGGCTATAAGACCGTAGAACTGATAACGCCGCTCTGCTGCGTACCGCCTTTTCAGCAGGACAGTGTCAAGTGGTTGAAAACCACCCCTGGCTGATGAAGCTTCTGTATCTGTTGTGGCCGCCATTAGTCGTACTGCTCCTTATACTTGCGCACGATGTACAGCGCGTAAATGTTCAAGGCCAGGGTTACCACAAACAGTGTCAGACCTAGCGCGAAGGCCACAAGCGTCTGCGGACTGTTGAACTCAAGATCACCTGTTAACTGACTGACGATTTTCACGGTAATTGTCGTCACCGGCTCAAAGGGGTTAAGCGTCAGATTGGCGGCAATACCGGCGGCCAAAACCACAATCATCGTTTCACCAATCGCCCGCGAGGCAGCCAACAGTACGGCACCCACGATCCCCGGCAAAGCAGCTGGCAGAACAACAAGGCGGATTGTTTCGGATTTGGTTGCCCCAAGACCGTATGCCCCCTCACGCAGAGAGTGAGGCACAGCTGAAATGATATCGTCTGACAATGATGACACAAACGGAATGAGCATGATGCCCATCACGATACCCGCCGTCAGAACACTCGTTGCAGCAATATCAAGCCCAACCGCAGCACCTGTATCGCGTAGCAGCGGACCGAAGGTGATCAACGCGAAGAAACCGTAAACAATGGTTGGAATACCAGCCAGGATTTCCAGCAGCGGCTTGATGACAGAACGAAATGTTGATCCGGCATACTCAGATAGATAAATTGCAGCGTAAAGCCCGACCGGCACAGCAACCAGAAGTGCAAAAAATGAAATATATAGTGTACCCCAAAGCAGTGGCAGAAAACCGAATTGCCCTATACCACGATTATCATCCGCCGATGTAAAGCGCGGATCCCAAACGGTGCCCAGATAGAAGTTATCAAGAGGAATACGTTGGAAGAAATTTATACTCTCAAACACAACCGACGCAACAATACCGACTGTCGTCAGAATGGCAACTGTGGATGCCAAGATCAAACCACACTTGATAACAGCCTCAACGAAATTTCTGGCCTTTAGGCGCACTTGAATCAATAAATAAGATAATATAAAGCCAAGCAGTGCCAAAACTGCAGCAATGCCTGTGATTATCCATCTGCTATATTCAGCAAAAACGACAGCGTCATAAGCAGCCGCTATAGCGTACGGTTCCGGCAATCCACCAAGTATGACACCATTGCGTTGCAATATTTCTGCAGCTTTCTCAACCGTAGAAAATCCAAAGCTTACACTGCGCAACACCTCGGCATCTTCTTCTGATAGCCTGCGTATACCATTGGCAATAGAGTTAACCTTGCCCATGACAAGAGCCTGCTCCGGCCCAGAAAGCTGCTGGATATTTTCAGGTAAATCGGCTTGTACTAGCTTATGTATGACAGCTGGAGATAACGCACTCCATAATAATGTGACAATTAGGGCCGGTATTGCAGTCCAGATCAGACAATAAGCACCATAATAGCCCAAGCGCGAATGCATCTTGACGCTGGGTGCTGCATTGGCAGCGGCTTTCGCGCGCGCAACACCAAGAATGAATGCGATAAGGCCAGCAATCAGCAGCCCCAAAACGATTAGTTGCGTCGCCACGCGCCCCCCCTTCCCAACAAAAGATGCTGAGGAGTTTACTTTAGTTTCTCGACGGCTTTAAATATCATCTGCGTTTTTATTCACTACAGAGAGAAGAAGGTAAGGGAAAGCAATTTCTGCTCCCCCTCATCTGTCGCTTAAGTGAATTCTCCACCGGCTAAAAGTCGGATCGGTCCGCTATACAGCGGACTATAACACGTCGAAATTATCATCGGGATCG
>CAYUYL010000098.1:0-8936 GCA_964449195.1 uncultured Filomicrobium sp.
CGGCTTTTAGCCGTAACAGGAAGCCACCGGCTTTTAGCCGGTGGTCGTTCACTTTCAAGACTGTTGATGCGGACGGCCATCTCGCGTTGCCCATAGCTGCGGCTGGTAAGTGCGCTGACCACGCGTTCACGCGCGGCGCCTTTGTCATGCGCGGCAACCGCATCTTCGAGATCAAAAATTATGACGTCTGCATCAAGTGTTTTGCCCTTTTCAAGGGCGCGCTGGTTTGATCCTGGTATATAAAGCGCACTTCGGCGCGGGCGGATGGACATGTCGCCTCTCCTCTGTCGTCATATCCTACAGAGATTTATCACCAATTCAAAAGTCTAAGTCATCGATCTCTGAAACATCGATGGTATGAAGGAGACATTGAGATAGTCATGCAGCCGGTCAGAAAGCATCACATGATTAGAGTTTACCAGCGTGCGAGTGCAGCACCCCATGTGAAACCGCCGCCCATGGATTCCATTAACACGAGATCCCCTTCTTTAATACGGTGCTCTTCAATGGCCTGATTAAGCGCGAGTGGGATCGAGGCGGCGGACGTATTCCCATGGTGCCGCAATGTCTTAATGACCTTTTCGTTATCTATTCCAAGTTTCTTGGCAATGCCGTCCAGGATTCGGACATTAGCCTGGTGGGGGACGAAAAGATCTATCTCCGAGGCTTCATAGCCGGTCATGACCAGCGTTTCCTCAATAACACCGGAAATTTTCTGCACGGCATGGCGAAACACTTCCCGGCCGTTCATGCGAAGGTGGCCCACAGTCATGGTGGAGCTTGGCCCGCCATCGACATAGAGCATGTCTTCATATCGGCCATCTGATCTTAACCGGCTTGCGAGAATGCCGCGGTCTTTGCGTGAACCAGACTGGGTGTGAGCTTCCAGAACAACGGCACCGGCACCGTCACCAAACAATACGCAGGTTGCACGATCTTTCCAGTCCAGAATGCGCGAGAATGTCTCGGCACCAATCACCAGAGCACGCTGTGACTGCCCCGCTTTTATGAAATTATCAGCTGTCGACAGCCCATAGACAAATCCAGAACAAACTGCCTGGATATCAAAGGCTGCACCTTTGGTGACCCCAAGCTCATGCTGAATTTTTACAGCCGTTGAGGGAAATGTTCGATCCGGTGTCGCCGTTGCACAAATGATCAGATCGATATCAACCGGGGCAATACCAGAACGGACCAGGGCCTGTTTCGCCGCTGCTATTCCTAAATCGGACGTGAATTCGCCGTCGGCAGCTATATGGCGTGATTTAATCCCTGTGCGCTCGGTAATCCAAGCATCATCTGTATCTACAATTTTAGCCATATCGTCATTCGTCATGACTCGACTTGGCAGGTAGGCGCCGACACCACGAATTACCGAACGAATAATGGCCACGATTGTTTCCTGTTTTTCTCATGTTTGCGAAATGATCTGCATAATTTGACGCAGCACCGCAATATTAGTGTCAGCTCGCTAATTTTTCGGTTATTTGATTATGAAAATCATGTAAATCATCAGAAAAACGTTTCACAAGTCCAGCTTCAGCCATATCGTAGCCGATATCAATAGCGCTGGCAAAGCCTAGCGCGTCCGTGCCGCCATGGCTCTTGATGGCGATACCATTTAAACCAAGAAATGTACCGCCGTTGGAACGGCGCGGGTCCATTTTATTCTTAAGAAATTGAAATCCGCCCTGCGCCAAAAAAGCTCCGATTTTTGAATAAATGGAGCGCTGCATGGCATCTTTCAGGTATCTGCCGATCTGACGGGCCGTGCCTTCTGCTGTCTTAAGCGCGATGTTGCCAGCAAAGCCTTCCACGACAACAACATCGACAAGCCCTTGCCCAATTTGGTCGCCTTCGACAAATCCGTGATACAGTATCGGAAGATCATCCGCCTCGCGTAGCCATGCGTGGGCTTCCTTCACTTCATTGGCGCCCTTGATTTCTTCAACACCGACGTTAAGAAGCCCAACACTTGGGCGTTCGATATGAAACAATGCCCGGGCCATTGCAGCTCCCATAAGAGCATAGTCGCAAAGCTGCTTTGCGTCCGCGCCGATATTGGCCCCAACATCAAGAACGATACATTCGCTCCGTATCGTCGGCCATATTGCTGCAATTGCTGGGCGGTCAATATCCGCAACGGGCCGCAGAACAAGCTTGGCCATAGCCATCAACGCTCCGGTATTTCCTGCAGAAATCACAACGTCCGCGTCACCGTCGCGTACTGAGGCAATGGATTGCCACATGCTTGATCCCTTGCCACGCCTCAGAGCTTGGCTTGGTTTATCATCCATGGCTATAGCATTATCAGTATGAAAAATCTGAGACTTGGCCGCAAGTTCCGGATGCTCTGTAAGCTCTTTGGAAATTGCTGCTTCATCACCGTAGAGACTGAATTTCAATTTCGGGTTGCGTACCAGTGAAATAGATGCGCCTGGAATAACAACACTAGGGCCAAAATCACCGCCCATAGCATCAAGTGCAATTGTACGTTCAGTATTCATTCGCAAGCGTTGCCACGTGTATAAATCTTACGGCAGTTATAGCAACATGCAATAACTGCCGCTGGCTTGAATTGTTTGTTTCGATGATCTTTGAAAGGCAATAGACATGCCAATATTCACGGTTTCATGTTGGTAACAAACACGCAAATATAGAGCTTAAGTCAAGTATCAAATCAATTCCAATCTCAATTTATACCCTTTTATCACTGTATTCAAACGTCTGCTGCGGTCAATGGCCAGGGCCTTTGTTGGAAAATTTCAGCGATGCCAGCTTTGCAAAGGCCATGTTGCCTTGTGATGCGGGTGGTGCAAGCGCCTCAGTCATCTCCAGTTGCGCTCCCTCTTTCCTTGGATATGGGTCAAGTTGAGACGCTGCGAGTTCATATATCAATGCGCCAACTTCTAAGCACCCGCCAACGATTGGTTCTGGATCTTCCACGTTAGGGTCGCCCAGTTCAACCTCTGTTTGATTCTTCAATTGCTCTTCAGGCCGGAACTCGATGTCAAATTCTTCGCCAAGCTCTGAGGGAACTGGTTCAAGCGTGATGGTGCATGCCTGCTCTATAAGGCCATGATAGGTTCCTGTAACACGATATCTGTTCTGTGTTAGAGAGATAATTTGGTAAGACGCTTCCAGCGAGCAGCACCTGAGAATGCCAAGCGCTGCAGCTATCTTTTGGCATTCGTCTGGCGTTGCCACGCGCTGAAACGCAGTTTTGCCGTCTCCCAGTGTTGCCTCTCTATGTGACCAGTTGAGTAAAGTCGTAGTGCTATGTATCACTTCTGAAGGGCCTTTACTGCTTGCGTGAGACGCCATTGAAGTTTGATTTGTAAAAGGCTCCTGAGATATAGGGCGTACAAATTCTTACAACTGAGATACATGATCTGCTGGATTAGGAAACATAACTGTACCGCGTCCGGTCATATCAGCCTGATCCTGTGATAGGTCACGATAGGCCGAAAATGTATATTCTATGAGAGAGTAAAGCATAAATTCTGCTTTCTGCCCTTCAAAATACTCCGATATATGGTCGGATAATGAGTGTTTATCATTGCCCTTCAGATCTTTGATATAATCTCCGGATCGCTCAAGCAAACCTGCTGATGCTTTTTTGACGCGTTTGGGGACACTCATATCGCCAACACCCAGTTCGCGTAGATTATCGTCCATGTCTGTCACAAAGGCTTCAACCACGCCGCGTGAAATAGGACCATTCATAGGCTCACAATGACGTAGCGCGGCAAGAACAATGGCAACATGCAGCACAAGCAATTCGTAACGGCCCGTTGCCGTATCCTGCACACCATAGCGTGTATAAAACAGTGGATGACGGGCTTGAGCCACGATTGCGACATAAATATTTGAAGCTTGCTTATTGTGTTGGCTGAAGCTGCGTAGCCAATGCTCCAGATTAAGCATGGTGTATGACCCATTCATTTCTGCGTTAGCGACTTATCATGCATGTTGCAAGACATGAAATCAGCCGCTAAGTGATACAGAGTAAATAAAGATATAGTTTCTGTTCCGCAATGTAGTATATTTAAAAAACGGTTCGCTGGAAGTTACAGATCAAAACAACAGAGGTGATGCAATGCAGGGCACCCGGAGCGCAGTATTAAAAAGGTATATGCGTTGCACCACTATGGTGCTGCTTTGTAGCATTGTGACGGCAGCCTGTGGTCAAAGTCTTTATAAGGTGAGTAAGCACGGACATCAGTTTCGTGCAACCGATGCTCAGCTGATCCAAACGGGCATGAGCCAGTATGATGTTCGCTTGTCGCTTGGAACGCCGACAACGACCTCACGGTTCAAAAATGGACAGGCATATTATTATATTTCCTCAACAATGCGTCAGATGGCATTTCTGGAACCAAAAGAGATTGATCGGCGCGTTTTTGCGGTTTATTTCAACGAACTTGGAAGTGTCGATAGGATAGCAAATTACGGTCTGAAAGATGGCCGTGTATTCGATTTTATCAGCCGCAAGACACCTGCTGCCAACAACAGCGAAGAAGGATTGCTCTCACAAATGTTTAAAAACCTTGGTAGAGGCGGTTTATTCAATCAATAGGTCTTGGGCATTTGTAAATCGTAATCCGGTATAGCATTGCCGTATATAAGATCGGCGCAATCAGTTTGATGTAAAAACTCAGCTGAGCGCCTCCCGCATTTCGCGAATACCATCGCTGATTTTGTCGCCGTATCTCAGAAGCCCGCCGCCAAGCAGATAGACGCAATTATCGCCATAAAGTGTGCGCAACTCCGGCATCCTATCCACTGTCATGCCGCCACCAGCGCTTGGCAGTATAACTTGTCCTGGTCCGTTTTCCGCCCGGCAGGCCGTCACAATCGATACGCATTCGTCCTGCGTAAAACTAAAACGGCCGCCGAAGTTTGGAAAAATTGAGATGTCTGCGCCAGCCAGACGCATCATGGTGCCGAATATCATGGCATGTGTGAAGCCTGTATCGGCACTTAAAACGTGAGGTCCGAGGAAAGACGGATGTGCCATGATCGGCAGGGTAAACTCACGATTTTGCGCCAACGCATGTATGGCATCGAATCCCAGCAGGCCTGGAATGATAATCACACCGTCCGCACCGGCCTCTTTGGCATAAAAGGCATCCTCAACCAGCCGCGCGATGCTGCCGCCCAGATTGGGAAAATACAGCGCACGCGTTGCGTCGCCTCTGGCTTGCCGGACCGCATTAGCTGCCGCAACTGCTTCGGCGATTTTTGGGACGCGCTTCTCAAATGGCGCAGAAGGCTGATTGGCAAGGCCATGATCTTCTTTGACGATATCAGCCCCGGCTTCGGTCATCCGTTGGGCGATAAGCGCTAGATCCGCACTCGACAATCCCATAGGCTTAAGAACTGGTGCAACCAAGCCGCCGGCTTGGCGGCCGGTGAGTGTACGCACGCCAGAGGCACCAAGAAAGGCACCGGGAAAGCTCGCCGCAATGTCGTCTCCAAGTTCAAGGCCCGTAACCTTCAACCCCTTCTGCATTGATGAATTTCCAAAGATCACATTGATCAGCTGGGGCAGATCGGGACCTGCGCTATCTGGAGAATAGGAAATCTGTGCGCTGTAGGTTTTACCATCCTCAGCATCAACCTCCTCAACACGGCCCATGATCTCATCGGCCACATAACCCGATGGCACGACATCGTGCGGGACCTCGACGGTCTGTTCCAGGGCGATTCCTTCTGCCCGGGACTGCGCCTCGTCCATGTTCTGGGCAAAGATCCGGTAGGTAACCGAAAACCGGTGTCCCATCATAATCCCTCAGCTTTGGTGGTTGAATGCACGGCTTCAAAGCGTACGGCTTCAAGGCCTTCCTCAGTGATGCCAAATTTCTCACCCGTCAGCTTCTCAATACCTTTGATGAGCGCAATGGCGTCAAGCCCGTAATACTTCATCAGATAAGCCCGCGAGCCGCCATGCGCATAGGTGTCCTGTAGCCCAAGCCGCACCAGCCGTTTGCCAATCCCGTGATCTGCTATAATCTCAGCCATCAGCGAGCCGATGCCGCCATTTGTGACGTGATTCTCCAGTGTGACAACGCCACCATCGACGGAAGCCATGTGATCAAGCATGGCAGATACGTTAAACGGCTTGAGGGTGTGAAGGTGAAGATGCCGGATGGAAACGCCGACTTTTTCCAGCGCGCCGCGTGCGCGCAGGGCTTCTTCCGTGGTAATGCCGGATGTCACAATCAGGATGTCATGGCCTGAGCCAAGTTCACGCATCTCGCCAACCTTGATCGGCGTATCAAAAAGACGTGGCACAAGACCTCTCAGGACACGGCAATAAACGGGACCATCAATAGAATCCGCCGCTGCGCAGATGCTTTCAACCTCGGTCGCGTCACCGGTTTCCAAAATCGTCATGTTGGGGATTGAGCGCATCACGGAGATATCCTCTATCGCCTGATGTGTCATGCCGCCAGGTGTTGTGACGCCTGGCAGGAAGCCCATCAGGCGCACTTTGCGGCGCGGATAGGCAATTGAAGCCATCAGCTGGTCATAGGGCCGCCGGTAGAGAAATACGCCAAAGGTGTGGATGAACGGGCGAAATCCCGCCAGTCCAAGCCCGCCTGCGAAACTCAACATATTTTGCTCAGCCATGCCGAGCGATAGGAACTGTTCAGGGTGATTGTCTCGAAATTTGTCAATCTCACAGGATGATGTGAGGTCTGCGCTCAGGCATAGCACATCCGGATTAGCCAGGGCATATTCAGTGAAAGCGCGTTCATAGGGGCGCGGCACCATCTCCACAGAGCCGGAAGAGATCTTGGCGGGACTGGAGATCACCTCAGCGGGACGAGAAATCTTCTTAGCCATACTTTTTGCGCCTTTCGAAGCGTAATCGATCGGGGCCATGTTGAGTGAAGCGGCAATGTCACGATTCATCTGGGCGCGCTCTTCTTCCGTTTTGAAACGCACGTAATGCAGGCGCGGAAAGCGTGCTTCAAGGGCCGGCATGCCTTGATAGGGCGAGGTATTAGCCAGGATGATAAGCGGTTGTCTTGGGTGTTGAGTTGCTGCGGCTTCACGCATGGCGCGGATGTCGTGGCCGTCTATCGACACCACTCTGGCGCCAAATTCTTCCATTTTGCGCTGAATGTCGCCGACCTGCATGACGCTGTCCATCGCGCCATCGCACTGTTGCCGGTTAACATCCATGATAGCTTTGAGATTATCAATCTCGTGATGAGCACAGGCCTGAATGGCTTCCCAGGTTTGCCCTTCCTGTACCTCACCGTCCGACATATAGACCCAGACCCGGCCCGGTTCCTCACGCCGTTTGCGTGCCCAGGCCAGACCCGCGCCGGTTGACAGGCCAATACCCAGTGTTCCGTTGTGCACTTCCATGCCGGGGCTATGTTCGGCACCGATCTGCTCGACGGAAGACCCATCCTTGTTGAACATGGCAAGCCCTTTGGGCGCCATGCGGCCCACTTCGATCAATGTGGCGTAGGCAACAAGCGCGTAATGGGCAGGCGCGATGAACAGACGGTCGAATTTCGGAGCAGCAGGACCATTGTAGCCTGCGCCAGTGTGATAGCCTGTGTTATCCGCAGAAGGGACACCCGCAAATGGCTTCGGCACCATGGGCAGTGTTGGCGGCCCCAGTTTCAACTCTTCATTATACAACCACGCCAGTTGCTCGGCCGCGGAACAGGCCTGGCTGAGATAGCCTCCATTATTGCGGATCGTGTGTTCAAACACACGGCGCCTGATCCCAAGCGCAATGTCTTCCGTTGGAAGCGCGTTCTTCATCCCATCACCTTATTTACTGAACAGGCCCAGCCATTTATCCGCCCATAACCTGCCATGATATACTCAAAGCATAGAGCCCTGTAAATTTTACAATAATTTATCCTGATTTTTAGCTAACGCGTGCGTAGGTCACGGCCATAGCGCAACACAATTTTTTTCGCATCGTGATCGTTTTGCTCAGCCGTGCAATCCGCAACATGTTGAAGATGAAAGAGGAGGCCGGACTTCCGCTTTTGCATAGCGGCAGTCATCACATTTGTGATTCAACTTCGGCCAATCATAATTTTCGAGACGAGAGGCTTTTCGTATCAGCCTGACCTTCATACTTTCCCGCACAGCCAGCCCTTGCTCACGCCGCGTAAAAGGCGCAAGAGGATGATCGCCGGATTCTCATAATCCGTGGTCCTAAAAGTTGGGGCAGGTCACCCCTATCAGACTTGTATCAAAAAATTTTGTTTTTGAACTTTTCGCCCAACAAACCACCATTTATGCGATATTCTCGCCGTGTCTACAAACCGGCGTCAATCCTCATCCGGCAGCCAACTCGGTGGCGACGTGCCATCAATCACACTCTCTATGATGATCTCATCATCGCCAATTGAGTAAAAAACTAAATACTTATAAGGCGTTGTCTGGATATACAGTGTGCCGGGTATGTTTGTCCGACTGCCAACGTAAGGATATTCCGCAATCAACGTGATGACCTTCTGTATCCGGTTGTGCACATTACGAGCGCCAGATGGATTGATCTGTGCAATGTAATCAAGCAGTGATGCAAGCTCGGCACCGGCTGTGGGCGTGTATCGAATTCTCACAGGCCGTGCTTAGCCCAAATCGCGCGAACTTCATCGTCGCTTATAAATTCGCCGCGGCTAGCCTCTTCTTTCGAGCGAAGGATTTTGGCACGTACTTCGTCCGGAATCTGCAGAAATGAAGTGTTGTCATCCTGCCGTAACAATAATTCTACAGCCAACGCGCGTTTTTCACTGCTGGTTAGGTCATCGATCACCTGGAGGGCTTCTTTATAAGTTGCGCTCATATTTGCAATCTCCTAGTTCGCGTCATGCTGAAACTATAGCATTTAATCGCGTTGCGCATTCCGGCGTATCCGGCCACCTGCTGCCGGCAGCACTGTTGGCTCACTG
>CAYUYL010000099.1:0-8896 GCA_964449195.1 uncultured Filomicrobium sp.
GTGGATAGGTGTGATGATGATGGCTATGATCATGGCCATCTCCATGCCCATGATGATGGCCGGAAGCCCGCTCTTGCAAGCGGCACGCACCGGTGCAAAATGTATCACACAGATTGCAGTCGTCAATTCTTGAGCCTGGAGCCGATGCCCCCATGCCTTCCACATGATGATGATGACTTTCCTGCGGCGTACCCACCTCATGCTCGAAACCAACCACCTGCGCGCGGTATTTACACATGGCGCAGTTCATAGCGTTCTGGCCCTCGATAATCTCCGTCACACGTTCGGCGAATGTCTCAATCACCAGCGGATGATCATTCAGATAGCCAGCCTTAGCAAACTGGATGTTTGGGTGCTGGGCCGCCACCTGATCCGTAAACCCGTAAATGCGATCAATTAAAATACCGGTAAACAGAAAATACGGAAAGACCACTATGCGTTTATAGCCTAAGCGGGTAACGTGTTCCAGGCACGGCTCCACCAATGGAAATGTTACACCAGAATACCCGACTTCACACCAGCCGAAACCAAAACCTTCCCAAAGCATGCGGGCAATTTTGGACACATTTGAATTGGCGTCCGGATCAGAAGCACCGCGGCCAATGACGACCAGGCAGACCTCATGATTGCCAAGCGCGCCATGCGTGGCATTCGCCTGATCGAGCGCATCCTGAATGCGATCGGCTGCAGCCCGTATCATCTTCGGGTCAACGCCGAGTTCTCGCCCATACTGAACTTTGATGCCGGTTTCAGCCTGATAGCTGTTCAATACAGAAGGAATATCATTTTTCGCGTGCGCCGCGGCAAACAGCATGCCAGGAACTGCAAGAACATGATCAACACCTGCATCACGCAGCTTATCAAGGCCGACACGAATAACCGGGTTGGCAAATTCCAGGTAACCGTATTCTACCATCCAATTTGGAAAACGCTGATTAAGACGCTCCGCAATCACGGCGAATTCGTCAACAGCTGACTGCGACCGCGACCCGTGACCGCAGACCATAACGCCAATCTTGTCGGCCATCGTATCTCCCAAGCGAACTGAGTATTCGTTTTAGCGGCCGCGGCCCCATAAGACTTTCGCCATAATGCCAAGCAAGGCAACGCTAACAATAGCAATGACGGCATATTCAACAGTATGAACATGACCGTTGGAAATAGAAAATGTATGTCCTGGATGCGCCATTGCGCTGGCGATAGAAATATATAAAAAACTAACGACTGCAATAACTTGAACACAGACTTTCATTTTGTATATCCTTATGCCGTTGCGGTGTGCATACCGGCCCGGATCTGTGGGTAAACCAATCCGGTCCTGCCTGAATTTTAAGTTTGAACCTCATCCACAACTTAGTCAATAAAGTCATGATCAAAGTTTAAAGCAGAGATGATTCTATTTTCTAAATCTGCTGGTAACACGATCAGAACCTTTGGAACAAGCAAGAAAGCCAGTTTTAACTCACCCAACGAGGTGCGCCATGCATAAAATGGTGCTGGTGGGCACAGGCCTATAACATCACTCTATATATTATGAAGCACGGCGGCGACATATCACAAGCACTCAAGGCTTATGGAAATCAAGATAAAGACTGGCTTGATCTTTCGACAGGTATCGCACCAGCGCCTTATCCAATATCCACTGTCCCCTTGAGAAGCTGGCAACAGCTGCCGCAGAGCGTGTCTATGGATAAGCTTCTGGAGAGTGCCAGACACGCCTACCTCGTGCCTGCCGGTGCCGATATTGCCGCAGCTCCTGGCACACAACTTCTAATCCAGCTTTTGCCGTACCTGCATCCGGGTATAAAGCGCATTCGCATTCTGGGGCCAACATACTCAGAGCACGCCCTATGCTGGCAGCGTCATGCCGCAGACACACAAACCGTGACAAAGGTGCATGAGCTTGCAGGAGCCGATGTGGCCGTTGTGACCAATCCCAACAATCCTGATGGCCGTATTCTTTCGCCCGCGGATCTGTTGGAAATAGCGAGACCTTATCAGCGCAAGGGCGGCCTGGTGGTCGTTGATGAAGCCTTCGCCGATGTCGCACCTGACGTTTCAGTCGTACCATACAGCGCTGATGCGGGTTTGATCGTCCTGCGCTCATTCGGCAAGTTCTATGGATTGGCAGGCCTCCGCCTTGGGTTTGCAATCGGCAATCCTGCAGAGATCCAGCGCCTGAAAGATGCATTGGGCCTCTGGGCTGTTTCAGGACCGGCATGCGAAATTGCAGCCAAAGCTTTAAGGGATGACGTATGGGCAAACAAAGCCCGCAAAGAGTATCTCCAGCAAGCCACCAGGCTTGACAGCCTTCTAACACAATATGGCCTTGAGATTATTGGCGGCACGTCTCTGTTTCGCCTGGCTCGGCATGACAGGGCCGGTAAGTTGCATGTAACACTTGCTAGGCAAGGTATATGGACCAGAAAGTTTGACCAAAATCCTTTTTGGCTTCGTTTCGGTCTCCCCGGGCATGATGGCAACTTTAAGCGCCTTGAAGCCGCCCTTGTCAGCACGCGGAACACGCCGGGAGACGAGACATGCTGATGACCGAGCATGCTGCTGTTATTCTTCTCATCGCCTTAGCGCTGGATGGAATTTTTGGAGAGCCCAAATGGCTCTGGAACCGCCTGCCGCATCCGATTGTTCTTATGGGGCGCATGATTGCCGCTACAGATCAATGGCTTAACAGAAATGATGCCCTGCCCGTCAACCGTCGCGCGCGAGGCATTGCGGCTCTTGTCTTTTGGATAACAGCCGCGGCGAGCTTAGGCCTGGCTGTGACACTGGCCTGGCAATCGAGCTCATTACCCGGTCTGGTTGTGGTTGAAATCATTCTCGTTGCCATTCTTCTGGCAACGCGTAGTCTTTACGAACATGCCGATGCCGTTCGCAGTGCATTTGAAAAAACGGGACTTGCCGGCGCACGCACGGCTGTCTCTATGATTGTTGGCCGCAATCCGGAAAAGCTGGACGCTCCAGCTGTCTGTCGTGCTGGCATCGAGAGCACGGCTGAAAATTTTTCAGATGGCGTTGTGGCGCCGGCTTTTTGGTATCTTGTTGCGGGGTTGCCTGGGATCTTAGCGTATAAGATGATTAACACCGCAGATAGTATGGTCGGCCACCGCACGCAACGTCATATACATTTCGGCTGGGCCTCAGCTCGAATGGATGATCTCGTCAATTTTGTTCCGTCTCGGCTAGCGGGAGGCTTGATCTGCCTTGCTGCACCGTTCGCGGGCGGCTCAGCTCGAAACGCTGCACGAAGTTTTTGGCGTGATGCGAGCCGGCACCGCTCTCCAAACGCCGGCTGGCCAGAAGCTGCCATGGCCGGCGCTCTTGGACTAGCGCTTGCCGGCCCTCGTACATATGGCAATGAAACGGTTGCAGATGCGTGGATGAACGAGGGCGGACGGCAGGAGGCGATCCCAGCAGATATTACGGGAGCTTTGCGGTTGATGGTGGCAGCTGTTTTAGTGATGTGCCTTGCGATCGCAGGCATAGCCATCATGCATAACGCTGCCTGATGATGTGCGGAGCTTCGCAGGAGCCTTGCGTTGCAGCCGCCTATTGACTGAGAGAACTCGGCCTCAGAGAGCATAATTCCCCAACTAGGACACAGTCATACTGCGTGCTCATGTTAGAACCAAATTCATAACCCCAGCTTCCATGGCCCAGCACCCACCATAAGCCGTGCAAATCGGCACACCTCAATCTGAAATTGACTTCGCTATTTTTTACCCGATCTATAGTTGCAGCATAGACGTTGAAGTGACGGGCGATTTTCCGAACTCCCATGCCATCTGCAATCATGCGGGCAACTTCTTATTTTTGGTATTCTGTGAGTTTCAATTTGCGGCTGAACTTTATAATTTTTGGAATGCCTTTGTATTTTAAGTTTGGATTGCCACTCTTAGAGTCCGTCCTTAAAATTAGCCAGTAAAATCAACGCCTCTCAATGCTCTGCATTATTGATTGTGGGATAGTCGGCATAAAGAGAGAAGCACAACTAAGGGGGTAAATTTCATATTTACGGACCTCGCTCACTCAAGGGTCTGAATCATAAGTGATTCTGATGACTCAACATTTTTACGGACAGACTCTAAGCGTCTAAATAATTGCTATAGTTATTATCTCCGTTTAAATTATAAAGCAAAAATCTTTTTAGGTCATCACATTTTATATCTTGCTCATAAAAAACGGCTGTTAAATCGATATCTTCTGGCTCCGGCTTTTGTGTTAAAAAACTTCCATCAATCCATAACTGACCAATCATCTTGAGTTTCTGAAGATCAGATATCAATCTCTCAAGCTCTGAAAAAAGAAACAGACGCCTTTCATTGGGTTGGAAACTGTCAACAGTAAGCCTTTTTAATTCGATGAGACCCATATTGTGGCGTCCTGGTCCCAGCAAAGGGTCAAAATCAAGTTTGGCTACCATCTGAGTCTTTTTTACTATATCTTGCCCCTGCTGCTAAGCGCGCGATTTCACTACGCTTTTGTGCGCTAAGAGATTTTGCACGCGCTTTGCCGCCACGCCGCCCTAAAGACTGTGCAGCGCTGTCTTTGCTATCATCTTCGAATTCTTCGTCAGTCTCGCCGGTCGCGATCTGCATAACCTTCACAGCATTCGCCACAACATCAGCGGGACGTTTTTGTCCTTTTGGGCCTTTAGGCATGTTGTCTCCGTATCAGCTTAGCGCTAAGCATACACGAGACGTGATCGATTTGCGAATCGGTGTCAAGCGGGCTAAATTTCAAACTGAGACACTACCCTGTGGTTCGAATGCGCAACTAATTCGTGAACATATAGAGCCTCTGCCTTTCGACGCTGCTCTGGAGAGCAATTACCTGGCAGCCCTCCGGTCTGATTGGAAAAAGATCGCTGTGCTTGATGAGCTAGAATCTCTTTACGAGGACATCACGAACTTTAAGGAACGCCGTTATCTGCTGGAAGCCTCGATGTCCGAACACTTATGTCATAAAGAAGAAGTCGAAGATCACGACACTGAAGAATTTGAGATTGACGATAGTGAGGATGGAGATGGCAGCTAGTCGACCTGCCGTTCGCTTCGTAAGGTTTCCAGCCTGTTGCTAGGCGAGGAACTCAGACCATCTAGTGATGTCGACGCTCCCAATACTTAAAGCATGCGATAAGATGTTAACATGCGATTCGCATAACGCGTCTTATGGAACTGATGCGGTTGTGTCTACTCAGACACTGCCACCGCACGCTTCGCAAGCGACAGATAATTGTAGAATTTACACAAACTTACCCATGGCAAAAGCAGCAGACCCGGCATAGCCCTTGATGCTGGGCGGAAGCGCCGGTGGATAAAATTGCTCCCTTGCCACGTTTCACCATACGCCTGGCCTCTTCCTGCACGACCAGATACCCGCCAAAGGCGGTGATATTGATGGCTGCAGCAACATCTGCGGGAGCGATATCGGTGATAGGCCCGGGCACCCACATGCTGGGTTTATAGAGCACAACATCCAGATGCCCGAATGTGCGGTCTACTACATACCGGTGCCGACGCCAATAATCAGGGCGGTTTTATTGCTCACAATCAGCGTTCCCTAGCTTTAATAAAAAGTGCTATCCATCATAGTGCGCGGTGTTGCAGAAGCACGCACTATGATGGATAGCAAGAAATTTACAAAGCGTTTCAGGCACGCGGATGGGCTGCGTCATAAACGGCAAGCAGCCGGTCACGCTCGACGTCGGTGTAAGATTGTGTTGTCGACAGCGAGGCATGGCCGAGAAGCTCCTGGATCTGACGCAAATCCGCCCCTTCAGCCAAAAGGTGCGTCGCAAAGGAATGGCGTAGCGTGTGCGGCGTGGCGTTATGTGGAAGTTCCAATATTTCGCGTAGTCTGGCAATAGCCAGTTGGATCATGCGCGGCGACAACGCCCCCCCCTTCACGCCAACAAACAACGCATCCGGGCCGCTCAGTTCATAGGGACACAGGGCAATATAACTCTCAATACCTTGAGCGATAATCGGGAGGATGGGCACCATCCGCTCCTTGTTGCCCTTGCCGATGATCCTCAGCGTATCGCGGCCACCTGTTGGCGCATCCTGGCACTTGATTGAAAGCGCTTCAGAGATACGCAAACCCGCCCCATAAAGAAGCAGCATAACAGCCGTGTCCCGTGCAGCCACCCAGTCCAGATCTGTGTCGCCACGCGCATCCACCAAGTTTTTTGCCTTATCGACGGTCAGGGGTTTGGGCAGCGAGCGTGGAACTTTCGGCAACGTTACCTGCGTCACGGCACGGTTGCGCAGAATATCTTCAATCTCCAGCCATCTAAAAAATGCCCGTAACGCTGAAAGTGTGCGCGCCAAAGACCGGCTCGATGCGCCCTGATTGCGCCGTGCGGCCATAAAGGCGCGGAACGTGCGGCCATCGATTTTGCCAAGATCCGTTAATGTTACGGGGGTGCCGGATCTGCCAGAGATATGCTGCAGGAACTGCGCGATATCACGGGCATATGAGATGCGTGTGTTTTCTGAATAGCCGCGCTCATAACAGATGTGCTCTAACCACGCGGCCACAATACCTGCAAGCTGGACATTATCCTGGTCTGCAATCTGGCTGTCACTCATCGTGATCTCCTTATCGGCCCTGCTATCTTATGGACGATATCACAAGCTCAATCCGTATCTCACCAGCTTGAGGTTAACAAGGCGTTAAGATCTCATGATATGCTGTTCCGGCGGGTTACACCTGATACTTCAGCGGATCTGCGTCGATTAATTTGACGTTGGAAAACAAGATATCAGGTTGCTCCATTGACAAATGGATCAACCGCCCAACATCGTCCCACAACACCACGCTGCCGGCAGAAAAAGAAAAGTGCATGAAGGCGTTTTGAGCTCCTTCGAATGCAACTTGCAATACTGGATGGCTGTTGGGCGCAAGCAATGCAAAATGAGGGGCATAGGCCCCGGAAACGTCCATCGGCAGGCAGGCATGTGCGTCCGGCCGCGGCTTTGCGTTCAGCACATGCACATCAGGAAATGAATGCTGCATCTTCACCTCGCCATCGCTTGCAACCTGAATTGAACTGATCTGCTCTCGTTGCCCCCCTGCGTCCATCAGTTCAAATGTCATGAAATTGCTTGTCAGCGCTGGCACAGCCGGGAGCTTGGAAAATGACAGTGCATAGTAGCTCACGCGCAGATCATCCCTTGAGACACGCCATCGTTCGAGCGTGCCATCTTTTCTTTCAAACAGCCAAAGCCCGTCACCGCTACCACTATGGTGGACAAGCGCCCGCATGCGGCCATCGATGGTGATCGGCGTTGCCCAGTGGTATTCAAGCTCATAAATGCGCTGTCCAGACAATGGCGTGAGAAGTTGATCCAGCCGCAAATTGAGCACCTTCTGATCAACGTAGACAAGCCATCCATAACTAACGGCGGTTTTTGCCCACGCTTCCAAGGCAAACGGGCCAATGTCGGCGTGTTGCAGTTTTTCGGTGTCAACCAACAGACAATCTGCGCTCGCCGGGCTCGTCTCGGATAACAATGGCAAAACGCCCTGGCATAATGGGAATGATAGCTCGAGGGTTCCAGAGCTGGTCCTGCCAGATTTCTTCATTCCGAGCATCTAACAGCTGCAGCCTGCCATCCTCGTAAGCTAGAAGTAAGCGGTTGCCACGCATCGGTGCACCAGCGACAATACCTGCCGCCCCGCTTTTCGGGCCAACGGCCAACTGCCGGCACGTTGGTGTAGAGTTCGTCATGGTACAGCGCGGCAATCGCCGGATATCTGCTGCCAGCGTCGTTTGCCCTCCGGCATCCGCCAGATTGCTCAGGAGTTGATGTGAATTGAGCACGCCATACCAGGCATGATCAGCAAGAAGCATACGTGGCAGCTGGTCGGCGGCACGAGGCAGGCGGTATTGGCGAAATGACGTGACCGTATTCGCCTCAAAACCTGGTATGACTAGTAATTCAGCAAGGCGTTTGCGTTGTCGTGAAGCCTCAATGCTGCAGGCCTGCAGAACGCCTTCAAAAGCAGCCATCGCTGGATCGGCAGAGCTGCTTGGCTCAAGCGGCAATGCCTTAAGCGCTCGCGCAATGATTTCAGCATCGACAGTTTCCATTGCCAGACCTTGCGTCATCCATTCCATACGCTGTGTTTGTATTTGCTTATCCTGACCGGCAAGAGTTTCGCTTACGGTGAGGGCAGCTGCATAATCGCCAACGGCGGCCAGACGCTGACACCAGACGCGGCAGATCAGATCGCGAAAAGCCGTATCGTTTTCATCTGTTGATTTCAGGAGCAATTCATAAGCGTCATGTCGCTCGGCAAGCTGCAACGCGCGCTGGTGCTCACCTGCGCGATACCAGAGCGGAATAAACAACGATGGTGAAAGACGCCGACCCTGCGCAAGTTGCGCAGCGGTAGCAAAGCGGCCGGCATCGGCAAAGACTTTCACGGCAGCCTCAGTCTCGTTTAGCAACTCCGCCAGAATGAAGGCTGCATGCTCGACTGCACCACTGGCAATGCACTTTTGCACGTAATCACGATAAAGTGCTTCCAGCTCTTGGCGTGCACCGGCCGGCAATGCTGCGAGAACAGAGCGCCCTTCCGTGCGGTTCGCTTGTATGTCCAGATGTTCACGCATACCTGGCCCAGCGATCGGAAGATCGGCGTGGCGCGCTATATTCGGCTGCTGCTCTCCCCCCAAAGCAAGGCTTTTCTTAAGCGCCTCCTCGATCCGCCCCTCATCAAACAGACGCTTTAACTCATTGACCCGGCGGTCGAATTTACGCAATGCCAGACCAGCAAAGGGGGTGTTCTGTAAAAGCTTCCCAAACAAACGCTGTAAAAGCCCACTGCCGTCTCTCTTCGCCGATGTTTCAGCTTGACTGGTTTCAGA
>CAYUYL010000100.1:0-8806 GCA_964449195.1 uncultured Filomicrobium sp.
CCCCCGGCGGCCGTTAGCCGCCACCGTGTTTCCATGGAGCCCGGACTTTCCTCCATCGGAAGGCTGATCAAAACATCGCCTGCACCGACAGCAGCCGCCCGGCCGACTGGATTTCGCCATATGGGCGAAACCAGTGTCTTGGTCAAGTAAAAACTGCACACATACCAAACACGCACAGCGTGAAACGCGCATAACATAAACACACAAACAGTTGTGAAGCTGTGTGTGGTTTTTCGAGACTGTATGCGCCAATTAAAGCTTGTCTTTATCAAGCGTTGTTTCGCTGCCACTCACGAAAGGATAGCCCTCATGAAATCGTTTTTTCTTGCGTTTGCAGGCCTTCTCATGCTGACCGGTGCCGCTGTTGCTGGTCCCCAATACGTCGACAAAACAGGTTTTGCGCTTTCTGGCTATGATGCCGTCGCCTACCAAAGCCTCAAACCATCGGACAAAGCCGTGCCGGGCAAAACATCGATCACGGCTGAATGGAACAATGCCAAATGGGCTTTTTCGACGCCGGCCAACCGCGATGAATTTCTTACCAACCCAGCTAAATATGCACCACAGTACGATGGTCACTGTGCCTACGGTGCCTCTGTTGGCAACAGCAATAAGGGTGGGAAAGTCCCCGGAAATCCGCATCTCTGGACGATCACTGACGGCAAACTTTACGTAAATATTACCAAGGTTGTGAACGGTTTCTGGCAGAAGAACATAACCGGTCACATTAAACGTGCCGACCGCAATTGGAAAAGAATCGGCGACAAGGCTGCTTCGAAACGCAACGTGCCAAGTTTCAATACGAAAAACGCGCCGCAAGCTTAAACGCCGGCAGAACCCCCAGTTCTCCTACACATAAAGAAGACGGGCCGCTCAAACGAAGCCTGTGCGGCCTTCCTCATAATCTTACGGGGTCTTCAAATAATGTGGGATTTTATCGGTTTAGCCTGACGCAGCCTCGCGGCTGCCATGGATATACTATTTGGTATTTTTGCCAGCCGCCTTTGCAAAGCGCTCAAATCAGGGGGGATGTGGTCTGATCTTCACGTCCCGCATATATATATTAACCAATTAAAACACTTCGCTTTTTCAGAAAGTTCGTGTATAGCTGGCAAGGCACGGGCCTGACTACGATGTCAGCAGTCTGCTTTAGGTGTTCTTGAGCATCAATTTTGAGGTGCTTAATAACCATCTTCGAAAATAGTATTGCGTATCCGTACTGCTGCATTCGAACGCGACCCTGCTGGACGACATCCCGGCAGATGCCGCCTTTGGATAGAAGCTTGCGGTCAACACTCTTGCAAGAAAGGACGTTAAGATGTCGGTGACGGCTGAGCGTAAAGTCGAAATTATCAAGGATAACGAAACTAAGGCTGGTGACACAGGCTCACCTGAGGTGCAGATTGCTATACTAACGGAACGTATCAATAATCTGACAGAGCATTTTAAGGCACACAAGAAGGACAACCATTCGCGGCGCGGACTTTTGAAAATGGTGAGCCTGCGCAGGCAACTGCTCGACTATGTGAAATCGAAAGATCACGCACGATATCAAGGGATCATCCAAAAATTAGGTATTCGCCGCTGATGTGGCGGCCCGCGAACAATCGGGCC
This sequence comes from uncultured Filomicrobium sp., assembly GCA_964449195.1. Lineage (GTDB taxonomy): Bacteria > Pseudomonadota > Alphaproteobacteria > Rhizobiales > Hyphomicrobiaceae > Tectiglobus. Next base: position 1,615 of record CAYUYL010000100.1, read on the forward strand.
ACGTCGCAAGATCGTTGTTCCGCCTTGTTATGCGCACAGTTTTGGCCTGTCAGGCGGGCCGATACTGTGCGTTTGTGTATAAGCCTGATACCATCAGGATTTAAAAATGTAGAAAAGCCCGACTGAGCGTATACTTTAGGGCTTGGATCTTGCGATCATCGCGATCAGATAACGTGTCTCGCGTATGACGGCAAAGATAGAAACAAAAACGAAAGTGCATTATGTTTGACATTCATCGCGTGGAAATTGAATGGGGCGGCCGCAAACTCAAGCTTGAAACGGGGCGGATGGCCCGCCAGGCAGATGCAGCTGTGCTTGCGCAATATGGCGAAACAAGCGTGCTGGCAACAGTCGTAGGCGCCAAGAGTGTTCGCCCAGGCGTTGATTTTTTTCCATTGACCGTAAATTATCAGGAAAAAGCATACGCAGCAGGAAAAATCCCAGGTGGATTTTTCAAAAGAGAAGGGCGGCCTACGGAAAAAGAAACGCTCACCTCACGACTGATAGACCGTCCACTTCGGCCATTGTTTGTTGAAGGTTTTAAAAATGAAACACAGGTCATCATTACAGTCCTATCATATGACAATGAGAATGATCCTGATATTCTTTCAATGGTTGCAGCCAGTGCAGCATTAACGTTATCAGGGCTGCCGTTTCTAGGACCAATCGGTGCAGCCAGGGTCGGAAAACTGGATGGTGAATTCGTCCTCAATCCCCTGATCGATGAAATGGATGCAACGGAACTGGATCTTGTCGTAGCTGGCACCCAGGACGCTGTAATGATGGTGGAATCTGAGGCCAAGGAACTCCCTGAAATGGAAATGCTGGAGGCCGTCGTGTTCGGTCATAAGCACTTCCAACCCGTTATTGACGCCATTATCAAGCTTGCAGAAACAACGGCCAAAGAGCCTTGGGATGTTGGGCTGCCGGATAAAAGCAAGTATGCGGACAGGGTCAAGGACATTGCTGAAGCTGACCTGCGTGATGCCTTTGCGACGGCGGAAAAACAATCGCGTCAAGACAAGATTAGCGCCGCAAAAACAAAGGTCTTCGATACGCTAATGCCGGACGAGGATGATGGCTCTGAAGCCGTACTTCTTGGAGATGTGTTTAAAGAACTGGAGTCAGACATTGTCCGCGGTGACATTCTCAAGACAGGCAAACGCATTGATGGCCGCGACTTAACAACGGTTCGCCCGATCCTCTCGGAAGTCAATGTCCTGCCGCGCACACATGGTTCAGCGCTGTTCACGCGCGGTGAGACGCAGGCGCTGGTTGTTGCAACCCTTGGTACTGGTGATGACGAACAATTTGTTGACGGCCTTGACGGCACGCGTAAGGAGCGCTTTATGCTCCACTATAATTTCCCACCGTTTTCCGTGGGGGAGACGGGTCGGATAGGGTCGCCAGGCCGCCGTGAAATCGGCCATGGCAAGCTTGCGTGGCGCGCCGTGCATCCGCTTATCCCAGAGCCTGAAGAATTCCCATACACGGTTCGCATTGTCTCTGAGATTAATGAATCAAACGGTTCTTCCTCCATGGCCAGTGTATGTGGCGCATCGCTTGCCATGATGGATGCCGGCATCCCACTCAAACGCCCCGTAGCCGGTATTGCTATGGGGCTTATAAAAGATGGCGAGAATTTTGCCGTTCTTTCTGATATTCTCGGCGATGAAGATCATCTTGGTGATATGGACTTTAAGGTTGCCGGCACCACGGAAGGCGTCACCTCGCTGCAGATGGATATCAAGATCACAGGCATTACCAGCGAGATTATGAAAGTAGCCTTGGAGCAAGCAAGAGAAGGCCGCCTGCACATCCTGGGTGAAATGGCCAAAGCTCTGGAGAGTGCCCGCGATGACGTTGGCGATCATGCGCCGCGTATTGAAACGATCACCATCCCGACCGACAAGATCCGTGAGGTGATCGGCTCTGGTGGTTCCGTTATCCGCTCGATTGTCGAGGAGAGCGGTGCAAAAATTGATATTGAGGACGACGGCACGGTTAAAATCGCCGGGACCAGCCGCGAGATTATCGATGCCGCGCTTGCGCGCATCAAAGCCATCACATCCGAACCTGAAGTTGGTGCAATCTATAAAGGTAAGGTTGTCAAACTGATGGACTTTGGTGCATTCGTAAACTTCTTCGGCCCAAAGGACGGACTTGTTCACGTTTCTCAATTGACAAATGAAGGCCGTCCTAATCATCCAAGTGAAATTGTTCGTGAAGGCCAGGAAGTTTATGTCAAACTCTTAGCCATTGAGGACCGCGGCAAGGTCCGCTTGTCCATGAAAGTGGTCGATCAGGAAACTGGTCAGGAAATCCCGCGTGAAAACGGCGGTGATGATGATCAAGCCGGTAATAGCGGCGAACGGCGTGAACGCCGCGGTGGCCCCCGCCGCCGCCGTGAGCGCGCTGACGATTGATCATGGTATCTTACGTCAGGTAACGCGGGGCAGTAATTTCATTGTTCCGCGTTGCCGAAAGAGTGCTTCTGATATCGGCCGGTCAAGTGACAGGGTTGTAACCATTCATAATGTGATAAGCAGGATTGTTATTATCGTTACGCCCGTGATTGGTGTACACTCTTACTCGTTTCACAAAATGCCTCAATTGCGAGAGAAACGAGGAAAGCAAAATGCGTCGATTATTTTTAGCGTTTGCAATGATGTTTGGGCTTATGGCAGCTCAGGCTGTCATAATACACCCTGCGGCGGCATTGCCTGCAGCCAAAATAGGTAAAGGGGCTGAGCAGAACGACGGTTTGGTTCACCGCGTTCACGGTTATCACTGCCGCCGCCGCTATGGTCGCGTACGCCATTGGCACGGCAGAGTCGGACATGTGCATGGCAAATCGCATCGCCATTGCCGGCGCCGCTACTACAGACAATATTACCCCGGACACTACTACAGGCCCTATTACCGTCGGCGTTATTACCGCAGGCCAGGGGTTTACATCCGTATTGGCAGCAAAGCGGCTTCTATTTCTAAAAGGACATAGATCTGCTGCTAAGCTGTAAAGATATCAAGTTCGGACATGCCAGCTTGTGGTGCGTCATAGCCCTAAGTGTTGCTCTATTCGCCCCGGCTCAGTCCATGAGATTGGGAGCTATTCGCAAAAGTTGGTGACGGTGAGAATCGCTGAGGCGGTGTATCCTGGCAAGTAACCACCCCTGCCAGTCCTCGAAAGGAGCGATACACCATGAACAACACTAACGTTATCCCGCTTGTTCAGTCAGAGCAATTTAGCGATGCCTTAACAGAAGTTTTGCGTGATGGCGCCAGCCGGTTGCTGGCCGCTACGATTGAAGCAGAGGTTGAGGCACACCTGGCCGCCTATAGCGATCTTAAACTGCCGGATGGCCGGCAGCGGATCGTCCGCCACAGCCCGCTGCCGGAACGTGAGGTGCAAACCGGCATCGGCCCCGTCAAAGTGAAAGTGCCGCGAACCCGCGATCGCGGCGCCGATGGCGGCGACAAGATCCGCTTCCAATCCAAGATTGTGCCGAAGTATCTCCGGCGCACCAACAGCCTGGAGGGCCTGATCCCGTGGCTTTATCTCAAGGGCATCTCGTCGGGAAATTTCCAAGAGGCACTGTCTGCTTTGCTTGGCAAGGACGCGCCCAATCTATCGGCGGATACGGTTTTGCGTCTGACGAAGACCTGGGAAGTCGAACTGAATGAATGGGAAAAGCATGATCTTTCCGGCCGCGAATACGCTTACGTGTGGGCAGATGGTATCTATTTTCAGGCTCGCATTGAACCTGATAGCCAATGCATGCTGGTGCTGATCGGCGCCACGCGGGACGGCAAGAAGGAACTGATCGGCTTTACGGATGGCTATCGCGAAAGTACGCAAAGCTGGCGCGAACTGTTAGCTGATCTCAAGGAACGCGGCCTGAGTGAACCACCGGCGCTTGCTGTCGGCGATGGTGCCATGGGCTTTTGGGCGGCGCTACGCGAAGTTTATCCCCAAACGAAACAGCAACGATGCTGGGTTCACAAAACTGCCAATGTTCTCAATCAGATGCCGAAATCTGTACAGCCGAAGGCCAAGTCGGATCTGCATCAAATCTGGATGGCTGAGACGCGCAAAGAGGCAGAAAAAGCCTTCGATCATTTTGCCGAGAAATACGGCGCCAAATACGACAAGGCTGTTGCCTGCCTGGCCAAGGACCGTGATTAACTACTAGCCTTTTACGACTTCCCGGCCGAACATTGGAAACACATTCGCACCACCAACCCGATTGAAAGCACCTTTGCAACCGTCCGTCATCGCACAAAGCGGGCGAAGGGATGCCTGTCTCGCGACAAAACACGGATCATGGTGTTCAAGCTGGTCAAAGCTGCTGAGAAAAACTGGCTGCGCCTCAACGGCAGAAAAGAGTTGCCAAAGGTCATCTCAGGCATAAAATTCACAGATGGCAAAGAGGCCGTGCAGAAAAATATTGACAACACCCAAAACGCCGCCTGAGCAACGCCGTCACCAAAAAATGAGAATAGCTCTTGAGCGTGGGGTTACCCAAACGTTACAAGCTTGCCCTTATAACGCTTCAATGGCGATGCAATCATCTCCGGATGCGTGTCCATCGGCCCTGCCAGATAGTCTTGCCGGCTTCATCCAAAATGCAAGCCGTTGTGAGTTTGCCTTCGGAATCCAAACCTGCGAAAAGCTTCATTGCTGCTCTCCATTCGTCTTCAGTAGATCTCACTTCTCGCCGGGAGCAGCAACCACGTGTAGGGTATTGTATAAGGTTATATATATCCTTTGGTGACCAGACAGCGGAGCTGGTCTGCGATAAATATGAATTGGTGCGAAAAATTCTGGAAATGCTTCGCTTCAGCATGCGTATAGCAAATTAGATATCTCATGGCCTGTTTGTAGCTGGCGGTATGAATACAAGCAGCATATTCACAACTTAATTCTTGCATCAAACAATAGCAGGCAGAGGCTTGGGTGTTTCAACACATTGTAATTTTTTATAGAGTTGTTTGGCATTATTGAGCCTCGTTTCATTTGCTTTTTTAGGCTTTCGCCTTGCCGTTTCAGCCCATGGGTCTTCAACGCCCCGTGCTGCCAGGAAAACTGCTGTAGCGGCAAGTTCAAGCTCAACCGAACTGGCATCAGCTGCAATCCGGGCAAGTTCTGTACGCTCGCTGGTTTCACTTGTTTGATCCGCGACAGTATAGATTGAATAAAACCCTCCCCATGTCGTGGGGTGCTCTTCTTCCTTTAAATTCCCAAACAATTCTTCTGTGCGTGCAGCTGACTCTAGCTCTTCACTATATGGACCATACCGGCGGTATCCGAAGGCGAAACCCTCTCCCAAGCCCGTGACCTCCATCAGGTAAGCCATTTTTTGAAGCTTAGTGCGCCCCTCAACACGGCCGCCGGCATCCAAAACAATGCGTGAAACACGTTTCGTATCACGCTTTGATTTAGGTCTTACTGCCATTTCTGACCTCCGCGTCTATCGTTTGTTCGATAAATGTTCGTGCTTCATCATCACGGTCATTCACATAAACCCGGTACAGCTTGAACAATTTTATTGCGGCCACAACTTCCGAGCGCGTTACCAAATCAACAAGTTCACCACTGCTTGTTTTCACCATAATCTGGTTAACGTGACCGCTGGATTCATAGAGCCGTTTGTAAGGATTGCGTTCACCTTCATCCATAATGATACGAGGGGCGGTACAATCTTTTTGTTTTTGGTCGAACCAGTCGGATATTTTGACTTTTACGCTTTCACAGGCCTTTTCAATTTCTGTATTTGCATTCAGTCCAAAATGTATGCGAAGCCGTTCCCGGACATCGATACATTTGTAAAGTCGGCGGTCACGAAGCCGTAATGCCAGATCTTTGACAACCTCATCATCTGCGGTTGTAAGGAAGTCAAGCGCTCCCGAAATCACAAAATCATCAAGCAAGATGACATGGTTCAAACTATTTTGATTCCTGGCAAATGCCAATAAAGGATGCTTGTGAGGCAGTCCGGTACGCTTCCAGGCCTTATCTTTCCCCAGATCAATAACGCGTAGCAGGAGTTCCGCCAAGACCTTTTCAGCTCCCCGCGTTGTCTTATGCAAGTAAACGGTGGGGTAGAGTTGGAATAGTCCTAAAACGTAAGTTTCAGCCGCGTAAACAGCCTTTGAGCCCAGAACAAACGTTTGAACGTCATCGATTTTTTCATCGTCCGAGCCATAGGGCACGCTTGCAACTTCGAGATTGGCCATCAGCCATTCGAAATCGATAGCGCCATGATGCGCACCGGTCATCAATCGGTCACGCTGCATATAGTCGATACGGTCGGCATCAAACTGGCTTGAGACAACGGCACTGTAAATACTGTCTGAATCAGCCTCTATGATGCTTGCAACACCGTTTGCAAAGCCCCTGTCAAAGTTGTTCAAAACCTCGCCAATTTCACCGTTACGGATCAGTTGGACGCTGGTTTCTTCATGATCCGCTATTGATAAATCCAGCCTCCTGCCGACCTCTTCAAAAGCATGGCTGAACGGGCCGTGGCCGATGTCGTGCACGAGCGCTGCCGCCAAGGCATGGCGGGCTTTAGCCTCGTTGTAATCGTTGGTCTGTTCGACAATCTTCATCAGGCGCCTTGCAGTATGAAAAACGCCCAGACTGTGAGCAAACCGGGAGTGCGTCGCGCCCGGATAGACGAACTCGGAAAGCCCGAGCTGCTTCACACGCCGCAACCTTTGAAATGTACTTGTCTGAACAACACGCCACATAACCTGTTCAAACTCGGAAGTTCCGAATTCGATGATATTATGGAGCGGATCTCGAACGTGTTGTATTCCGCTCATGTTCGGCCTTTGTCCGCGCAATATTTCTTTTTAGACAATTACTGATTCGACAATTCACGAGAAGTCTTTGACGAATGCCTGTGCGCGCAAAGCTGATTTCAGAGGCAGTTTATACTCAGTTTTTGCAGAGCATGCTCTTTGTTATGAATACGTTTTGCATGCCCCAAATTGGTTCTATGCCAAAAGCCAGTAGGAAGCCGTTGCAATGACAGAAACAAAGTATCTGGTGACTGTCAGCGAAATCGAAGAGATGGCTGGGCTTGAGAAATCCCATTTCCTTAATTCAAATGCTGTGCGCATCAACAAATCCTTAGAGTCCGTCCGGTAAATTATTCTTAGATTTCAGCCTTTCACAATGCGCCGC
>CAYUYL010000101.1:0-8471 GCA_964449195.1 uncultured Filomicrobium sp.
GACCTCGCCTAATGTCAAAATTAAAAGTTTCTAAGGTCGAAGATTTGAACACAACGCGGACCATTAGCGGGCTGCATTTAATCGAAACGCAGACGGCGAGCGGTGACGCGTCGTTAGATTTTGTGCTGCCTTCTGGTTATTTTAAGTATGAATTTGTTATTTCAAACATTGTTTTGGCTACGGATGCAGCATCGCTTAGAGCGCGATTTTCTAACGATGGAGGATCAACTTGGCTGTCTTCCGCGTCGTATGATAGCGGCTACTATGGCATGAGAATTGATAGCTCCGCAGTGGCAAACGGCGCTGTATCCAATCAAACGTCTATGCGGATTGTTGTTGGCGACCACGGATCAGACACAAATGAAATGGCCGACATTAACTTGCGGGTGATAAATCCCGCAGCGTCGAAATATCAAACCATGACTGGAGAGTCAGCAATAGAAAACTCATCTGGTTTCCATTACGCATTTCATATTGGCGGTGTTTACAAAGATGTGACAACGGTTGACGGAATGCAGTTTTTCGCATCCAGCGGCAACATTGAAAGTGGTACCATTAAGCTTTACGGGTGGGTTGAATAATGAAAATCGGCCACGATCAACCGCAGAACGGTGCAGGCACCGAGGCCGTTTCTAGGCTCTATGCATGGTATGGTAGCGCAGACGGGGCGGTGGATGTCAATTATGTTTGCGCCAATTTTCATGGAGATCTCGTATGAGCAGCATTAACGTATCTTCAATAAAAAATGCGAATGGCGGCCAAGAAGTTTCGCAAGAAGTTTCGCAAGAAGTTTCGCAAGATGTGCTGTTTAATGGAACGGCCAAGTCTTGGTCTAGCCTGGATGGAACGGGAACAATATCCGCCCAAGATGATTTCGGTATTGGATCTTATACAGATTACGGCCCAGGCGATTATGGTTACAACTTATCGGCAGCAATGGCTAATGATGATTATTCATGGAATGGCAATTCTGAGAGAGATAGCGGGGCAGGATTTTATGGCTTTGGAGCGCATGTGCATGGCGGCAATCCGCCCACAACCACAGTTTTGCGGATGGTAACAGGTTACAATACAGCTACGGTTGATTGCGTGACTGCAATGCAGGTTTTTGGAGATCTTGCATGAATATTAAAAATTATCTCACATCAGATCAGCTTGCAAACTTTCTAGACTACAAACACGTTTGGCAGAAATATTGGGAGGCGGGGACGCACCATTGGCAACGCATCGAGGCGTCACGCCATAAGCTTAAGCCTGTGCAGGTTGATCATTGCATCCCATTTACGCCGCCCTATGACCTTGAAGCTCCGTGTGCAGTCCTACATCCCTCTCCACGCTTTATTGCAGAACTAATGCATGGCGGCATTCATCCGCCGCTTTCGGCGGTGCTTGAGCAAAAAATCCTGCTCATAGCAAAATCTGGTGAATCTGCTGTTGTTACATATCAAAACGCTCCTGAGTGGCGCGCGAAAAACGGCCCAATTGAACATGAATGTATTGTTGATAATCGCCGCGCCCACCTTCAAACCGAAGGCCCGCTGACATACGAGCAGGCGATTGAATACACGATTTGCAAGGATATTCCGGTTGCAGTTTGGGGGCGGCAACACAATCAACGTCAATTTGCAATCGTCAAGAAAAGCGCCTTGCCTGATCGGTCAACGCGCAATTCCTGGAAGCTCTCGGATATGAAGGTGGCAGCATGACAAATCAAATCATAATCGACGGACAGTCCTATCAAACCGGATCCTTAACGCACCCGCCCTCAGGGCGTCTGTTTCGTGAGGCGTGGACGGCCCCCGTCGATCATGTCATCCAGCTCGATGTTGAGAGGATGAGAGCGCCGTTAAAACAAGCTGCATGGGCGCATGCCGAAAAATTACTGGCAACCGGATTTGCGACAATCACGACAAGTGCCGGAACATACAGTTATGGCATCGACGCTGAAACACGCGAAAACCTTGCCGGCCTGGCGCAGATTGTTTCTCAAATTGCCACTGGTATCTTGCCTGCGGACAGTATGCCGAACCCGCGCAGCTATTACCCCAAAGGCGAAAGCTCTCCCATTCAACTGTCTCACACCGAGATCGTGATGGTGGCTGTGGGTGTTGCAGCAGCCAAAGACGCCATCGTCAATGCCTATCTGGCGCACAAAAGCTACATCATGGATGCATCGCGAACGGCGCAAGAATTGGAAGCCTATGACGTGACGGCGAACTGGCCGTAGTCACAGCGTAACTACACTGTCGACACATCGACTGAACACTTGAATTCAAGGCCTCTGCAACTGAAACGCAGAGGCCTTTTTTAATGCGCGGCCCGCCGCGGCAACACCACAAGGGAGACATGCATGTCGATCCAGTTCCACCACGGCCCGCGCGTAATTGATCACGGCCATGAGCGCCCGCTCTTTCAAACACCGCAATCGGCGGTTATCTGGCTGCAGGGCACCGCGCCTGAGGCCGATGAGGCAATCTTCGCTGAAAACCAGCCCTTCCTGTTTTATCCCTCCAATCGCTCTCTGGCCGAGCGCTTAGGGAGCGCCGGAACGATCCCCGAGCAGCTGACCAACATCTGGCGTCAGGGCGGGCTCAACAGTTACCTCGGCGCCTATATCTTTGTGAACATCGTACCCAAAGATGCCGACCCGAACGTGCAGCTCTCCCATCATGTTGGTAGTGCGTCGGCATTAACCGGTGTGCATGCGGCCAAGAAAGTCGACTCTGACTATGGCAAAAAACTCCGCCCGCGGCTGTTCTGTGTGCCGGGCTTTACGGATGCGTTGGCAACCGACGGCATCAGTGCCATCAATGTGCTCACAGAGGGCACCGGCTATGGCGAAAACACCTTTGCCACCTGGTCCGGTGGTGGCGGGGCGGCAGCCGAGCTGCGCGTCAACGTGGAAGGCGGCAAAGTCACCTCGATTATTCCTTTTTTGCCGGGCTTCGGTTTTACCTCGGCGCCGACGATCACGATTATCGATCCCGATGGCGGCGGTTCTGGGGCAACGGCTGAGGCCAGTGTTGGCGCCGTTGGTAATCCTGTGGCGCACGAACTGGTGCCGCTCCTCGAGGAATACAAGGCCGTCGGCTTTATCGACGGACCGAACACGACTGACAGCGATGCTGTTGTCACTCGCGCCAAATACGGCTCCGACCGCCTGATGATGGTCGATCCGCAGGTGCTCGCCTGGGACAGCACAGATCAGAACTTTTATGTTCCCTATCCGGCATCGGCGATGTTTGCGGGCGTGCAGGCGCGTGTCGATCATCAAATCGGCTTTTTCAAGTCCGTGTCGAACGAGCCGATCCACGGCGTCGACAACACCAACCGGCCGATTACCTACGGCAATCAAACCAACTATCTCAACGAAAACTGCGTCTCGACGGTCGTCAACTTTGGCGAAGGGTTTTTGACGTGGGGCAACCGCTCGCTTGCCAACAAATTCCTGTCGCAGCGACGTGCACGGGATTTTATTAACGAGGCCATCGAGGATGCCGTACGCATCTACGTCGACAGGGCAATGACCGAGGCCAACCTCAAGTTCCTCGAGGCCGATATTCGCGGCTTTATGCGCTCGCTTGCCGGTCAGGATTTTGTCTATCCGGATTTTGTCACAAAATTCGATCCGGAAAAGAACACCAAAGAGATGCTCAAGGCCGGCAAGGTGGTGCTCGATCTCGCCTATGAAACGCCGCCGCCGATGGAAGACATCAAGGTCGATGCCTACGATTATCCGCCGGCCTATGAGCTGCTGATTGATCGCGTGAACAATTCTATCACCGAAGGCGCGCTCTCAACCTAAACCCATCCATTGACATTGGAGGATATAGACAATGGCAGTTGCCCCCAAATATGCCAAGTACGTTATGCGGGCCATCGGCGTGCACGTCGATGGCGACAATTACATCGGTGATGCGCTGGAGTACACCCTACCGAGCCTCGAGCTTGAAACCGACGATGTGCAGGCCGCCGGTATGATCGGCAAGATCGATGTCGTCACCGGCTTTGCCAAGCAGGAATCCAACATCAAGTTTTTGGGCTTCCGGCCGGACATGCTCAAGAAAGTCGGTGTGAAGTTCGGCGCCGGTGCCGTCAACACGTTCCTGCTGACATCGGCTCTGATCGATTGCGAGGACGGTGTCACGCATTCCGGTGTCTGCACCATCAAAGGGTTTATCAAGAAGATGGATCCAGGTGATTTTAAGGGTGGTGATCTCCCCGAGATCAACTATGAAATCTGCCCCCGTGAAACCCGCCTCGAAATCGATGGCGAGCTTGTCTACGAGCTCACACCCTTCACCTTCAGCGCCGGTGGCGAAAGCCCCACCGACGATATTCAGCGCGCACTGCTAAACGCCTAAACGCGCGTTTCAAACGCCGCTTTAGGGCGGCAACAAATTTATGCGGGGGACGTAATTTATGACCAGACATTCGGCAACAGCACCACCACCATCGGCATTCGGCGCAGGCATGCATGCCGCCAAACCAGGCGGCACACGCTTTACGGAACCTCAAGAGGGCGGGCAGGATTTTGTGCTTGCCGTTCCCATGGAGGCTCTCGATCCGCCGGTGGCGCAGATTTACACCCGCCCCTGGACCATGGCCGATGTGCGGCTGTGGCAGGAATGGGAGTTTTCTAAGCAAGACGAAATCGGCGGCGGTGTGCAGATGCTGGCAGGCCTTTCTGGGCTTGTCCCCCAAAAGATCGAATCCGCCATGCATCCCAACGATCTCGAGGATATCCTCAAATTCTATGAGGCGGAGCTTCAGCGCTACCGGCTGTTGGCCGCCGAACAGGCGGGCGACAGGAACGCCGACACCGAAGGGCGGACGTTTGTGTTCAATGTGCCCATTGAAGCCGATGGCCGAACTTATGAGCAGCTGCCGTTCCGCTATCCGACCATCAAAGACACCAAGGCTGCAGCCAAGCACACGCTGCAGATCGACCAATCCATCGCGATCTTTGCGGGCATGTCGGGGGCGCCGCGCGATGTGTTTCTCAAAATGCACCCGTATGATTTTCATCGGCTTGAGGCGTGGCTTGCCCCTTTGTTGACACCGCGGTCGCCAAATTCAGGGCCGACGGCCGCGGGGCTGGCACGGGCCGAAGTGATCGAGATCGCCCAATCAGTGATCGCCAACTATGGATCCGCATCTCAATAGCGCTGGCCCGCGATATGAGCACGCCGCTGCAGGACATCGATGCCATGCGCATTGACGATGCGATTGAACATTATAGCGAATGCATGGCCATGCGCCGGGACGCAGCCGCCCAACTTGAGGACTAAAGTCGATGGCAACCCTCACCTCAAAACTGGTGATCAGCCTGCTGGACCGGGCTTCCGGTCCGGCAAAGCGTATCGCCAGATCTCTCGGCGCCATGAAAGCCGCAGGCAGCGGGATCTCGTCTGTTGGTGCCTCCATTCAGAGGACAACGCGTAAGATCCAACGTAATGCATCCACAGCTGCAAGCGGACTAAGCGCACCGGCAGCCCTAATGGGCGGTGTGATGCTGCGGAATGCCTATAAGTTCGATAAGTCGCTGCGCATGATTGCCGCCACCGGCGAAATGACCGAAGAGCAAGTGGCGACTTTAGAGGAGCGGATTGCAAGTATAGCAAAAGTCTATCCCAAAACCCGCCAGGAAATCGCCAAGGGCGCCTTGGAATACATCACGGCAGGCAACTCAGCCGAGGCAACAACAGCTGCCCTGGAAGATCTGGTGCGCGGTGCTATTGCATCCAATCAAAGCGTCGGCAAAACCGGTGCGGATGTCACCGATATCGTTGCCGCTTATTATGGCAAGATCTCAGATCCGCAAGTCTATGCCAAACGCGTCAGGGAAGTGCTGGATCTTATGTCTGTCGGCGCATCAAGTGCAAACCAGACCTGGGGCGAACAAACACTCGCGATGCAGTACGCAACGCCCGTTGCGCGGGCGCTGGGCATGCCTTTGGAGCGCCTGGTTGCCATGGTCGGCACGCTGGCCGATAACGGTTTTAAGGGCGAAAAGGGCGGCTCTGCCCTGCGCACGATGTTGATCCGTTTGCGCAAGCCAACCAAAGAAGCCCGTGCGGCCTTGAAGGCCCTCGACATCGATGTCGGCCAAATCTTCAAGTTTAATTCTGCCAAGGCCCGCGATCACACGTTGCTGCGGGATCATCTTGAGGCCAACTTCGGCACGCTGGGCAAGGGCACGGAGGCCGCCCTGCAGGATGCAATGTCAGGCCAGAACGCCGGCAATGTCGATCAATTTAGAGAGCATCTGATCGCCAAACTCTCTCAAGCCATGAACATCCGGCCCAGCGATGCGGGCATGGACAATTTGGTGTCCGCGATTGACGCACACCTCAACACGGCCGTCGATAATATCAATCTGGACGCCATCTTCACCAAGCTTGCCAAGGCGGATCTTGCGCAACAGGCAGCGATCTTTGGCGTGCGCCGCTCACCGCAGGCCATTGCGCTCAGCAAAGGCTGGGAGATTTATTCGGACAAGCTCAAAAAGATCAACGATCTGGCCTTCGGTGCCACGGAGCGGCGTATGAAGATCTTTATGCAGGGGTTTTCCGGATCCGTCGATAAGTTGGTCTCGAAGCTCGATTACTTTTCACGGGCCATCGAAAAAGCCGGACTGCTTCAGGATCTTGTGAACCTGATTGGCAAACTCGGCGACACTGTCGACCGTATGAGCGAAGCAGCCCCAGGCCTGCTGAAGTTTGCAGGTGCCGCAACCCTTACGCTTGGCGTGCTCGGCCCGCTGGGCATGCTGCTGTCGGGTGTGGCGGCCGGTGTCAGTGTTGTGGGTGGTGTTGCCAAGCTCGCAGGCCTTTCATTGCTGGCCATGAGCCGCGTGTCTCTCACCGGCCTGGCAGTTGCGCCTCTGGTGGCAGGCTGGACAGCACTGAGCGGCGCCATAGGCAGGGCACGCGTACAGCACAAGCTCATGTCCATGGAAATGGCCGCAGGCAATCTCACGCGTGCTGGTGCAATGGGCGCAGTCATTGCGCCATGGACACGCTTTAAAGGCGTTCTCGGCGGTGTGGTGAGCGCTTTGCGCTTTATCGGCAAGTTCACCGTCATCGGTGCTGCCATCGGAGGCGCTGCAACGTTTCTGTACAACAACTGGCGCGGCTTGGGAGAATTCTTCACAAGCCTTGGCGCAGGCTTTATGGAATCGCTCGGACCGGCACAGCCGGTTGTCGAAGGTATTGCGAACGCGTTCGGCAAGGTCTTCGATATGATTTCTCGGATGTTAGGACCGCTCGACGAATCCGGCGAGAAATGGCGCTCATGGGGCAAGACTGTCGGATCCGCTCTGGCATTGCCCTTTGAAAAGCTGGGCCAAATCGTGCAGTACATGGGTGAGCTGGCCGCATCCGTGGGGAACTTGTTCGGCATCGAGGCCCCGGGCTGGGTTAAGTGGCTGTTTGGTGCAAATGAGCCTAAGAAGCTCAACATCCCAACATCGGCTGCTCTGGTCAAAAAAGCAGCGTCCGGACCTAAGACGGCAGAGATTGCCAAGAACAGTGCCAGTGTTGTTCCGGCGTCGGCGAAAATGCGCCAGGTGCAGACGGACTCTGATGCGGCCGTCGCGTCTGTGCGCTCTGCCAAATCGCAGATCGAGTCAATCGCTAATAGCATTGATCTGACAAGCTCAGGTGCCAAGATTATGCAGTCTTTGGCGCGCGGCATGCGCAGCAACATCGATGCGCCGGTCAGCGCCATGCGTGAGGCAGCAACACGAATCCGTAATCATGTGCCGCAATCGCCCGCCAAGGAAGGGCCATTGCGCGGTATTCACCGTCATGGTCTCATGAAAGAGATCGCGCGCGGCATGACGCCATCGCCGATGGTGGACGCCATGCGCCGCGCGACTGCCGCCACAGCGGCCATCGGGGCGCCTTCGGCAAGCATGACAGGGATTGCACGGCGTACGGGTCCCGCCGCCTCCGTAGGCCCAAGCGGCCCGGTAAATGTATCTGTGACGGTCAACGCGCAGACCAATGCAAGCGCCGACGATATTGCCAAGCTCGCTGGCACTCGCGTCCGCCAGGCCGTCCAGGATCAAATCGGCGACGGAGGCTGGACATGAGCAACGGACAACCGGAAGGCCCCACGCCGATGCAGCTGGGTCCTGTCGCATTTCGTGCGGCAGGGTTTATGTATGAAGATCTCGGCCAAAACCTCGATACCTCCTGGGCCGAGCTTGAAGTCGCCAATACCCTCAATCCCATGCATGCCACCGGCCCGAAATCTCATTCCGTGACAATCCGCGGTGTGCTGTTCCCCAAAGAATGGGGAGGCATGGAGGCGCTCGATACCCTGTCGCGATTAGCGACAGCGCAAGCACCGCTGATGTTGGTCACCGGCAGCGGCCGTGTGCTTGGGTTTCAGGCCATTCAAAGTATCAATCAGGATTATTCTGCGATTGACCGCTATGGCGAACCGTTCCGCAATTCCTACAC
>CAYUYL010000102.1:0-8456 GCA_964449195.1 uncultured Filomicrobium sp.
AGACCCCAACCTCATCGACAGCATCGTAAAAGCCGTCATCGACCAAATCCAGAACTGCCCATAAAATCCTTATTGCCCCTGGTGACACGAACGTTGGGATTACCCCAATTAGACAGGGACAAGACCAGCAATATAACGAAAACTGACGCGCAAAGCCTTCAAAAACATTGCGAATAACTGCACTTCCAACAGGTCCAACAGCCTTCCAAAGGCCGAAAATCTTCGGATGCCCCACACTGGGGGCATGCGTGCGCCATCATCATACCGCTTGGAGGGGCGCTGACAGCATGCGCATTTTCCGATGGTGACTGCATTTTAGAAAGGGTTGTTGTCCTTCCTCTCGCATAGGCCGTCCCATCTTTCCTATTCAAGCGTCCTTGACGCGCTTCACTTTGATTGCGCATCGTATGGCTGCCAGACTGCAAGGCCGAATGATCTGCGTCGGCTGATGCCCGAGACACCTTGATATTGATTGTGCTGGCACCGGATTTCGCGGCGTCTGCCTGCTTTGAATCAGATGTCAGAACAGCGCCCCTGATATCATTCGGGCGATAGGTGGTACAGCCTTTGAGGCCGATATCATAAGCATCAAGATAAATCGACTTAAAGTCATCGAACGGCAGATCCGCAGGGCAATTGATGGTTTTTGAAATCGCGCTGTCGACAAAAGGCTGAACAGCAGCCTGCATCGAAAGATGCGCTTCGGGGGGCAACTCATCAACTGTCACAAATGTCTGCGATAACTCAGCATGTTCTCCAAATTCTCGCTGGTACAGCATAAACGCATAATCTTGAACCTGTTCTGTGCGCTTGGTACCGTCAGGCCCCAGAACATGCCTTTGGTATTGCGTTGCAAAAATAGGCTCGATGCCGCTTGAAACGTTGCCCGCGAGCAAAGAAATTGTACCGGTTGGCGCAATCGACGTCAGGCAGCCATTACGTATGCCGTCACGTTCAATGGCTTGCGCAACATCCTGACCGAGACGCTCAACATTGGGGCGGGTCAGATGCTGCGCCTTATCTAAAAGAGGAAAGCTTCCCTTTTCGCGCGCCAGTTCACTGCTTGCAAGATAGGCGGCACGCTGTATTGTCCGCATCCAGCTGCGCGCAAGTTCCAGGGCCGCAGGCTCAGCATAATGACGGCCGCACATAACCAGTGCGTCAGCAAGACCTGTAATGCCGAGCCCGATGCGCCGCTTTGCAAAGGCTTCATTTTTTTGTGCCGGCAATGGATATTGGGACATCGTCACAACGTTGTCCAAAAAGCGCACAGCCGTATGGACTGCCTCCTCAAGGCGCCCGGTATCTAGATCCGCCATCTCATGGAAAGGTTCAGATACCAATCGCGGCAAGTTAATTGACCCCAGGACACAAGCACCATTTGGCGGCAGCGGTTGTTCACCACACGGATTTGTGCATGCAATCGTCTCGCAATAGGCCAGGTTATTCGAGGCATTGATACGATCGATAAAAATAACACCAGGCTCGGCATACGCATAGGTTGCTTGCATTATACGGTCCCACAACTGCCGTGCCGGCAATGAGCGATAGACTTGACCATCGAAGACCAGATCCCAGTCGAGATCTTGACGGACAGCTGAAACAAAGGCGTCACTGACGAGAACAGAGAGATTAAAATTTTTGAGTTTGTCTGCCTCGGATTTGGCATCAATAAACGCTTCGATGTCAGGGTGATCGCAACGCATGGTGCCCATCATCGCTCCGCGGCGTGCACCGGCCGACATAATTGTTTGGCACATAGCGTCCCAAACCTGCATAAAGCTCACTGGTCCGGCGGCATCCACGCCTGCGCGAACAACGGGCGCCCCCGCGGGCCGCAAAGTCGAGAAATCATGCCCTATGCCACCTCCCTGCTGCATCACCAATGCAGCATCCCTGACACTGTTAAAAATCGCGGAAAGATTATCGTCAATGCGATCCATGACAAAACAATTAAACAATGTCACGTTACGCTCTGTTCCGGCACCGGCGATGATACGCCCGGCAGGCAGAAAAATAAAATCTTGAAGACTATCTTCAAAACGCCGGCACCACTCCGCTTGTGCAGCCCCGCCGCCATTTTCTGCCATTGCAACCGCACGCGCAAGGCGCGACCACGTATCGCCGATACCGTGATCAGCAGGGCCTGTGGATTGCCCGGAGAAACGATATTTGCTTTGCCAGATCTGCTGCGCAATAGGCGAGACTTCAAACGGATGGGGCTGCTGCATAACGTGCTGGACACTACATTTGGATAAACGACTTAAGAAAAATAAGTCCTGAAATGATACCTGTCAACAAATGATCTTCTTTTGTTCTCGTTTGTTTCGTTTCAGGAAGCAGTTGCGGCATGGTGGGCTGGGGAAAGGCCTGTGCCGTCTTCTGCGTTTGGTTCTGTAAACTTAAGAAGCCTTGACACAGCGAATTGTGCAGCAGCCGGTAAGAATTTGATATATTCACGCGCCAGGAACTGCGCATTTGCCGGTTTTAACCACCAAGGCTGACCGCGAAACCGTTTGGGCACAACACTGTATGGGACAAGCTTTATCTTTGGCATTTGAAGGGATAATTCAACCATACTGCGCGGCATATGATACGCCGCTGTCACAATGATAAGACTGTTTAGTCTATTCCCGCGTTGCCATGCCCGCGCTTCAAGCGCATTGCCTTTCGTATCCTGGGCAATGTACCCAAGCGTAACACAACATGCAAACAACCGGCGGTCGAGTTTTGAGAGGCGCAAGATGTCAGCCTCGGACGTATTTTTGTTAACGCCGGAAATCAGCAGCCATTTGGCACGCCTGTTGCGCAAAAGTCTTGCTGCTGCCGCAATTCTTTCTGATCCGCCAGTCAGCACCACAATACCGTCTGCACGCTCCGGGACGTCCTGTGTTGTTCCTGCAACAATGGTGGCAAATACGAAGAAGCCTATCACGAGAAGCGCCATCAGCGTGACGATCGCGCCGAACACCCAATTTCTCAAAGCCTTATACTTCGTTTTTAGAACCACCCCGGCTCGCCTTGCATTACTATTGCCACTGTAAGCTGCATACCCAGCGCTCATAATATTTGTGGAGCAGCAAAGCCAGGGAAGTTAAGTTCTGATCTGAACTTGCCGTTCCTGCAATCCTCTTTAACTGTTGGTATCCTTATAGATCCCTTCCAATCCGCAAATAACGGACTGATATTTGCTGGGGAAATGCTATGGCCGCAAGAAGCTAGCGGTTATTTAAAATGCGGAACACGCCGAATCGGGACGTCAGCATGCACAGTGCTGCGATGACAACAACAACAATCGCAAGTAAGATGTAGCCAGGTATATCCAATATACCCGTGCCAACAAGGCGTTGCAATTCCGCAAGTGTTACTGTTCCACCACCAAGAAACTTCATGATCGAGGGCATTAGAAAGAAGACTGCCATCGCACAAAGGGCACCAACAATGCTGGCACGAATTCCAAGCCTCAAAAAATGCTTCTCAAACTCGCGCGCAATAAAACGATCCGTTGCGCCGACAAAATCAAGAACTTCGACAATCTCGTGGTTAGACGCCATCGCACTGCGCGTTGCGGATATAATAATCGCAGTCGTTGCCGCCCCCACCAGCAGAAGAATAGCGATACCGCCCAGCGCAAATGAACGTGTAACCGTGCGTATTTGATTTTGCCACTGGCGATGATCGTCAAGCACGGCTTTGGGGAAACGGCTTTCCAGATCAATCTTAAGCTTTGATAAATCCGGTCCTGCATTACGGTCAAGCTCCACAGCAATCAGCCTTGGAACCGGCAGTGATGATAGAATTTCGGCGTTAACACCAAGCCAGGGCTCTAGCAGCTGCGCCGATTCCGACATGCCCATGACACGTGTCCTGACAATACCAGGCCTGCGTTGCAGAAATTCTTCAACCGCCCGTGCCATGCGATCAGTGTCTTCAACCTTTTCGGACGGCTCGATTTGGATTGTAATTTCCGTCGCAATATTGCGCAACCACGCTGATGCAGACTTATTGATCATATAAACGGCGCCTGCTGTGAGGCAGGCCAGAAAGCACATGATGGCGATCACAAGCGTCAGTGATTTGCCTGTCACCGAATCTGCTCTGACGATCGGCGCATTTGCCTGCTCCCTTCCAGGCTCGTAAGCTGGAGATGGCGCAAAGCTACCCGTTCGCACACTCCCATTCAGAGGATCGTGCATCAACGTTGGTTGCGGAAGCGGCCTGCCAGTTGGTTTATCGTCAAACGATGCTGACATGTCCCTCGTGAAGCTCCAATATTGGCGCCTTATGTTTACACATGTCTTGATAGTGGCGCATTAAGTGTTCATCGTGCGTTGCGATGACAACGGAGGTTCCCAGGCGGTTAAGCTCAACAAACAATTTGAGCAGGCGATGCGCCATTTTAGGGTCAACACTTCCAGTCGGTTCATCCGCAAGCAGCAAATCCGGCTTATTGATCACGGCGCGGGCGATTGCAGCACGCTGCTTTTCTCCTCCAGACAGAAAAGACGGATACTGGTGCATACGGTCACCAAGCCCAACCCATGTGAGGAGATCTGTCACGTCTTCCTTATACTCAGATACCTTCTTGCCGCTGACGCGCAATGGCAGAGCAACATTTTGCCAGGTTGTCAAATGATCAAGTAGGCGAAAGTCCTGAAATACGATCCCAATACGTCCCCTGAGCTTTGCCCGGTTTGCTGCATAGATATTTTCAACCTCATGATTAAACACCTCCATCCGTCCACCGGTCGGCTCAAGGGAGAGAAACATGAGACGCATTAATGTCGTCTTACCACTGCCTGAAGGCCCTGTAAGAAAATGAAAGGAGCCGGGACGCAGGTGGAAGTTTACACCGCGCAAGATATCAATTCCGGCACCATAACTCAGCGCGACGTTCTCCAGACGTATCACGGGGTATATATCTCCTTTGAGGTGCTTTTGCAGCACAAAGTTACCAGTGGTGGTGGTCTTTTATACGACTCGATATTTGCGTATTGCAAAATAATTCAGAAATAATGTGGCATCGGAATGAGAGTGGATATGACTGAATAAAATGCCTCATGGGCCAGTGACATTATCACACCAACTTCGTTTTGGCGAAATTGCATTGTCTTCTGGAAACGAAAATACAAGGCTGCTATCATGGTTGTGCTGGTGCATGTGCGCATAAAATACGGATGTCCAAAGCCTGAAAACCGGCTTTCGCCCTCTTTACGTGGTGAACATGAGCAGGCTCTGGAATATTCTGGGATCTTAAACCGGCTTTTAGCATTTCTGCGCAATGATCTTAAGTATACATGAAATGATATATAAGAGGCGCTGAAGTCTGACATGACAGATGATAACAACGGCACGAACAACGAGCTTAATCGTATTGAAGTTGTTTTTACTGCCGATGAGGTCCAGCAGCGCATCCAGGAGCTTGCCAAGGAAATCGCCTCATCAGACCTGCGGGAAGCCCTTGTTATCGCTATTCTGAAAGGCAGCTTTATTTTTGCCGCAGACCTTATCAGAGCTCTGCATACGGCGGGGTTTTCGCCACAGGTCGATTTTATAACGCTGTCCAGTTATCGTAAGTCGACAACCTCTTCAGGGCGTGTTGATATTGTTCGTGACATCGACATTGATATTGCAGGCCGTGACATTGTCCTGGTGGACGATATCCTCGAATCGGGACGAACGCTGCATTTTGCGAAAACATCACTTATGAAACGTCAGGCACGCTGCGTTTTAAGCTGCGTCTTGCTCAACAAGCCGCATAAGCGTGCCGTTCCGATCGAAGCGGATTTCATAGCCTTCGAATGTCCCGATCTCTTTGTCGTCGGTTATGGCATGGATAAAAGCTATCAATACCGGCAACTGCCGTTCGTCGGCTACATTCCCGCAAAGGGCGAGGCCTGAATCAAGACCTTTATCCAGCCCTTGGCTGCAGTCCATCAGCGATAGCCTGACAACGCAGACACACACTTAAGTCATTTAAAAAAAGAATAGCTGGGAAATGTTGCCTCATCAGTTCCTGGGTGCAGCTCCTGCTGTTCCCGGCAGCGACCACAAGACTTTTGAAGCGCTTTCACCGCCCATAAATGTTGTTGGGAATGTTCCTCCCCAGCGTTCGACTTTTTTATAGTCCACCACGACTGGATGCTTGGCCAATGCCTCGCCCATAATGCGTATGGCCTCCGCCTGGGCCTGCCCCTGAACCTTGATTTCGTAGGCCTTGCCATCAGCACGTGCCTTATCGGCATCCCGCTGCGCTTCCGCTGACTGAGTGATTTGCGCGCTCGTCAGACGTTGACGCTCAAGAACGAATTTTTCGGTCTCCGCCTGCTCACGCGCAACCTGCTTGGCACGAATTGCTTTTGTGTATTCCGGCGGAAAACCAACATCAACAATAGAAAAGCCTGTCACTTCAATATTGTCCGGCATACGGCTGACGAATTGTTTTTGTGAAAGATCACGATACTCAGAACGCTTACGCAACAGATCATTAACGGTGTAGCGGCTCGTGACGCCCTTGACAGCATCGTTGAGACGCGGGCGGATAATGCGCGCCTCGAACTGTTCCAGCGATCCGAATTGGATATATAAATCCTTGACCTCCTGGCGTTTGACCAGCCAGTTGACGGTCACCGTGACCGGGATCTCAAGCGGGTCTTGTGAAGCAGCTGCAAGCTGCATTTCAAAGGCACGCTCACGCACTTCCATTTCTTCGACGGTGTCGGCGTATGGAATTTTCACGTGTAAGCCAGGGTCGACCACGGCGATCACGTTACCAAAACGTTTCACAATCCCGACGTGGCCTGCATCAATACGGTAAATACCCATCCAGATGATGGCCAGGACAATCACCACAAGAATACCGCCAAAGCCCGAAAGCGCGCCTAACAACGGAATTTGAGACAACGAAAAATTTGCGTTCGGGGATTGGGTATTCATAACGCAGTCCTTTGCAGCAAGATCCGGAGTGCACAGCAGATGTGACTGTTTACATGTGCAGATTGGCCATCAATTCAAGCGGAAACAAGACGTAAAAACAATAGCCTACACGTAAAAATGTAAAAACAACGCCGTTACCGTACCGTTTAAAGATGAACCTGCTTTGTACCTTATCAGCCTGAAGTGCTGGTCCGGCCGGTTTCCCAGCCGATCATCGCCCGTTTGCGCGTCAGCCCCCAGTGATATCCTCCAAGCGAACCGTCTGTGCGCAACACGCGGTGACAGGGCACCACGAACGAAATCGGGTTCCGCCCAACGGCAGACCCCACGGCACGCGACGCCTTGGGCCTGCCAATATGCTTGGCGACATCTGTGTAACTGACTGCACGTCCCATGGGGATCTTCAGCAAAGCTTCCCAGACGCGGACTTCGAAGTCAGTTCCGATCAGAACAAGCCGCACGGGCTGCTCCCGCGTCCAGTCGTCAATATCAAAAATATGCTGTATCAGTGGTGCTGTTTTGCCCGGCGCCTCTCTATATGTGGCCGCAGGCCAGCGCTGCATCATATCGCCGAGCGTTTGTTCGCGCGTCTGGCCTGCATCATCATTGACAAAAGCAAGGCCGGCAACGCCGCGGTCTGTCGCCAAAATCAAGGTGTCACCAAATGGCGAAGAATGAAAGCCATAGGCCATATCAACACCGGCACCGCGGCGCTTGTAATCACCCGGCGTCATGGCTTCGTGATCAACAAACAAATCATAAAGCCGTCCGCCGCCTGACAGCCCGAGTTCATAGGCACAGTCAAGCACGCTGCCCGACCCTGTCAGCAGACCGCGGGCATTATCTAGAGTAATGGCCTGCACAAATGCCTTCGGGCTCAGGCCGCACCAGCGCTTGAACAGCTTCTGGCAGTGTGCAGCGCTCATATCCAGATGCGCGGCAAGCTCCTCGAGGCTGGGCTGATGCGTCCAATTGTCAGTAAGAAATGTAATTGCCTTGCGCACAGCGTCATAATCAGCGCCACACTCTACCGTAGAGATCTGTTTTTCAGCGGCTTTTAACATGGAACACGCTCCGTTTGTTCATGCCAGCCCAAACTACGCAAGCGCAGAAAACAGTGCGACCCGAAACGTGCTCATATCACATCTTTTTTAGAGAGCTTTCACTGCTGAAACTGTAAAAATATATTAATACATATAATTCAATTGTGTATCGTTGATGTATTTTGCCAGCGTTGCGCCATATTACATGTTAAAGTATATCCATCAGCATTGTTCGCGCGATCTTTGTTATGCCGCTTGCTTCTTCCGCAATACTCTCAATTGAGAGCAAGTGAGCAGTCGATCTATTTTGGAAATTGAGGCCCATGCAGCAGCCCCACAAGCCTATGCAGCCCCACAAGCCTATGCAGCCACACAGACCTATGCAGTCTCACAGGCCCATGAAGCCACGCAAACTGCAATCTCAAGGCAAGCCGAAACGGCGGAAAAAACGCAACAAAAGGGGTATTCTTCTTGGTG
>CAYUYL010000103.1:0-8413 GCA_964449195.1 uncultured Filomicrobium sp.
ATCAATAATGCAGAGCATTGAGAGGCGTTGATTTTACTGGCTAATTTTAAGGACAGACTCTTAGTAAACATCATCGACGAAATTGAGCCTTGATAATCGGCATCAATTACAAGAACGCGTTCTCCTTTTTTAATTGCGTAGTGCGCTGCTAGATTGGAGGCAACCGTTGTCTTGCCAACACCACCTTTCAAATTACCCACGACCATAATCGGCTTACTACCGCGTAGCCTCATTTTATAATGCGCTGGATGTTGAATTGGTTTGGAAAGCCAAATACCTCGGCCCTCACGCTCATGATTGCCATCTTTAACGCGTGTAACGCGCTGCTCTGCCTGTTTAATCCGTTGCCGTGCGCGTCTGTAGGTTGCAAACCATCCAACCGTTGCTGTAAAGGCGATGCCAGCAAGAGCTATGATGGCTTCCTTGGCCGAATTTTTTGCAATAGTTTCAATGAATTCCCAAATATCCATGTGTAATGCCGAGTTATTTCGCTATTAAGTGATGACAGCGTTGTGTTTGGGGCCGATGGCAAGAAACGTCAAGACGAAAACCCGCTCTGTGTATCGTAAGACCTCGCGGAGATTTGAAAAGATCTTGCCTTACGAAAGAGCCATTATCATATTATTTAGCACCGCCATCTGCAAAGCGAAGTCTCACCGGTGAATGACATAATGAGCACTCTCATGCCTGCGCCCAAATTTATGGTCTTACGCATCATTCCAGTTATGCTCGCCTGTATGATCATGGTTGTCGGCCATGCTCAGGCGGTACAGAAAATTGATTGGTCGAATCTTGTCCCTAATCTACCACCGCTCAAAGACCCGCTTGGTGGCTTGACGCAAGATCAGCGTTTCGACATCGAAACAATTGGCTGGGCGCGGACTCTCAAAGGCGAAGACCTTGAACTGGTGCAAAATCAGCAGGGCATCGAAGATGCTAAGACCTACGAAGCCCAGTTCAGAAAAGCAGGCATCAATGTTGATGATCTGCTCATCAAGTATGAGCAATGGAAAAAAGAGATCGAAGCACGCCAGAAGATTGTGAATTCCAACCTCGATGGTAAAGAAATTCGCATGGCAGGTTATCTGTTGCCTTTGGACTTTTCTGAAGACGGCGAAACCGATTTTCTGCTTGTCCCCTACGTTGGCGCCTGCATTCACGTTCCCCCACCGCCAGTCAACCAGATTGTGTTTGTGCGGCTGTCCAGCAAATTCAAAGTCACCGATCTCTACACGGCCGTTTGGATTACAGGGATTATGAAAACGAAAACGTCAAGCAAAGTCCTGAACTTTGTTGATGGGAGCGCCGATATCTCTATTGGCTATCATCTCGACGGAACAACCGTGATCCCATACCAGGGATAACGAAAAAAACTTTTAAACCCGGCGATATTGTCTAGCGGTATGGTCATACTCTCACCAACTTGGCCTCCGACAGTTGGAATGTTGTCATGAACGCCTCACCATAGCCGCCTGGATTATTATGAGCGCATCTATTCTTATCGTTGATGACGATTCACATATTCGGGATGTCATATCGTTTGCGCTGAAGAAGGCTGACTTCAATGTTATCGAAACAGCAAACGGCGCTGACGCCCTGAGTGCACTTAAAGCCATGGACGTCTCGCTTGTGATCCTTGATATCGGTCTTCCTGAGATGGATGGCTTCGACGTCTGCCGTGAAATTCGCAATCAGTCTGAAGTGCCAATCCTGTTTTTATCTGCGCGCGATGATGAAATCGACCGCGTGATCGGCCTGGAAATCGGCGGTGATGATTACGTTACCAAACCGTTCAGTCCGCGCGAACTTGCAGCACGCGTTCGTGTGATTTTAAAGCGCTTGCACAATACGTCCTCAGCCCAGACGGAATCTGTATCAGACGTCAAACCGTTGGTGCACGGTGACATCAGCCTGGACAAGGCCCGCCATAATATTGCTTTCAAGGATACGCCAGTCTCGCTCACGGCAACCGAGTTTGCCATTCTTGAGGCGTTTCTGCGCTATCCGGAATTCGTGCGGAACCGCAACAGCTTGATTGAGGCCGCCTATGACACGAACGTATATGTCAGCGACCGCACAGTGGATAGTCATATTCGGCACATCCGCGCCAAGTTCGCCGGCGTTGGCTGTGTCAGTATTATTGAGACGGTGCATGGTGTGGGCTATCGCCTGGGCCGTTGCGCGTGAATGAAGAGATCGCATACGTCCATCAGAAATGGCGCCCGAGCATCCGGTTGATCCTTCTTGCTCTCAATCTGACGGTGCTGATGTTGCCTATTGCCGGGCTCTTGTTTTTCCGCATTTATGAAAACCAGCTTGTTCGTGAAACCGAGCGGAAATTGACCGCCCAGGCAAGCATACTTGCTGCAGTTTTCAAGCGCTCGCTGCAAGAAGAGTTGGGTAATGACATTGGCCAAGTGACACGCCGGATCATGATTGCTGCCAGTACTGGCGGAGATAAGCAAAATAGGCAGACTCTGCCTCAAATCAATGCAGAGAGCACAGGGCATCTCAAGCCGCAGCCAACAGACGTGATGCATGCCGGTCCGCTCTATCTGCGCTTGCATAAGGCTGCGCAGGCTACCATGACAATTTTGAAGGCCACGCAGAGTGCCAACTCTCCAAAACTGCAATTGCTGGATGCTAACGGCCGTATCATTGAGGGGCCGCTTGAAGAGGGCTTATCTCTTGCCAGAGTGACGGAGATACGCCGAGCCTTAACGGGTCAATATGCCAGTGCCGTACGTCAGCAGTCTTCTGAGAACCTATTACCTGGATTGACATCCATCGGCCGCAGTTCGGGTGCGCGTGTCTTTGTGGGCTTCCCAGCCGTTGAAAACGGGCAGCTTTACGGCATCATATATCTGTCGCAAACACCCGACAGTATTTGGCAGCGGCTTTATGATGCGCGCAGAAAAATTACGATCGCCATCGCAGTTCTCTTAGCGGTTACAATAACCCTCGTGCTTGCCATATCGCGAACCATTATCGGTCCAATCGATACACTCAACCGCCAGGCGGCATTGATTGCGCGTGGCCGCCATACCATCGTGGCACCAATCAAAAGGTCCGGTACAAGCGAAATCGCAGGGCTCGCGAATTCCATTGTCTCAATGGCGAATACGCTTAACCAGAGAACCCGCTACCTCCGCGCCTTTGCTGTCACCGTTGGCCATGAATTCAAGGCCCCCGTGACCGCAATTCACGGAGCAGCAGAATTAATGCTTGAGGATGTTGACAACATCAGTGTTGCTGACCGTAAGCTTTTTCTCAGCAACATTCGCGCCGACGCATACCGCATCGAGAAACTTATCAATAGGCTGAACGAGCTAGCCCGGGCAGACAACCCTCTGCAGAATGACAACGTTATCAATATCATGGCTGCGCTGCAACAATTTGCCAACACATATGAGAACGTAGAACTTGACCTGACTGTTACCGGATCAAATTCGGCATATGCTTATATTACAGTTGACGCGCTGGAGTTGATGGCCTCCAATCTATGCACCAACGCTGCGCAAGCTGGCGCCCAGCACTGCACCATGACTGTGGACAATGACCCGGCGCACGGCCTGATCAGAATCTCATTCCTTGATGATGGGCCGGGCATAGATGAGGTTGAGCGCGAACGCGTCTTCAAACCGTTTCACACAACACGGCGTGAGGCGGGAGGCACCGGCCTTGGCCTGCCAATTGTGCAGTCTCTGGCTCAGGCTTATGGTGGCACGGTCAGCCTCCATGATAGCACAATGGGCGCGCATTTCGTTATTGATCTCCCCCATGCGCAAGGCACGTAGCCGCATCTTATACGCGTTTTGTTCCACAAATTTCGCGTATACACGATCTCGGGAACAAGCGTGATTTCATAGATAAGCAAAAAAGACATAATCTGTTCCGGCAATCTCAAGCGTCATTATGTTTATGGATATCTTGAGATCAGAAATTTACAGAGCAGCCTGGAATAATTGCATTGTAATGACGGATATCGGCTTCATAGGTGCTGGAACGATGGGCGTTAGTCTCTCGCGCCGGCTTTTGGCAGCCGGTCACACTGTTATGCATCTTAAGGACCATGATCAGGACGGCAATGAGATGGCGTTGGAAAGCGTGGTCAACATTGAAAATATTTCTGATTTCATACACCGCTCAAAGGTACTGATAACCTGCCTGAACGATGCGGCTGAAGTGCAAACCGTTGCCGATCAGATTGGCCCTTTTTTGCCGTCACTCCATATGTGGATAGACGCGACGACTTCAGACCCTGCGGTATCGGCCGATATTGCAGCCTCCATACAGGCCCACAACTGCATTTTTGCTGATGCCCCTGTTATCGGCAGGCCACTCGAGGCGGAGCGCGGTGAACTGGTATCACTGGTCGGCTGTCAGCGTGAAAAATTCAACCAGGTCAAAACTGTTATCAGCGCATATTCTCATCTGGTTCAAAGATTTGGAGATCCCGGTGCAGGCCACACAGCCAAACTACTGAATGATTTTGTGGCTGAAAGTACAAGCATGCTGCTCATTGAAGCCTTTGACCGCGCCCGGCGTGCCGGTGTGGATTGGCGCGCTCTCTACGATGTGATGTGCGTCGGGCCAGCACGCTCAACGGCGTTGGAGCAAATGCTCAGTCCACTTCTTGATGGCCGTTCCAATGACATCCAATGCTCAATTAACAACGCTTGCAAGAACATGAATTACTATCGGCAGCTAAGCGCCGCTATGGATGGTGCGCCGAGCGTATTGGCTGATGCTGTTTATGAAATGGTGGCAGCGGCTGCCAAGGAAGGGCGCGGTCAGGATGATCTTTCAGATCTTCTTGATGAGGATGTGATCACTGCAGCAAAGCTGTCTCATCTGCGTATCTGATCATCAACTGAGCAAAACACGTTATCAAAGCTGGACGATATGTTCAAAAACCTATCAGAACTATACTGCCTGCATATTATTTAACGGCTGCATGGTTTTGCCAGAATTCTACTGCGGCTGCATATTTCTCAGCATCAATTGGCACGCCTGAACCGCCTTCTATGGGACCAAGAGCATTACGCATCTGTGTGATAGGCGGCATTGGCGGCTCACGGGCTTCAAGGGTGCCGATAATGCTAACGATTCCCCAATCACAATCAGGCACTGCTTGCTGTTCGGGGAAAGCGTCGGCTTCTTTCAGCAATTGGCCGTGGCTGTATAGGATGACATCGAGATAGTTTGCGATGGGGGCTTCCAAGCCTTCAAACCAGCGTTCCAAAACCGCCAGCTCGCCATCGCGCCGGCTCCGATACGCACAACGGAGCAAATGCCGGTTCTTATCAGTTACCGGTGCAAACCCGCAATGCGTCGGCGAAGAATTCCTGAGAAACAGGTGTTTGCAAAATGGTGCATAGCCAGCAACCAATTCACGACCGTTGTTAAGAGCGGCGTTGCACGCTGCGGCCAAATCTTCAGGTGCTATGCCTATAATGGTTGTGCTGCTGAGGCCAGTTTCCCAATTGCGAAGTGCAAAGGGCGTCATAGCAATCTTTGGGTGTTTGGGCATTCTCGATGTTCCACGCGTTTGAAATAAAATTGTGATGCCTGCACGCTTGCCAAGCACATTGGAAGACTTTTGGGTGTCCGCGCTTGCATTAAACTGACATTTAAAGCTGCTCAGGACATCATCGTACGTAATCAGTGTCTCAAGTTTTACGCCGCAAAGGCTTAACAGGTTCCGGCCAAGGTGTTCACAATCAAGGATTATGCCGGCAACATGGAAGTCATGCTCGTTTTCGTTTGTGCTCTAGATTCACAAGCGCTTGCGGACCACCGCCCGGGATCTAAGCGTTTGACTTAGAACACTAGGATTTGTCTCAAACGCCGACTCTTGCCAATGCGATGCTTGAAGATGCCCAAACAACGGATCAATGCAAGCATTTTCACACATTTTAATCGCACGCAGACCAAAGCCGACGTTCAATAATGTGTTTACAAAACTAGCAAGGCTCAATGCATACAGTGGTTGCTTTAAACGATGGTGTCCGGCTGCGCGGGTCTACAGCCTGGCCGGTTAGAACATTCGCTTCCGGATAATAAGCCATGGCACAACCATCCGGCATATCGAAAGCATGCACATTGACAGCTTTCATCTCGCCGTGAACGGATCTGATATTAACAGTCTGCCCGTTTTCAAGGCCAAGCTTTTTGATGTCGTCTTTATTGAGCAAAATTGTCCATCGGGATGCCGTACCACGATAGGAATCTTTCTCTTCGTAGATAATAGAGTTGAATTGCCCTTCACTGCGAATGGTTGAGAGTAGAAACGATTCATCGCTAGAACGAGCTGGAAGTGCCGTGATTTTGAATTGTGCCTTGCCTGTAGGGGGGCGAAATTCCGGGTTGTGAAGCAAGCGGTTCGCAATATGGAATTCTTGTCTCGCAACGTCGATCGAAGCAAGCTGTTCCATGCCCGGGATCATATCGGCAATGACTTCCCGCGTATAGCGATGACGTTTGAAGGTTGTGAAATCAATATGGCTATCAGGCAAGAGCTTTGCGGCTAAATCCGCAAGGATGACACTCTCCGGTCGCACGTTGGCGAGCCGGGAGATACCACCCTCGCTCATGCGCACATAATTAAACATCGATTCCTGTGTTGTCGGCTCTCACTCTTCATCGCGGGCCGTGACCGGAAGGACCAGCATTTCGCTGTCTTGAACGCCTCTGACATGACTTTGATTGAGCGTTGTCGTGAGCGCAAGCCGGAACGCGATCTTGTTTAAAGCCGCCTCAGCCCATTCCGTGTCCGGGTTCGCAGCACACAGATTGCCTCCCATGATAACCGCGGCATCCATGTCACCGCGCGCCGCCGCCTGCATGGACGCCATGGTGTCAAGCCCGGCGGCTTCGGGAAACTTGATTTGATAGGCCGCTTCAATCTTCTGACAAATCTCATCAGCCAAAACGGGTTTCACGCCGATCGTACCAATACCTTGGACATTGGAATGCCCCTGAGCGGCAGAAGACCTGCGCCAGGCCGCCCAATTGCGCCGCACAACAAAGCGAGCGCAGCGATTGCTTCAACGTTTTCAGACCCATGTATGTGGTGCGTGATGCCCATTCCCCAGGCAAAAACAGGGGATTTGGCTGCACTGAGACGGCCGGCAACCTTTTCGAGCGTGACGCGGTTGAGCCCGCTACGCGTTTCAATCACGTCCCAGGCTGTCGATTCAATGTCATGCCGATGGCTTTCAAAGCCTTCCGTGTGCCTCTCAATGAAAGATTTATTCTCATGACCCGCTTCAAGGATTGCCTTCATAAGTCCTTTCAAGACGGCAATATCTTCTCCAATCCTGGGCTGGAGATATTCTGAAGCAATTTCGCTTCCGCCTGCGAGCATCGATTTCGGACTTTTAGGGAGTGCGAATTTAACAAGCCCGAGCTCCTTCGCAGGGTTTATAATGATTACATCGCCTCCACGATCCCGGCAGGCTTTGAGTTGATGAATAAATCGCGGATGGTTTGATGACGGATTAGCACCAATGACGACAATTAGATCCGACAAGGAAAGATCGGCGAGTTCAACAGTGGCTGTGCCTGTTCCGATTGTTGATTGCAGGCCAACTCCTGTCGCCTGGTGACAATAATAGGAGCAGTTGGATACGTTATTTGTGCCGTACGCACGCGCCAGAAGCTGAAACAGGAAACCGGCTTCATTGGAGGAGCGCCCGGAAGCGTAGAAAAACGTGCGCTCCGGATTTGTTGCCTTGAGGCGTTCAGCGGCAATGAAGATTGCATCTTCCCAGCTGACCGGACGGTAAACGGCGTCCCCCTTTTCTTTGTGGAGCGGTGTATTAAGTCGGCCGAGGCGCTCCATCTCACTGGCGGTCAGTTCCTGAAAATCATCAAGTGTATAGTTGAACAATGCCTCAGGTATCGGCGGCTGTATATCTGTTGACTGTGCTTGAACGCTCTTGTTACAGACGGAGGGGAACCAGCGCGTATAAGATTTTCTTGAGGCCGCCGCCGATAGGTGCTGAAGCCATTTTGCTGCTCTTGAATTCGTTTGATTATTTAATATTAAGTTTAAATGGCAGCGACCTTTGTTGAATATACTGCCTCGTCGTTTAGTGGACATGATGCATTTCAGCGCCATGGCCTGAAAGGAAATAAAACGTTACGTTTGCCAAATATAAAACAACAGCTATGGTGAAGATCCAGCCAACGCGGAACTTTTGCGGAGTACAATCATTGTGCCGGCCTGCACATCCTGTTTCTTGGCAATTAATTTGATAGCTAACGTAATGGAGCAGCAAACCAAAGATAAGAAGCAGGCCTGATCCCATAAGCACGGTGCGCTCATAGTCATGGATCAAACTATGAAATGTTATAAGAGTCTGTCCCAATAAAAATCTAAGCATTTCTCAATCTTACAATTCTCCTT
>CAYUYL010000104.1:0-8402 GCA_964449195.1 uncultured Filomicrobium sp.
AAGGAGAATTGTAAGATTGAGAAATGCTTAGATTTTTATTGGGACAGACTCTAAGTAGGTCACGGGCACCATTCGGCGGCCAAAAATCTTTAATCGGAATATGTGAAACTCCACCTTCTTTCCTCACAATAGTACGTAGATCCACTATCATTTCATAATTTTTTCGAAGAATTTCCTTCAGTCTGTTTGTGCCTTCCTGCTCATGTGCACGACCATCAAATTCGACTACGATGGGCACTTTCATCTCTAAAAGGTTTGACATACCCTCAAGTACTGATAATTCGTGACCCTCAACATCAATCCAGACAAATCCAACATCTTCGGGTGATATGTTTTGTTTGGTACAGATATCGTCAATAGTTAGGGCATCGACCTTAATAGCGGGCGTCTCTGAGGTTGAACGTTTGTACTCAATTGAATGTCCACCTGTATTCCGTTCATCGATATTGAGCTCAACGAATCCGCATTGATTGCTGGCTGCCAGATGACACAAGGTAGCACTATCTGTCATTTTGTTTATGCTTATATTGCGCTTTAATAATTCAAAATTCCGAGGTTCGGCCTCAATCGATACAACACGTCTAAATTCACCCGAAAGTATCGCATAAACTGTCTGGGTTCCTATGTTTGCGCCTACATCAAAAAAATATTATCAGTTTTTAATTTGCTAGCCGTTTTGAGAAGATCTATCGCTGCAATCAACTCTTGCCTTTGCCACGGAATGCCTTCCATTAAAGTAAACGATACTGCTGTATCGGTGGGATCTACCAAAAAGCAATGATCTTCAAAATTCGCTAATACTTTAAGGTCAGGACCAAGATGATCTGAGAAAATTTTACGAACAATCGAACGCCTCGCGCGTCTATCTCTTGCCAATAAGCTGATTGCTGTTTCTGCTGTAACTTCAACTGCACGCCGACGAAACATTTTGAAGATTTTATTCGGACGGTTCAGCATCAATGCATCCCTTATTTGATGTATAAGCTAGAGAAGCTGATAATGCACTTTGACATTCTATCAGACTACGACGGGGAGTTTTTCAAGCGCCAAGCAGATTTGCTTCACGCTGCAAGTTACGAAACTATTAAAAAACGCTATTACGGAACTGACGTAGTCTTAAAATCCAGGCGAACGTAAACTCTCTATGAAAACTTTGGCCGTTTTGTAAAACTTTATGGACACTGGGCCTTCATGCGCAGATACGCAACAGGCCTAAAGTGCTAAGTTTAATGCAACTTGATGGCTGCCGCAAAATATTGAAACAATACGCCGAGACCGCAACCATCTCCAGGTCCTATTCTTTGCCAGCGTTTTCGTAAGCCTCCATAGCAGCCATCCAGTCTGCTTCGGCTGTTTCCAAGTTCTTCACAATATGACTGCGTTCAATCGAAAGCTGCTGGGCGCGCTCTGGCTGGCTGGCATAAAGCTCGCTATCGCCAAGTTCAGCGTCTATTTTCGCGATTTTGGCAGCCATAGCCTCAACTGCTTTTTCGGCAGCCTGCATGGCTTTCTTAAGAGGAGCAAGTTGAGCGCGTTTTTGCGCGGCGGCGCGGCGTTGGCCGATACGCGCGGCTTTGGGCTCAGCTGCATGAGACGACGCTGGCGATGCTGATTTGCGCACAGCACGTTTGGCTGCCGCACTGGCCTCAAGCAGGAGGCGGCGATAGTCATCCATATCTCCTTCGAATGGCTGAACGGTGCCATCACGAACAAGCCAAAGACGCTCAGCACACGCTTCGATCAGATGGCGGTCATGGCTGATTATGATCACAGCGCCGTTATAATCGTTGAGCGCTTGTATAAGTGCCTGACGGCTATCCACATCCAGGTGGTTGGTCGGTTCATCAAGGATAAGGATGTGAGGGCCGTGAAAGGCTGCAATCATGAGAAGTAAACGGGCCTTCTCACCGCCCGACAACGTACCACAAGCGTTGTTGGCCTTCTCAATCCCGAACCCGAATGCGCCAAGCTTGGCCCTGCGTTGCGCTTCTGATGCGCCAGGCATCAGGTCGGTGACATAATCATAGGGCGTCTGATTGCTCGCGAGCTCATCGAGTTGGTGCTGTGCAAAATATCCGAATGCAATTTTTCCATGCCCCGAGACCGTGCCATCCAATGGTGCCAACCGGCCGGCAATAAGTTTGGCCAGTGTGGATTTGCCATTTCCATTCTGCCCCAGCAGGGCAATGCGGTCATCATTGTCGATCCGTAGCGTGAGACCGCGCAAAACAGGCTTATCCTCCTCATAGCCCGCAGATGCCTTGTCAATTTGCAATAGCGGGCTGGCTATGGCCTTAGGCGGCGCCGGAAAGGAGAACGGAGCTACGGTCTCTTCAAGGTGAGCAGCAATGGGCTGCATGCGCGCCAGGGCTTTGATGCGGCTCTGAGCCTGTGCCGCTTTTGTGGCCTTGGCCTTGAAGCGATCTATAAAGGCTTCGATGCGGCGGCGTTCGTAATCTTGTTTTTTCTTAAGTTTCAGCTCAATTTGCTGCTGTTGGCGCTTCATGTCCTCAAAATCGTCGTAACCGCCAGTGTAGAGCGCAAGGCGTCCGCGCTCCAGGTGCAAAATCGATGAAGCCGCGCGATTGAGCAGATTGCGGTCATGGCTGACAATCAGGACCGTGTGCGGATAGCTGCGTAGGTACCCTTCAAGCCACAGCGCGCCTTCCAGATCGAGATAGTTCGTCGGCTCATCCAGCAACAACAGCTCAGGTTGTAGAAACAGCACGGCTGCAAGCGCAACACGCATCCGCCAACCGCCTGAGAATGCACCACAAGCACGGTTTTGAGCGGGTCCATCAAAACCGAGACCAGCCAGAATTTGCGCAGCACGGGCCGGTGCTGCATGGGCACCGATATCATTCAAGCGCAGCTGGATGTCTGCAATACGCTCCGGGTCTCTGGCGGTTTCAGCTTCCGCCAGCAGCGCGGCCCGCTCCTTATCTGCAGAAAGCACCCATTCTATCAGGCTCTCACGGCCACCGGGAGCCTCCTGTTCAACATAGCCGATACGGCTATGCTTAGGCAGCGTCACCACTCCATCTTCTGCGTGAAGATCGCCCACGATAAGCTTGAGAAGCGTTGACTTGCCGGCTCCATTGCGGCCCACAAGACCAACCTTGTGGCCAGCCGGAATGCTCGCCGACGCCTTGTTTAAAATAAGACGCCCGCCAATACGGTATGTCAGATCATTGATATGCAGCATGACACTGGCAATAGCGCACATCGCCCGGCAGCGCAAAGCAATCGCTGCTTGATGACAAGATTTCCTTATGTGGCCTGAAGTTTAACGCGGGCGATAACATGATCTTGACTGCGGCAGTGCCAGTCCTTCATCGGAAATAAAAGAGCAATCTAGAAGGACGACATATCATGAAGATTTGAAATCACGCAGGAATTAAGCACAACCCGCCGTTCTCAACGCTGTGCAAGGCCTAACTTGTTAGGCTTCTCGCATCCGCTTGCCATAACGCTCGTAAAAGCTGAGTTATTCATGGCCCAAGCGCGGAATTTAGATCAATCAGCCAAATGTAGTAAAAACGCACGCAAATGAGTGGGCTGCAGACATTCAATTCTTTCCGGAAAACTCACATAGGCTTTATTAAACAAACGCATAATAAGAAGTAAAAGGTTGCATATAAATCATGTTCTTGGTGTACGCCGGATCACCTTGACGCAATCCGGCCCGTGCCATAATTAACGTTCGAAGCGTTTGAATTTGATACGGCTCGGTTCAACCGCCTGATCACCGAGGCGGCGCTTCTTGTCTTCCTCGTAATCCGCG
The DNA here is from genome assembly GCA_964449195.1 of uncultured Filomicrobium sp. Lineage (GTDB taxonomy): Bacteria > Pseudomonadota > Alphaproteobacteria > Rhizobiales > Hyphomicrobiaceae > Tectiglobus. Next base: position 3,785 of record CAYUYL010000104.1, read on the forward strand.
AAATTACCGGCGAACCACTCGACGTGGCTATCGCCTTCAAATGCAAGAATGTGCGTGGCGATACGGTCTAAGAAGAAACGATCGTGACTGATGATAACCGCACAGCCTGGAAAATCCTCCAGTGCCGCTTCAAGGGCCGACAGTGTTTCCACATCGAGATCGTTGGTCGGCTCGTCGAGCAGGATTAGGTTTGCGCCTTGTTTCAACATTTTCGCGAGATGCACACGGTTGCGTTCCCCACCGGACAACAACCCAACCTTTTTCTGCTGGTCAGCCCCCTTGAAGTTGAACCAGCCGGTGTAGGCACGGCTTTGGATTTCCCTACTGCCGAGCTGGATTACATCGAGCCCATCAGAGATCTCCTCCCAGACCGTTTTGTTGGAGTCGAGCGAATCACGGCTTTGATCAACGTAGCCGAGTTTTACTGTTTCACCGACGCGGATCGTACCCGCATCCGGCTTGTCTTGGCCTGTGATCATTTTGAACAGTGTCGTTTTACCAGCGCCGTTTGGGCCGATAACACCAACGATACCGCCTGGCGGCAGATTGAATGACAAATCATCCACAAGCAGGCGATCGTCAAAACCCTTACTTAGTCCTTCTGCTTCTATGACAACACCGCCGAGCTTCGGTCCCGGCGGGATGCGGATTTGAGCGGTTGAAACCTCCTCACGTCCAGCTTCTTCCGCGAGCTTCTCATAAGCATCAATACGCGCCTTTGACTTGGCCTGGCGGGCTCGCGGGCTTGAGCGTATCCATTCCAGTTCACGCTTGAGCGCGCGCTGCTTGGCTTCTTCCTGCCCCTTTTCAACTTCAAGGCGTTTGGCCTTTTGTTCCAGCCATTCAGAATAATTGCCTTTATACGGAACACCCTGTCCGCGATCGAGTTCAAGCGTCCATTCTGTAATATTATCAAGGAAATAGCGATCGTGCGTGACGAGGATCACACAACCAGTGTACTCCTTCAAGAACCGCTCCAGCCAGGCCACGCTTTCAGCATCGAGGTGGTTGGTCGGTTCGTCCAGCAGCAGGATATCAGGCTTCGAAAGTAAAAGCTTCGTCAGCGCCACCCGGCGTTTTTCACCGCCAGAAAGACTATCAACCGGCCCATCACTGGGCGGACAGCGCAACGCATCCAGCGCCTGCTCAACCTGCGTATCGAGGTCCCACAAATTCTGGGCATCGATCTGATCCTGCAGGCCAGCCATTTCCTCGGCTGTCTCGTCTGAATAGTTCATCGCCAGCTCGTTAAAGCGGTCGAGCATCGCTTTCTTTTCGTGGACGCCCCCCATGGCGTTTTCAAGCACCGTCTTAGTTGTATCAAGTTCTGGCTCCTGGGGCAGATATCCCACCTTGATGCCATCAGCCGCCCAGGCTTCGCCAACGTAATCCTCCACGGCACCGGCCATGATTTTGAGCAACGTCGATTTACCGGCCCCGTTGACACCGACAACGCCGATCTTTGCACCGGGCAGAAAGGACAGCGAAATATCTTTCAGAACCTGCTTGCCGCCCGGATAAGTCTTAGACAGGTTGTGCATATAATAAACGTATTGTGGCGTCGCCATTCGCGTGCGTGCTCCACTCAAGTGCCGCTTCGTGCAGCGGTTGATTTCTGATGATTAAGTGACATGTAATCAAATTCGCATTCAAGCTCAATGTCTTCATGGCAGATGCACACAGCTGCGCCGTTTGAAGCTACATCAGAACACCGGGCATACTTCATGCAGAGATGTTTGTTTAAGCCATGCATTCGCTAGCACATGTGATGTATTGGCACCTCTCAATGCAAAAATATTCCTCGTGTAGAGGATCGATTCGACGCCCTTGGCGAGGCGAAATAATTCCAAAAAATCAACGCCTTATCCTGCCAGATATCTGCAATCTATGATCATAAATGCGCAAAGAACTGCAAATAAAATGAGAATATTGCGCGCTTTACCCTTATGCTCTTCATTGCAATCGCAAATAACACCATGCATTTTATACTGACGGTCGGCGCATGTGACGTCTGGCCAGCAGTCGTAACAGTCTCGGTGTTGGAACAGTCTCGGTGTTGGAAAACAATTCTCAGACGTTAATATTCGCCAACACGGAACGCGGAATCATGTCCTGCAATCGCATGGTTATAGCGCAAAGGTTGCACGCATCAAATGCCTGAGATCTCTATTTCTAGATTTTTTGCAATGTGTCTTGAGACTATAGAATATGAAGCAGTTCGCATTGGACGCGGTTAAATTTATTGGGTGTTATTGGTATTGGCCGTTTTCCGCAACGCTGGTATGTGTACTGATTTGGTCTGCGGCTATTCTATTCAATGATTATAACAAAGCCGAAAATTACCACAATAAAACTGCCAAAACTGGCGAGCAACTTAGAAAATCTATCAAGCTTAGGCTGCTTCCGCATTATAAAATAGAAGCAGAGCGTTCTATGCGTAAAGAGCGCGTGGCCGAGCAGAATATGAAAAGCCAATGGTATGCTGCGAAATGGGCTTGGTTCACCACAGCATCTGCTTTGATAGGTATATTTCTGCTTGTTCTTATTTTGCTCGAGACAGCAAAAACTCATCGGCACGCCATGGCAGCAGCCAAGGCTGCCAAACAACAAGCCGAAATCTCTGAGGATGTTTATCGTAAACTAGAAAGGCCATATGTATCAGAAATGCCGGGAAAACTTCTCATAGGGCATATTGAGAAGTTCGCTGATGGGCCATCGGTTGAATTACACATCGCTAATTTCGGGCGCACGCCTGCTATCCTGAAGCAGATTTCGGCACACCTGGTTGTTTCTGTTGGCCCCCCCGGCGATCAAGTTATTAAACATCAAAGCCACTTTGCCGACAAAGGACCGTTCGTGCTTGTAAAGGACGGCCCCACGAGGACCATAGGCGTAAGCTTTATTGACGATACTTTCACCAACCAGGATCGGGATGACGTTTTTGTTAATCTGAAAAAACAGATATGGCTTGCAGGTGAAATATTTTACCAAGACATGCAGGGGCAAGTTTATGACTTGCCGTTCGAATGGGAGTTTGAAGCAGAAAGCCGCCAATTCATCAGGCGGAGCAAACCAGCCAATCAATCCCGGGATCATCCGAAAATGAAATATCAGATGCCGCACTCATATCCAAGGGACGATCGGGTGCCGAAATTTGAGGAATAGCATGCAGCGTTTGCGCCACAATAATATGGAAACGCTGTCTTTATTTTGTCGTCCCAATGGATAAATCCCGGTGATCAACACCGGGGTGACACTTGTGGGCTTGGTTAAGCCATTGATTTTTTCAAACATCCAGTGGAGATGCCTGGGCAGTCAGCATGATAGACATGCCACCGCTGAAGCGAACTTCTTGAAGGATGACGAACGATAAAGCCGCATCAACCCACAAGATGGCAACCGATATAAACACGCCTGCCACGCGGCCTTCTCAGGCCACGCATCTTCTAAAACGGAATTTCATCATCCAATGGCTTATCATAACCGCCGCCACCTGATGACGGTGGGCGTGGTTCGTTATAACCACCTCCAGCCGTGCCGCCACCATAATCAGCCTGGCTGTTATCAGACATGCCGCTGCCGCTATTGCGCCCATCCAGCATGGTCAACGTTGCCCCAAATCCTTGCAGCACAACTTCAGTGCTGTAACGATCCTGGCCCTGCTGATCCTGCCATTTCCTGGTCTGTAATTGGCCTTCAAGATATACCTTGGAGCCTTTGCGCAGATATTGCTCGACAACACGGCACAGACCTTCGCTAAAAACGACAACGCGGTGCCATTCAGTGCGATCTCGTCTTTCACCTGTCGACTTATCGCGCCAACTTTCAGAGGTCGCAATGCGCAGGTTGGCTATTGGTTTGCCATCCTGTGTACGACGAATCTCGGGATCCGCACCAAGATTCCCAACAAGAATAACTTTGTTGACTGACCCGGCCATTCACAACGCCTTTCTTATTCAGACTTTAAGCCGTGTGCCAAATCAGTTTAGCCAACCGTTTTCAGCATCACAGCCGCTTTTATGAACCATGGCAATTCATTCATCCGTACGCATATCTACTTCATGCCATCTACAACGCATAACGTAGCGCCGTATGGAACTGCTGAATACAAATTATGCGTATTGTCCACGACATTTGTGTGCGAAATATGTTCTTCAATCGTTCTGCAAAAAAACAACGCCGAAGCGAAGAACAACGCCTTATGATCGGCAATACAGGACCAGGAGACTGCATTGCGAAAAGAAAGGCGTTATTGAGATATCTGATTGGAACGCGCATTTACAATCGAAGCTAGCGATTGCATGAGCGAAGCTGAAATATTCTTTGCAGGTTTGCATTCCTCGTCTGTGGTGAAGCGCAAATAAAGCGCTGGCCGGTCACCAAGGAATTGCTTTTGACTCGCACGCCGAACAATACCTTCGGCAACAGATCCATCTCTCCAACGTGCCTGACAGGCCACATTTTCCAGAAGAGAAGTAAGATCTGTCCGATAATCGATTGTATTTTCGGGGCGTGCGATTGTGGTCAATGCCTGCCATCTTGTTATTTCGTCAGATTCTGCCCATGCAGCGCTCGCCTTCACAGACAAAATTCCTTTAATGCTGTCAGCCACCTGAAC
>CAYUYL010000105.1:0-8384 GCA_964449195.1 uncultured Filomicrobium sp.
GAACACACAAAGTATTTCATGATGTTCGGTGTTGCCGAGGACCATGGCTCAAATCCGATTAAGACGGCCCTTGGCAAGCTGAAAGCCAAGGGCGTGAAATTCGTCGCCGTCAATCCGGTGCGTTCAGGCTATGGCGCTATTGCAGACGAATGGATCGGCATCAAGCCGGGCACGGATGGCATGTTCGTGGCGGCATTGATCCGGGAGTTGCTGATCAATGAGCAAATCGACCTGCAGTCGCTCGTCAGCCTCACGAATGCGCCGTGGCTGGTAATTCAGGATGAAGGCGGTGAGGAACATGGCCTTTTTGCCCGCACGGATGACGGCAAGCCGCTGTGTCTGGATAAGACAACCGGAGGTGTCGTTGATGCAACGCAAGTCGATATTTCCCCTGCACTTATAGGTGAAGTTTCCCTCGCCGATGGCCGTAAGGCGATGCCGGCTTTTGAACTGATTGTGCGACGCTTTTTGTCGGCAGATTATACGCCGGAAGAAGCGGAAAAAATTACGGGCGTTCAAGCTGCAACGATCCGTCGAATAGCTCGCGAACTTGCCGATGCTGCTTTCAATTCAAACGTCGAATTGGATATTCCCTGGACGGATTGGGCTGGCAGACGACATGAAAAAATGGTCGGCCGGCCGGTGTCATTTCATGCGATGCGCGGAATCTCGGCGCATTCCAATGGCTTTCAAACCTGCCGTATGCTGCATCTTTTGCAGATCCTGCTCGGCACAATTGATGCGCCCGGCGGCTTCCGCTACAAGGCACCTTTCCCACGTCCGGCACCGCCGCCGCTCAAACCGGCAGGCAAAGCCGGGACGGTGCAGCCCGAGACGCCTCTTCAAGGTCTGCCACTCGGATTTCCGACCAGCCCCGAGGATCTGTTGGTAGATGGTGATGGTCAACCCTTGAGGATTGACAAAGCGTATTCCTGGGATGCTCCGATTGCAGCCCACGGCCTGATGCATATGGTGTTGACCAATGCTGCCAATTCCGATCCCTACGGGCTTGATGTCTTGTTCATGTACATGGCGAACATGAGCTGGAATTCATCGATGAACATCCCTGCCGTATTACGGCACCTGACGGATAAAGATGAGGCAACAGGCGATTATAAGATCCCGAAGATCATTTACTCCGATGCCTATTATTCTGAAATGGTGCCTTATGCGGATTTGATTCTGCCGGATACGACATATCTGGAACGGTGGGACTGCATATCCATGCTTGACCGCCCCATCTCAGATCCTGATGCACCGGCTGATGCGATACGTCAGCCGGTGGTTGAACCAGACCGCAACGTCCGGCCATTTCAGACGGTGGTCCTGGAGCTTGGGGCGCGGTTGAAATTACCAGGCTTTGTCGATGAGGCGGGCGATCCGAAATATCCTGGCGGCTATGCAGATTATATCGTCAACCACGAGCGTGCTCCAGGTGCGGGCCCGCTTGCCGGATATCGCGGTGAGGACGGGAAATCCTATGGCAAAGGCGCCCCCAACCCGGGTCAGCTTCAATCCTATATCGAGAACGGCTGCTTTTATGCGCACGAGTTGGAGCCGGCGCAACGCTATTTCAAGCATGTGAACAAGGACTATCTGGACTGGGCGGCAAGCGTTGGGTTTATCGGTGCGGCAAACCCGGTGACATTTCAGCTTTATTTGGAATCATTGCAGACGTTCCGGCTTGCAGGCGAAGGACACGGAACAATACAGCCGCCGGACAGTCACCGTGACAGGATTAAGCAGTTCTTTGATCCAATCCCGTTCTGGTATGCGCCGTTTGAAGGCACTCTACTGAATGAGGATACGTATCCCATGTATGCCGTGACGCAACGGCCGATGGCCATGTATCATTCCTGGGGCTCTCAAAATGCCTGGTTGCGCCAGATCCATGGGTTTAACCGGCTCTATATCAGCCGCAAGCGCGCTGAGGAGATTAATGTCGATGATGACGGCTGGGTCTGGATCATCAGTTCAATCGGCCGCGTTAAGGCGCAAGTGCGGCTGATGGAAGGGGTGAATGAAGATACTGTGTGGACATGGAACGCGATCGGTAAACGCAGTGGTGCCTGGGGGCTTGCAGAGAATGCGCCGGAAGCCCAAAAAGGCTTTCTCCTCAATCATCTGATTTCAGAGCTGCTTCCGGAAAAAGCTGGCGGTTATCGATTTTCCAACAGTGATCCGATAACCGGACAGGCGGCCTGGTATGATCTGCGCGTGCGTCTTGAAAAAGCAGAAGATGCACCTGTTCATGAGAGTTGGCCGCAGTTTGAAGCGTTAACCCCTGCGGCAGGGCAAAAGCGGCCTGAGGTGTTGGCCTTTGGCGAAAACTTCAAGCGCACAGGAGAAACTGGAACATGACAGCACTTCCTGCTGCCACGGACAAAAAGCTTGGGCTGGTGATAGATCTCGACACGTGTGTTGGATGTCAGGCATGTGCAACCAGCTGCAAGGAATGGAATACCGGGGGATATTCTGCTCCGCTTTCGGATGTAGACCCTTACGGCGCAGATCCTTCTGGTGCCTGGCTTAACCGCATTCATGGCTATGAAGTCTCTGATGGTGAGGTGTCCCGGACCGTACACTTTCCGCGTTCCTGTCTGCATTGTGAAGAACCGGCCTGCGTCACGGTTTGCCCAACCGGCGCATCTTACAAGCGCGCAGAAGATGGTATTGTTCTGGTTAATCCTGACACCTGTATTGGCTGTAAACTCTGCTCTTGGGCCTGCCCTTATGGTGCGCGCGAATACGATTCGCATCACGGCGTGATGAAGAAGTGCACGCTGTGTGTGGATCGGATCTATAATGAGACGCTCGAGGAAGAAGACCGTGTGCCGGCCTGCGTACGCGCCTGCCCAACCGGCGCCCGTCATTTTGGGGATCTCGGTGATCCCGAAAGCGACGTTTCGCAGCTGGTGGCTGAGCGTGACGGATATGGCCTTATGCCTGAAATAGGCTACAAGCCGGTCAACCAGTATTTGCCGCCGCGTCCGCGCCGTGACGGGAGCGCTGCTGCACCAGTTGCAGAGGTTTCTTCACTATCTCAAGACAGCCATAATGATATTACGAACCGGTTCTTCCGTTGGGCCGACAAGATGCTGTCCCGTTAACAAGGAAACCAGCAATGCATCCGGCATATTCCGTCATCTTGTTCACAACATTGTCTGGCGCTGGCTACGGTTTGTTATTCTGGCTGGCTGTCGCCGGTCTCAGTGGCATCATCACGATAGACGGACTGTTTGGTTTCACCGCGCTGGCGCTGGCGCTGGCAATGATCACCGCAGGCCTGATGTCTTCGATGTTGCATCTGGGCCGCCCCGAGCGTGCTTGGCGTGCCTTTTCGCAGTGGCAGACATCGTGGTTGTCGCGCGAAGGCGTTGTCGCTGTGGTAACATACATCCCCGCCGTTGGGCTCGGAATCGGCTGGGTTTTTTATGAAGACATCTCCGGCATCTTTGCTGTTGCTGCTGTTTTTGCAATGCTTGGTGCGGCCGTTACGGTTTGGTGCACAGGCATGATCTATGCCTCACTCGCGACCATCAAGGCTTGGCATCATCCGCTGGTTGCTCCAATTTACTGTATCTTCGCACTGCTCACCGGGGCCTTTATTCTTAATATGTTGATGGCATTTGGGGGGGGGCTTGAGGCGCATGTCATCTGGCTCGGGTTGGTTCTCATCCTGCTTGCCTGGCTGATGAAAACTCTTTATTGGAGCCAGATTGATGCAGCACCCCATACCTTGTCAGCAGGTGATGCCACAGGTCTCGGGCGGTTCGGCGAAGTGAGGGTGTTAGAAGAACCGCACACTCAGGCCAATTTTGTCATGCGGGAAATGGGCTATCATATTGCCCGTAAACATGCTGAGAAGCTGCGTCTGGTGGCAACGGTCTGCCTGTTTGTCATTCCAGCTCTCTGCCTGCTTGTGCTATTGGCTGCTGCCGCATCTAGTTTGACAGGGTTCCTGACGGTCATCTGTTTCCTGTCAGCCGCTGTGGGCGTCTTAACTGAGCGCTGGTTATTTTTTGCCGAAGCGCGTCACGCAGTCATGCTTTATTACGGGGCTCAATCAATCTGACCGTGTTGTTTTTGATCCTGGTTTTGTTCATCATTGTGCTCTGCGGCCATGAGATTGGTTCTGCAGAATATTGATTCCTATATGTCAGTTGTCAGGTTCGCTGCGTATCATGCGGTCTTATAGACAGTGCCAAGGGCAATTCCTCCCATAACAAGCAGAGCTGCCATGGCTGATTGCAATGTTATGGTCTCACCAAGCAAAAGAAAACCGAAGACCATGGCAATGACTGGCACTGAGAGTTGTGCATGGGCAGCCATTGTCGGGTGCTTTTGAAAAGTCTGTAATCTCAAGACATAATACCAGAGCACATATCCCAATCCGGATGTCACGGCCCCGCAAAGGGCTGCCAGCGCTATACCTTCACCACTTGTCGTTTCGTTGCCCGCAAATGCTAAGCTGACCAAGAGAACAGCTGGCAGCGCATAGGCGAAATTCCATGCTGTGATGCTGAGACGATCCGATCCGGCGTCACAATTACCCAATGCTATATTGCGTTTTGAAAGGCGTCCGGTCAGTGAATATATGCCCCAACTCACGGCTGCTATCGTCATCAATGCAAATGTTGTGAATGGAATATCTATGTTTTCAGACGGCCAGAGTAGAATGCAGAGGCCTGCCACCGATAACCCGACACCAAACCAATGCTGTCTTGCGGTAAATCCCTTCGCAGCAGTATCGTCCGACGATCTACCAACCAGTGGTTCTGCCAGTATCATGGAAATCATCGCACCACCGAAGAAAATCAATGCCCCAATACCGGATTCTATGGAAACATAAGCCAGAGAGAAGCTGAACATATAGATCACAAGACTGCAGACAGCTTGCAGATCTGGCTGCAATGGCCGCGGTATCCGCCGCTCCCGCAGGGCGAGAATGAATAATAAAACAATTGCTCCAGACCCAACACGGATCAGCGTAAAATTGAGGGGGCCAATAGCACCGTCAGCGAGTGCAGCTCTTGTCAATAATGAGTTTGCAGCAAATGCCATCATGACGATGGCTGCAGGAATAAAGATCTGCACTGGATTTCCTCTTTTGGGGGGCGCAGCCCTTCCTTTCAGCGTGCTATGCCACGCTGAAAGGAAGAGCCGGAAAGCGAGATGTTTTTTTATTGACGGGAAGATTAGATGCGAAAAATTGTTTCTAATTCAGTGTGTTCTGCATGATTCGTATTAAAGCTGAATATCCCGTGGCACGCTGCAATATTATTGCATAAACCAGTTTAATCCCGGACAGGATTTCAAGGATTTTGTTGCTTAGCTGGATATTTTAAGCGAGGTGCAGCGCAAAGGCCTGACGGTGCCGCTCAAGGGCAAGAGATCGACCCGCGAGGTAACCGAACTCATTGAAACGCAGTTTGCAGGTATTAAGAGTTTAGATTAAAGCTGTCAGTCTATTAACTTTGTGGGGGTTGGGTGTGTTGGTCTAAAAAACGGCGGCAGGAGTCGAAATTCTTGTCGTAATCCGGCGGTAGTTCAGCCTGCCTGCGTTGGGCTAGACTTTTCGCAAAAGCGATCATTTTTTCCGTGGGCGGTTTCAAATGCTCTGTTGATGTTTGAAATGACGGTGCACGTTTTGTTTTTCGCGATGATCGGCTTTTTGATTTTGTGTTGTCCGTGCCGTTCTGCTCTTCTGATTTGGACTTCGCACGTGAGCGTTTGGATGTAGCCTTTGCAGGCTGCCGCAAATCCACGGTGCTGCCATTGTGGTGCTGCAGCACCTTGATTAAGCCTTGCGCCTCGCCGGCAATTTCATCGATAACCGAGAGGAAATCTGCCTTGCGTAAGACGACGTCGTCCAGCCTCATTTCCCAAACTGCGGTTGTGCCAGGGTCAACTAGCGCCGGCACGGCTGTCCGCAAAAGTTCAAATAATTGCAAACCGGCTGAAGTTGGCACAACGTGCTTTCCCTGTGATTTCAGAAAACCTTGGCGTTTTAGCCCAGTAATGATGCTCGCGCGTGTCGCTGGTGTCCCGATCCCCTTGGCCTCTTTCAGGCGATCGCGTAATGGTTCGTCCTTGATAAAGCGCCAGGCATTTTGCATCGCATCGATCAAGGTGCCTTCGCTGTAACGCTGCGGCGACTGGGTTTTCTTGGTCTGGGCGCGAGGGCGGCTCAATGTTGCCTGTTCGCCATCGGCAATATGTGGCAGCGTTTGATCTTCTTCCTTTTCTTTTTTCTTTTTATCAGTTTGCGTCACATCAAATGCGGCCTTCCAGCCAGGAACCAGCGGAATACGGCCAACAGCCCGGAATTGCGCTGAAGATACCGACATCTGGCCAGTTAACGGCACAACCATCGTGATAGCGGTCTTGCGATATTCAAAGTCAGGCATGACAGCGGCCAGATAAGAGCGGCACACCAGAGCGAACAAGCGTTTCTCATCATCAGTGAGGCGCGCAATGCGCTTTTCCAATTCGCCCATAACATTGACGTTAGGCGCAATGGCGTGGTGCGACACACCTTCTAAAGCCTTATCGCAAAAGTGCCCTGACTTACCTCGCCGAATGACTGGCGGATCAAAGTGCAAATGAGAAAAACCACGCAGCCTGGTCAAAGCCCCAACAATTGCCGGGACATCGGCAATCTGGTTCTCTGCGAGATGGCGGGCTTCTGCCCGCGGATATGTGATCAGCTGTTTGCCATTACCGTCGTAAAGCTCCTGTGCAATCGACAGCGTTTTGTCTGCAGTCCATCCCCAGCGCTGGCCGCACATCTTTTGCAGGGATGGCAAATCGAACAATTTGGGCGGTCCCTGCCGGCGATGCTCAACCTTGACGGACAGCGGTTCGGAATATTGGGCTGCAGCCTTGGCGATCGCCTCAGCCACGGATCGATTGCTGATGCGCGCTCTGGCAGGCGGGGCGTGGCGCATGACAAAGGTCCCATCTGCGACTTTGGCGTTTGCGACGACCTCGAAATACTCCTCAACGCGAAAATCGCGGATTTCGATCTCACGCATACAGACAATTGCAAGGGTGGGCGTTTTGACTCGGCCAATGCCGATGACACCCTTGGTATCCCGGCCCAGCAATGTTTTGGTTGCGGTCCGTGTTAGCGAGAGATTAAAGATCTGATCCGCCTGCTGGCGGGCAACGGCTGCTTCATAAAGAGGTTGCAATTCCTGGTTGGGTTTAAGCTTATCAAACGCCTGCTGCAGCGATTTAGGGTCCTGAGCTGTGAAAAGTGCCCGGCGTACCCTGCCGCGATAATGTAAGTGCTCAAGAATTTGCTGCCCGATCAACTGGCCTTCCCGGTCGCAGTCGGTTGCAAGAATAACCTCATCACAACGCTTCAGGGCCGATGCAATGGCTTTCAGCTTTTCAGACTTCTTGCCGTGATTGGAAGGTTTCGTCGGATACAATCCATCTGGCTTGAGAAGAACGCAAGCCCAACTCTTCCATGATGCTTCTACTTCATGTGGTTCCGCCAGGCGCAGCAGATGCCCTTCGGCTGGCAAAATCTGCCCGAACCTGTCGCCGATTGCTGCACGCAGATCTCGCGCCTGACTGGTCTTTTCGGTAATGATAAGGGTCGACATGACCTCATCATATGTATCGACTCGATGAAAGCGCCAAGATGGAGATCAAACCTATCCAGTGTTCGTGTGGCTTATACACAGTCGGGGATCAGATTTGAGGAGCTCTTAACCGTCCTCTAAACACGGGTAAGTTTCAGAGGGGGATTGCCCTCTTTGCGTGGAGACATGCCGCAAAGGCATATCAAAAACACCCCACCAGGTGCCGTCTGCATTCCATTATATTTGGGGACAACCGCATCGAAAAAACCTATCATCCCCCTATTAGGGTCGCAGTTCTGCCCCATGGCGAAATTAGATTCGGCGTAACAGTCGAATAAAATTCATGCGGAGCTTGTTTTTATGTGCTTTCTTCTTCGAGTTTTTCAGATTGCTCTTGCCAATCTCATTTTCAACATTGCTGTGGTGTCCGGTGCGTTTGCAGGATCTGTTAATCTGAAGGCCGACCTTGGGTAGCGTGTGATAGGCCGCGACCATACCGGCAACATCTATCTCAGGCTCAGTTTACATGCACTCGCGCAAGAGCAGGATAACGAGCGGACACCGGTCAATGTCGCAATCGTTCTTGACCGGTCGGGTTCCATGAATGGCTCGCGCATGTATGCAGCCAAACGGGCGGCGGGCATGGCCTTGCGGCGGCTCGGTTCCCAGGATGTCGTCTCGGTGGTTGCCTATAATCACAAGGTTCATACGATCCATCCGGCCTCAAGGCTATCTAATACATACCGTACATGAGGTTGCTGCTCCCCGGCGAGAGGTGAGATCCTTTCG
>CAYUYL010000106.1:0-8263 GCA_964449195.1 uncultured Filomicrobium sp.
AAGGCAAGACCGATGGCAAGGGTTGCAGCACCCAGAACAGCAACCAGGGACGTCGCATCAATACCAAACAACTGCAGGATTGCAATGGCCGTCACCGCCAGCACAAGCCAGCGCACGACACCGGACAGAAAACCTGCAAGCGCCTTATCGTTTGGAACACCACGCTGAACGGCTGAACGCATGCGCCGGGAAGCCCAACTCGAAATGCCCGCACCAACTACCCATATTGCAAAGCCATAGATCAGACTGAGGCCGACTCGGATAGCGAAATTGGTCCACTCTACGATTTGTTCCGGCATCAGATTGAGGTGTTCGAACATGAGCGCCTTGCGCCTCCCTTGACTACGCACGATATGGTCATGACAGCATGACACGATATAGTTGACCCGTGAAAAGACCGCAGGCAAGCGTTATCTCGGATCGGTGCTGAATCTTAGAAATCTATATGCGCCTTTATGGCAACGCAGCAACGCTATCGCATAAATGGCTTTCTATAACGGACAAGCAATATATAGCCCTAAGGGCGCCCCCCATGCGAAAGCAAGCCATGCTCAAGCGATGCAAATTTGCACTGCAAGACATGCGCAACAAGCCCTATACCGCCGGATCATACTAATAGGAGTACACAGTGCAGCAGGCCCTGCAAAATTTCAGCCGCCCCCACTGGCCGCGCTGGCTGTTAGCCACGCTTTCAGCCTGGCTCTCCGCCCCATTAGCCTCGCCCTTCATGTGGCGTTTTTTGATTGTGGAAGGTATCGATATCCAAGCTATATTGGTGGTTGGATTCTGGACCTACTTTATTGGTCTGCCGATAGCCGACATCGGTATTGCCTTGCTTCTCGCTTCAACACTTATTTGGTATCAAAGTCTTGCTGCATGGACGTGGTGGCAATGGGCAGCGCTTGGTGCTCTGTCAGGACTTGCTATTATGATAGCGGTGATGCGCCCGAACTTAGAAGGCCTACCCCAAAACGAGGCCGGCATTTTGCTACTCACGAATGGTCCGGTAGCGGGCATGGTGGCTGTCTTGGTTTTTCGCCGGATATTGTTCAATATAAGCACGGTTGATACCAAATAGACGCGATTATCAGAGGCTCCCCTGCTGGAACCTTCAGGCTTTTGACGTTATGAGAGCCTGTTGATGTTGACAACCTCCGGTCACACCAACCGATGGCATTGATGCCTGTCAAAAAGCAAAAAAGGCCGCGCAAGGCAGCCTTTTCTGTTCTGCATTAGCTTAAAACGCCGCAAAGCGCTTTCTCACATGAGCCCGCAGATTGGCCCAGACAAATAAACTACGCTATGTGATTGAAGTTCAAACAAGCAACTTTTCTAGCGTGAATAGAATTCAACCACCAAATTTGGCTCCATGATCACCGGAAATGGAACATCCGTCAGGGCTGGAATCCTTTGAAATGTTGCTGTCATTTTGCTGTGATCAACCTCAAGGTAATCTGGCACATCACGCTCACCACTTTTGGTGGCTTCCAGCACAAGTTCCATGCCGCGGGATTTCTCGCGTATTTCAATAACATCACCAACCCGGCACCGGTAACTGGAAATGTTAACGCGCTTGCCGTTCACCTTGATATGACCATGCGAGATAAATTGGCGTGCAGCAAAAACGGTCGGCACAAATTTAGCGCGATAAACAAGGGTGTCCAAACGCCGCTCTAAAAGGCCTATAAGATGTTCTGATGTTGAGCCCTTCAGGCGAACAGCTTCGGTATAGAGCCTGCGAAAGTGCCGTTCACTAATATTTCCGTAATATCCCTTGAGCTTTTGTTTGGCGCGCAATTGCTGACCAAAGTCAGATAGCTTTCCGGCACGCCTATCCCCATGCTGACCTGGACGATTCTCGCGTTTGTTGACAGGGCTCTTAGGACGACCCCAGATGTTTTCACCCATCCGGCGATCAATTTTATGCTTAGCGCGAACGCGCTTTGTCATAACGGCACTCCATGTTGAAAATTGAGGAATGGAGCGCCCCCTCCTCTGCTCGCTTTGAGCTGACAGGCTGCAGGTATAAACCTGGAAACCACGGGTGCGCAATTTGATCAAAAACGACCAAGTCATGTTTAATAGCTAGTTTTGCGCACCACGTCAACTAACAACCTGTCGTTTAAGGATAAAATCGCGAGCAGGGCCCTGTTTAATTATTGGCCTTTGCAGGCTTGGTTAAATCTGGACCTGCCGCAACATACTTGCTGATCAGCTCCTTGATTTTGTTCTTCTGCTCATCCGTGCAGGTTTTAGGCGGAGCGGAACCTTCTTTAACGACAACCTTTTTGCCGTCTTTCTCCTCAATAACCTGCAACTTACCAACCAGCATCATAACTGTCGTTAAGTGCAGCTGATTGATGTACACCATCTGCTGTTCCGTCCATTTTTTTGATTCTTCTTCGCGCAGCATCAATGAGCGGTAATTTTGAACCTGCTCTTCTGCAAGCTCGCAGATCTGAGCGTGCGCCGTTAACCGCGCAGTCATAATAACTTCGCGGCCCTTAGGCACCGGCACAGTCATTTTATCGCGCTGCTTTTTATCAATAAATATCGTTTTGCCGTCGGGCGGCGTAAATTTATCAGGTGTGTAACTCCATGCGTAGTCCATGATCGTTTTCACCGAACGATCGCTCATTTGTTTTTGCGCGTTGGCCGCGGTTACAGCTGTCGCAGTAAAAATTGCAAACAGACCAGCGGCGGTTAACGCCATATTCAGTTCGCGCATAGTGTTCATGCCCCTGTTTATACCATTCAACACGGTAATTAATAACACCTTGTGTTGTATATCGTGCTCTTCGCCCCATTTAACTCGGCTGCGGCGTGGTCCAACCGAAAGTGGGCATAATCATGACGCCTTCGTCTCAGCTTGTTCCAACATCACGTTTCCTTCGTGTCAACGTGGCCACTATGCCACGCATTGTACGCACTTCTTGATCCGTTGGGTTGATTCGTGTCAGCATCGTGCGGACATCTCGCACCACAACATGGCGGCGATGCGACGGATTAAAAAAGCCGCGATGCTCAAGTTCGTTTTCCAGGTGTTCAAATAATCCAAGAAGTTCGTCTTTTGTAGCAGGGCGGTTTGAGCCAAGGTTAAAGCCTGCTTCAATAGGCCGCTCATATGTTGTTACACGGCCCAAACTGCCAGAACCTGCTGCTTTAAGCCATTCATAGCCCAATAAAAGTACAGACTGAGCCAAGTTTAGTGATGCAAAACGGCTGTTCACTGGAATCATGACGATCGCATCAGCGCGCGCAACTTCGTCGGACTCGAGCCCATTGCGTTCGCGGCCAAATAATATGCCGCACTTTTCCCCACGCGCTGTGCGTTCCACCAATTCACGCGCGGCCGCTTCCGGCGTCATAACCGGCTTACGCAAATCACGCTGACGCGCGGTTGTGGCAACCACCCAATTCAAATCTCCGATGCCGGCATCAAACGTTGGACACAGCGTCGCATCGTCGATAATCGCTGCAGCACCAGATGCAACCGCACGCGCTTTTTCACTGGGCCAGCCGTCACGCGGATTAATAACACGCAGATCATCGAGACCGAAATTCCCCATAGCACGCGCTACCATGCCTATATTTTCAGGAATTTGCGGTTCTACCAGCAGCATTGCTGGCGTGTTTGTATGCACGCCCTCTTGATCGATCAAGTCATCGGCCTGACGCACGCCATAGCGCAGCTTACGCAGGACGCGGCGGGCCCAGAACCAATAGTCCTCACCGGCCCAGTTACGCTGCAGCCAGCTCAGACTGGCGATGGTTTGGATACCTTTTCCTGCTCCAGACAATTCCAGCCCCGTATCACGCGTTATCACGCGCTCATATTGTCTAACCCAGTCATCCATGCATGAAATACCGGAACGGCGCGCGTGCAGGCTGCAACCACGGCAAGCGAGATCTGCTTCGGCGCAGCGCTGCTCAGCGCAATAAGTGAGCAAAGCGGAAAACTGCATGCGTGTGAAGCCTGTGATGCCTGCAAGCTCCGTCAGCACGGCCTCCGGTCCCTCTTCATGACCCTTGTGGATAATTTCTGCGACCGAGCGATCGCACCCAGCCAGTGTCGGCTGTCCACCTGCGGCAACAATCGGTTCACTTGAGTGCGGCAAGGCTATATCCTTAGAAAATTGTTTTTTAAAAAACCTGTCTTCAAAAAATCAGCAGATCATGCTGCGCTTTATACGGCAAAAAAGCCAAAGGCGCGACGCTAGCTGGCATATCCTCATCAAGAGGCAGACAATCGGCATACGACGCAGGTAGACGTGAAAGTGTCGCATCGGGATCGTGAAAGACTGCCTCGTCATGCCGAACGCCTGATTGCCGCTGATATGTAACCTCAAGCATAAGCGGCGGTTGCGATGCCAGAAGACCCGGCATACCATCCAAAACCGCATGTTCATGGCCTTCGACATCGATTTTTACAAATCCGACTGTGTCCAGCGCATATCCCGCATCCTGTACGATGCCGTCAAGTCGTGACACCGGTACATCCTGCCGTTTGCCCTGCCCATGTGAAAATCCTTCTTCCAGCGAATGGGCGCCAAAATTTTTGTCATCACGATAAAAAGCCATCGTCCCCATTGCATTGCTCGCCGCTGCAGGGATGATGGTTACGCGGTCGGTAAAACCATTGTGTGCGATGTTGCGTTCCAAAATCGCCCGATTGTACGGGTCGGGCTCAAGGGCCAGAACGTGTCGAAAGTGACCGCTAAGCAATGCATAAAGAGTTATGGCGCCAATATTGGCTCCAACATCTACAAACAAGCCGTCCGATCTCATTCTACCTGCGCGCTGCACTGCAGAAAGAGCTCGGTTAAATTGCGAGCGTTGCCAAGGACGGCCGCTTAAAATCGTGAAAGCTATTTTGTCATCGCGCGGATCAATAAAGATTTCATGATCATCAAAGCGGGCCAAACACAGCGTATCTGCCGTAACATACGTACTGAAGATATGATTGAGCGCAAAACGGCGATGACGTTGGTCGCGAACGGCGCGCACCATCGCATAACGATAAAGCTGTTTCAGTCTGCGAGTCCGGTCAGCGGACTGATGCTCACGGGCATCTGCTTTGCGGCGAATAGGGTTCAATTGGTCTTCCTTGGGCGTTACATCGCTAATGCAAAAGTTCTGCCGTATAACGGACGCCGACAGGCGCCGGTCTTTTCTGATGTCTATGGCCCACGACACAGCCTGTTTCTATTGCGCCAAACTGTCTCGCAACCGAGAAATGTCAACAGGTGCAGCCCTTCGCGGCATGGACAGATACGCTGAAGCGTTGCCACAGTAGAGTGGATAAACGTGTAGGGGGTGCATTGAACATGTCTAAAATTAAAGTAACCGGAACAATCGTTGAACTTGATGGCGATGAAATGACACGCATCATGTGGCAATTCATCAAGGACAAGCTTGTTCATCCATATCTCGACGTGAACCTTGAATACTACGATCTCGGCATCCAGGAGCGCGACCGCACGAATGACCAAATCACAATAGATGCGGCCGAGGCAATCAAGCGGCACGGCGTTGGCGTCAAATGCGCAACGATTACGCCGGATGAGCAGCGGGTTGAAGAGTTCGGCCTGAAAGAAATGTGGCGCTCACCCAACGGTACAATACGCAACATCATCGGCGGTGTGATTTTCCGCGAGCCGATCATATGCCGTAATGTGCCGCGCCTTGTCCCAGGCTGGACACAACCGATCGTTGTCGGGCGCCATGCATTTGGCGACCAATACCGCGCGACCGATTTCAAATTCCCGTCTGCAGGCAAGTTGACATTGAGGTTTGAGGGCGTTGACGGCCAGGTAATTGAACGTGAGGTATTTGACGCGCCAGCCCCTGGCGTCACGATGGCGATGTATAATCTTGATGAGTCCATTCGGGACTTTGCCCGCGCCAGCATGAACTATGGCCTTACACGCGGCTATGCAGTGTATCTGTCGACCAAAAATACGATTCTCAAACAGTACGACGGCCGCTTCAAGGAATTGTTCCAGGAGGTGTTTGAGAGTGAATTTGCCGATAAATTCGCGGAGGCCGGTATCATCTATCAGCACCGCCTGATCGACGATATGGTGGCTTGCTCACTTAAGTGGAGCGGCGGCTATGTCTGGGCGTGCAAAAATTATGACGGCGATGTGCAGTCAGACACCGTGGCGCAAGGCTTCGGATCGCTTGGTTTGATGACATCCGTGCTGATGACGCCGGACGGCAAAACAGTGGAAGCTGAAGCCGCACATGGCACTGTTACCCGCCATTATCGTGCTCACGAGCAAGGCGAAGAAACATCGACCAACTCTATTGCCTCCATCTTCGCCTGGTCGCGTGCGCTCAAGCATCGTGCCAAGCTTGATGACAACGCCGAACTCGCAAAATTCGCCCAGACGATCGAAACCGTCTGTGTCGATACCGTGGAAAGCGGTTTCATGACCAAGGATCTCGCCCTACTTGTCGGCCCGGAACAGGGCTGGCTGACCACCATGGGCTTTCTGGACAAAATCAACGAGAACCTGCAAGCGGCGATGGCATAGACATAATGCAATCCAGAAATCGCCAGTTTTGGACGAGGGGCGTAAGCGCGATGGCGTCCTTCACCCCAGTATGCGTCCAATTCACAGCAGCGAGGCACCATGTTTGATACTACCGAATATGTGAAACTCATCATCGCTCTGCTGGCGATTCTGGATCTTCCCGGAAACATACCGATGTTTTTGCAGCAGACACTGCGATTTTCACTCGGCGGCAGGCTTGTGGCGGCACTCACCGCAGGCGTTGCTGCCGGTGTTATCCTGCTTACCTTCGCCTTATTTGGTGATGCGCTGCTTACCAGCTTTGGCATCACCCTGCCCGCCTTTAAGATCCTCGGCGGCCTTGTCATTCTACTTCTTGCCCTGGAAATGCTCGGGCTGCGCACTGATACACTTGAACTTGAAACGGATGACGATGAGGCCAACCCCATTGCCATCGGCATCTTTCCTCTTGCCGTGCCGCTGCTGGCAGGACCGGGGGCAATTGCAACCGTGATGGTATACGCCCATGAAAAATTTCACTCCGACCATGATCTTATTGTCGCAAGCGTAATTGCAACTGCAAGCGCGACAATTATCCTCGTCTTTTCCGCCGCCTCGCTCGCCGGACGTTTCATCGGCCCTGTCAGCCAACGCGTTATGAACCGCCTTCTCGGAATGGTGGTCGGCGCACTTGGTGTAGAGTTTATGCTGGAAGGTGTGGCCGCATTTTTCCCAGGGATCGAGTCAATAGCAGGCTGAAGCCGCATCAGACGCATTTCTGCCATTCAGTGCTTCCATCGGAAATCACTGAGACCTTGCAATGCGATCCATCAGCATAACAGGCAGAATTCGGCGCAGCGCAGCAACCACGTAAGTTGGGACGGTCACATAATAGCGGCGCTTCGGCCATTGGCTTTCAACGGCATGAAGAAGCTTGCGGACAACGGCATCCGGCGGCAGTTTGAAAGCCTTTTTCCCGCCTTGCTCCATGCCGGCCAGCATAGCTGAATAGCTTGCAGCATGTATTGAGCCCTCCAGATCAACATTGCGGTATGCATACACCAGTGCGTTGTCAATAAAGCGTGTAGCGATAGGGCCGGGCTCTATCAGCGACACAGAAATTTTTGTACCGGCCAACTCCAGACGCATGGTATCAGCGATAGCCTCCAGCGCGAATTTGGTGGCGCAATAGGCGCCACGGTAGGGAACCGCAATAAATCCAAGCACAGATGAGCAAAACACGATCCGGCCTTCACCGCACGTACGCATCGCAGGCACAAGTCGCCGGGCCAGATCATGCGTACCGATCACGTTGACCTCGAACTGGCGGCGCATGGCATCCCCATCCAGATCTTCGATAGCACCAGGCTGGGCATAGGCGGCATTGCTGAACAGCGCATACAGTTTGCCGTCTGTTAGCTCCAGAGCGCGCTCGGCACAAGCTGCAATCGAAGTCTCATCTGTGAGTTCAAGTTGTAGAGCTTCCACGCCGACCTGTTTCCTGAGACGCGCAAGATCCTCCTGCCGCCGAGCCGTCGCCAGCACCCGCCAGCCACGCGATTTCATCATGGCCGCTGATGCCAGCCCAATTCCAGACGAGCAGCCTGTTATCAGTATCGATCGCGCATCTGGCATATTACAGCCCCTCTACCCCCGCACATTTCATTATGGCACTTGGGTTATTATAGCACTTAGAGCCCGTCCGATAAAAACTTGTTTCATTGGGATCACTTGTGATTCAATGC
>CAYUYL010000107.1:0-8159 GCA_964449195.1 uncultured Filomicrobium sp.
TG
Source organism: uncultured Filomicrobium sp. (assembly GCA_964449195.1). Classification (GTDB taxonomy): domain Bacteria; phylum Pseudomonadota; class Alphaproteobacteria; order Rhizobiales; family Hyphomicrobiaceae; genus Tectiglobus. The sequence goes on from CAYUYL010000107.1 coordinate 3, forward strand.
CTCAGATATGGGATGTCTGAGCAAAAACAGCCTGCTTGTCTCGTAACGGCTTGGCACCGGCGTTTTGATTTTCTGAAAACGTGAGAACCACCAGATTGCCGAGGCGATGCACATGTTGATCGATCGCTTTTTTATCTAGATACAGTTCTGACCAAGCAGTTCCCTGTTGTGGCTTACGCGGCAATACATGCTCAACCGTTGCGCCGTCACCGTCAATCGGACCGCAATCCTGCCCGGCAAGCAGTGAGAGCCGGCGCAAAATAAGGCGGGCATATGTTTTATCGTATAAAGTGCGGCTTAAAAGGTTTTTACAGGCGAAATGCGCAACACGCGGCTCGATCTCAAAAGATGCAATATCCTGAAGAGATATCCCGGATTTAATAGCGTTGACAATTTGCCGGAACCGCCGCTCCTGCTCGACCGGGTCGCGCCCTGCGATGCGCATCAACCAGGACAGACGGTCCAGCCTCCGAAAGAACATAACGGTATCGGGATGATCGGCCCCACGTGTTTCCAACCAACTCAGCACAGCGGGAAGCCAGTAATGGCGTTGCAACCAAAAGAGTGTCTGAATGTAGTTGGCAATCTCCGCCTGAGCCACTCCGGAGCCAACCTCTGCTCGCAAAATAGCCAGATAGCGCCGGGCCATAGGAACAAGTGTCTGGTGTACGAATGTCGTATCCGCGTCCTGAAGCCCGTAAAGCTCTACCAAATCCTGTTCAACAGGTTTCGATGATTTTTTAGTCGCTCTCAACGTGCGAATATGATGGAGCAGAGACGTCATGCCGTCAGCACCCAGGCGAGCCTGCCAAATATCCCACGTGCGCCCTGCTTCCTCCTGAACATCCCGGCGCATCACACTGATCATGGCAACTTTTGAGCGTTCACTGGCATGGAATGCAAGACCCGTGGTTTCTTCGACGGAGAGCATCTCCCAGGCTTCGTCCTCATCTTCCACGATCTGAACCACAAGGTAGCAACGCTCAAGCAAGAATACCGCAAGTGCCAGCTTTGCCTGCTCGCTGGGCAAATGCTCAGCAATCACCTCTGCCAACCGGTTGCGATTCTGTAAAAGATTGCGTTCGCTCTCGAGAAATTCGTGCAGAGGATCTTCACATTCACGATGTGTTGCGCCCATATTCTGGATATAGCTCCTGAAGCACGTGACATTGCACGGCTGCGGGGTAACGCAGGTAGAGACTTCCCCATCTCTTATCTCTACTGCTCCGTTACGGTAGATTAAAGCGTTCAAACGCACTTTAATGGCTGGATCTGAGATCGCATCACGCAGCAAAGCGATGAGAATTGTCAAGGTAAGCGTACGCTGGTGCCCATCTATGACGGCAGCCCATGAGCGCCCTTGGGGCGCCGCCAGCATGACCGCCCCCAAAGCATAGCGTCCGCGCGTACCTTCAGAGGCCTCAATAATATCGCGCAACAAACGTGTGGCGTGCTCCTCGCTCCAGGCGTACGCGCGCTGAAACCAGGGTAGACGGTAGGTATGTTCGGCGCTGAAATGTTCCTCAATGGCGCGGATTTCAACTTCTATAGGCAATGTCGGTGCATATGTGTCAGACAATTGGGGTTTACTTTCTTTTCCTGGCAACGTGATTGTAATGTCCAAAGACGTGCAAGGAGGTCTGGTTTTGTGCAGCTTTCATATCAATGATTTGTTTAAAAGCTGGAAGATTTGAATACGAGTCAGGTATTTCTAAATAAAGATCATACAGTTCGAAACGCGGCATGAGCTATGCCTTACTTCAAGACTTATATGATCAATAAACGCAATTTATCAGGTCTTTAGGGCTTATTGGCATTTACAGCGTGAAGCCATCGCGAATATTTCATATGCTTCAAACACCGATAAAAGCATACAGCAATATGCGCAATATGCAGATTACCGCAATCATCTGATTTTTATGGTGAACTGGCATTATTGCAGTTGCCAGGCAGGTGTGGCCAACCTATCTGCCCCTTCGTTAAGGATACGACACAAACATGATCGGCATTGTTTTAAAAATCCTCAGTGAAGAGGAATGGGAACGCGCAAAAACGCAAGGGATCTTTACGGGTTCGACAGCCGATATAGCAGATGGATTTATACACCTGTCAACACCTGATCAATTTGCGGGCACTGCAGAAAAATATTTTCGAGGTCAAAACGACCTGGTCGTTACCGCCTTCCGCACAGATGACCTTGGACAGAATCTGAAGTGGGAAGTCTCACGTGGGGGCGATCTTTTTCCTCATTACTATGGCAATTTACCAACTGACAAGGCCTTATGGACCGAAGCTGCATCGTTAGATACAGACGGCATCCCCATTTTGCCCGGAAAGGCGTTCAAATGCTAAATCGTCTGGTGGATCTGGCACGGCCGATGCTTTTTACGCTGGAACCGGAACGCGCGCACGAAATCACTCTGCGGGCACTTGAAGCCGGCCTTTATTCGTGTAAGGCGAGCCCGGACAATCCGGCCCTGCAAGTCGATATCATGGGACTGTGTTTTCCCAACCCAGTTGGTATCGCGGCGGGGTTTGACAAAGACGCCCGCGTTTACCGCGCTTTGCAAGCCATTGGCTTTGGTTTTTGCGAGGTCGGTACGCTGACACCTCGACCGCAACAGGGCAATCCCCAACCGCGTGTCGCGCGGCTTATTCGCGACAGAGCCATCATTAATCGCCTGGGCTTCAACAATGGCGGGTATGATGCCGCGTATGCGCGGCTTTCACAGCGCCCCTCCGGCGGCATCGTCGGGATAAATATCGGAGCGAACAAAGACACGCACGACAAAGCCGATGATTATGCCCATGGTATCAAACGGTTTTATAAACTGGCTGACTATTTCATGGTGAATGTTTCATCACCCAATACTCTCGGCCTTAGGGACTTGCAGGCGCCAGAACAGCTGGACGCTCTACTCAAGCGTGTCAATGACGCCCGTAACCACTGTGCCGATAAACATGGTCGGCGTGTACCCACTGCCGTGAAGCTGGCACCCGATATTTCCGTCGACGATATCCCGGCGATTACGGAGCGTATCATCGCGAACAACATGGACGCCATCGCAGTTTCAAACACGACAATTACGCGGCCTGCGGGACTGGACCCGCAATCTGCAAAAGAGAACGGCGGCCTGTCGGGACAGCCACTGTTTCATCGTTCAACTGTCATGCTAGCACGAGTTTACCTGGCCGTTGGCGGTGCGGTCCCGCTTATTGGCCTTGGCGGTATAGAAAGCGGTGAAACCGCACAGGCAAAAATTGAAGCGGGTGCCTCGCTGATCCAGATCTATACCGGTCTTATTTACGGCGGCCTGCCATTGCTTCAACAAATCAAGTCTCACTTAAGTGCGGCAGCCAAACGTGCCGGCGCCAGCAAAATCAGCGAACTTGCCGGCACTAAAGCAGAATACTGGGCGGCCCAACCGCTTGGCACATAACTTGCTCGACCGGTGATGCAATAATTTGATATCCCCCTCTAAGCCTTTGCATTAGAAACAAAAAGTTTACGCTCCACCCCCGGCAAGACCAAGCCAAGCGTGAAGGCGCGCACGAGAAAAAAAGCGTGCAGGGCAATCCAAAGTCCATTATTGCCAAACCCGCGCACGGGAACGCAAAGCACCCAGACCGCAAGATAAAACGCAAGGGAAATCAGCATCATCGTCCGCATGGTTCGCGTTGCCGTGGCGCCGATGAAAATACCGTCCAGCATAAAACACCAAACCGATGTCAGAGGTATAAGAGCCGCCGCCACGATGTAATCACGAGCAGCTGTGCGTACGTCGGGACTGATCGTCATAAAGTCAACAATAAAACCGCTGGCAAACCAGAGACCAAGAGAAAGAAGCACACTGGTTGCAACGGCTCCTTGAGACGAAAGGCGAATGGCGTCCCGAAACCGTTGGCGATTTCTTGCACCAATGGCCTGGCCAACCAGCGTTTCAGCAGCATAAGCAAATCCGTCCAGCATATAAATCGTGATGGTTACAATATTGAAGAGAATATGATTGACAGCCAGCGGTGTATCTCCGGCCTGCGCGCCCTGGGCGACGAAAAACGCGATAGCAAATTGCAAACAGACGGTTCGGATCATGATGTCGCGGCTCATACTAAATTGCTTTTTCAATTGAGCAGGCCGTAGGATATTACTCAGCGCCGTCTCAGCCTTCTTGCGATGAAGCTGGCGTTTGGCCAGCCAAAGCCCGACCACAACGGCGATCACCTCTGCCACCACAGATCCAGCTGCCACGCCTGCGATGCTCCAGTTCAGGCCCAAAACGAAAAATAACGACAGCAGAATATTCAAGCCGTTCAGCAGCAGCTGGAGATACACCGCAATATCGGCGCGCCGCAATCCGATAAACCAACCAAACAGAGCCAGGTTGGCCAGCACGGCCGGAGCTGACCAGATACGAATTTCAAAATAGATCGCAGCATGTGTTGAAACACGCTCGGAAGCCCTAAGCAGCCAAAGCCCAAGTTCACGTATTGGCGATTGCAAAATAATCAGCAAACATCCGATTGCACCTGCGGCCAGGAGAGCACGTGCCAGGGTTGCTGTGACCTCACCATCATCGCCAGCCCCTTCTGCCTGTGCGGTCAGGCCGGTTGTTCCCATACGCAGAAAGATAAAAACGAAATACAGCACGCTGAACATTGTGGACGCAATTGAAACCGCGCCGATCAAATGGGTTTCGCCCAGCTGGCCAATCACTGCCGTGTCAGCAAAGCCGATCAGTGGCACTGTTGCGTTGGACAACATAATCGGCAACGCAATCGCCAGGATATCGTAATGCGAATAACGGCTGCCACTTTGATTATGCGAAGAAGAAGGCCTGCCCCCTGCCATACTCGCGTTTCTTTACACCTTCGGATCGTTTGACTTGCCACTTAAGCCACCGGCCAGACGAACAATCAGCCAGATCGGCACTACAATCACCGCACCGAGCAGTAAGTATTGAAACAGCCATTCAAACGCACCGAAGCCCAGATGATAGATGCGGCGCATAAAGAGTTGCAGATGATACAGGATGTTGTCCGGACTGATCCCGAGGGCTGACATGACAATCCCAACGACAATGCACAGAACAAGCAGGCGAAGAATAACCCCCACGGGATTGCCACCGAACAATCTTTCCATTCACATACTCCCCCCATGCTTGAGATGATTGAGCGCGTTTTATACACCCGGCCTAACACGAATGCGCAATTGACGCGAGCCTGCAACTGCATATCAGCGGCTCGAGATGCGGCAGCTATCTGGATCTAAGCTGCACCGCCCTTTGCAAACTGCCACGCAACCTCAGGCAGCCCCGTCGAGGCGGGCCAAGGCCGTTTCAAAACGGGTGACCTGATCCTCGAAGTCGGCTTTGCGCTCACGGTTTTCTTCGATAACGGCTTCTGGCGCCTTGGCCATGAAGCCAGGATTGGCGAACTTGCCGTCAATCTTAGCGATTTCTGAGCGCGCCTTAACGATTTCCTTGTTCAGGCGTGCCCGTTCCGCATCCATATCAATCACACCAGCCAGCGGCAGCGCAGCCGTGGTCTCATCAAACACAATCGCCGCCGCGCCGGATGAGGCGGCAGTGACAAAGGAAATACGATCGAGGCGCGCCATGCGCTCAACAGTCTCCTGATGACGCTCAATGCGCTCACGATCAATCGCTGTAGTCCCTACAAGCTCAAGGGTAATCTTCGTGCCAGCCGGTACATTCATTTCTGAACGTACGGAACGCACCTCGCTGACCAGACGGATGATCCAGCCAATTTCTGCAGCCGCCTGCGTATTCGTCAGACCCTCCAATTGCGGCCATGCCGCCAGTGCGAGCATGCTTTCGCGCTTGGCCCCGTGCTCACTCACGCGCTCCCACAATTCTTCGGTGATGAACGGCATGAAGGGATGCAGCATTTTGAGGATTTCGTCGCGCACCCAGGCCGTCATGGCCCGTGTCTCAAGAATCGCCTCTGTATCATCACCGTTCAGGATCGGCTTGCTCAGCTCCAGATACCAATCGCAGAATACCCCCCAGACGAAGTCGTAAACCTCGCTGGCGGCATCGTTGAAGCGGTACACCTCCAATGCCGCGGTCACGGACCTGGCGGCACGCTCCGTCTCACCTGCAATCCATTGATTAATGGTGTGCTGCACGGTCTTCGGATCAAAACCTTCTATGGTGGCACATTCATTCATTTCAGCAAACCGCGCGGCATTCCAAAGCTTGGTTGCGAAATTGCGATAGCCTTCCACCCGGTTTTTCGTGAGCTTGACATCGCGCCCCTGGGTGGTCATGGCTGCCAACGTAAAACGCAAGGCATCTGCACCGTATTGATCGATCAGCTCAAGCGGATCAATAACATTGCCGATAGACTTTGACATCTTCCGGCCCTTCTCATCGCGCACCAGGCCGTGAATGTAGATATCGCGGAACGGGACGTCGCCCATGAAATGCAGCGACTGCATCATCATCCGCGCAACCCAGAAGAAGATGATATCAAAGGCCGTCACCAGGCAGCTTGTCGGATAATACCGCTTGACCATGTCCGGCGTCTCACCAGGCCATCCCAGCGTTGAGAACGCCCACAGCCCCGATGAAAACCAGGTATCAAGCACATCGTCGTCCCGCCGCAGGTCAACCTGCTTGCCGTAGTGATCAGCCGCTGCCTTGTGCGCAGCCTCTTCATCAAAGGCCACAAAGACCTTATCATCGGGGCCATACCAGGCCGGGATCTGATGCCCCCACCACAACTGACGCGAAATGCACCAGGGCTGGATATTTTCCAGCCAGCGGAAATAATCGGCGGCATATTTCTCGGGGTGAAACTTTGTTTTCCCCTGACGAACGGCCTCCAAGGCAGGTTTCGCCAAGCTTTCTGCATCAACGTACCACTGGCTTGTCAACCACGGCTCAATGATAGCATCACCACGTTGCGCATGCGGCACGGCGTGCGTGTGCGGTTCGATTTTTTCAAGCAGGCCTGCATCTGCCAGATCGGCAATCAGCTTTTTGCGCGCGTCGAAGCGATCCAACCCCTGGTAGGAGCCAGGAACGTTATCATTCAATCGGCCTTTGCTGTCGAGAATGTTGATCACATCCAGCTTAGCCCGTTTACCGACTTCCCAGTCGTTAAAGTCATGAGCTGGTGTAATTTTAACGGCACCGGTTCCTTTTTCAGGATCGGCATAGGTGTCACCGACAACCGGGATTTGGCGATCCGTGAGCGGCAAGGCAACCTGCTTACCAATCAAAGAGCCAAGATTTTTATTGTCCGGGTGAATGGCAACGCCGGTATCGCCCAACATGGTTTCAGGCCGCGTTGTGCCGACGACCAGATAGGTCTTGGGATCATCGGCATCATAAGTTGTATCAGCCAGGGGATAACGCAGATAATACATATGGCCGCTGGGATCACGGTCTAGTATTTTGTTCAGCGTGCCGGAGTTGAACGCTACGGGCCGGCCTTCACCATCAACCTCACCCAGAGTCCACTTGTACTTACCCGTGTGATCGCGAGATTCAACCTCTAAATCAGAAACGGCCGATTCAAAATCTGGGTCCCAGTTTACCAGGCGTTTGTCTTTGTAGATCAGACCGTCGTTATACAGATCCACAAAAACCTTCAGCACTGCCTGCGACAGGCCATCATCCATGGTGAAGCGCTCTCGCGACCAGTCGCACGACGCGCCCAGACGCTTAAGCTGGTTGACAATTGTGCCGCCGGACTGGGCCTTCCATTTCCAGACCTCTTCGATGAATTTTTCACGGCCGAGATCACGATAGTCAATCTTCTTGTCCGCCAACTGGCGGCTCACAACAAGTTGGGTTGCGATCCCGGCGTGGTCCGTGCCCGGCTGCCAGAGAACATCGCGGCCACGCATGCGCTCAAAGCGGCACAACACATCCTGTAATGTATTGTTCAACGCGTGGCCCATGTGCAGCGAACCAGTCACGTTGGGTGGCGGGATCACAATTGTATAAGGTTCCTCACCGGCACGGTCTTTACGTCCGCCCAGGAAAACCCCGGTTTGTTCCCATTGGTTGTAGATCCGCGCTTCAATTTCTGTTGGCTGATAGGTCTTGTCTAACATTGGAGCCCAAAAACTGGCCTTTTTAATAATTTTTTCTGAGGAATGCACAGGTATGCCGCGTCATACACGGC
>CAYUYL010000108.1:0-8137 GCA_964449195.1 uncultured Filomicrobium sp.
GCGTTTTCTTAATCCAGAACGAATCTCTATGCCAGATTTCGATATCGATTTCTGCCAGGATCGCCGCGATGAGGTGATCAAGTACGTTCAGCAAAAGTATGGGCAGGATCGTGTCGCACAGATTATCACACACGGGAAATTGCAGGCGCGCGCGGTTCTGCGCGATGTCGGTCGTGTGCTGCAAATGCCCTATGGTCAGGTTGATAAGCTCTGCAAGCTTGTACCGAATAATCCGGCGAATCCTGTAACGCTGGCAGAAGCCATTGCCGAAGAGCCAAGACTTCAGGACGCCAGCGATGAAGAACCCGTTGTGGAGCACCTGCTTGAGATCGCACAGAAGCTCGAGGGGCTGTATCGCCACGCCTCCACCCACGCTGCCGGCATCGTAATTGGCGATCGTCCGCTCGATGAGTTGGTGCCGGTTTATCGCGACCCAAAGTCCAATTTTCCGATCACACAGTTCAACTGGAAGCTCGTTGAAGCGGCGGGGCTGGTCAAATTTGACTTTCTTGGCCTGAAAACACTGACTGTCTTGCAGAAGGCTGTTCAGCTCATCAAACGCGGCCGCGATATTGACGTTGATCTTGCCAGTCTGCCGCTTGACGATGAGGCTGCTTACGAGCTTCTTGCCCGCGCTGATACCGTTGGTGTTTTCCAGCTTGAATCAACCGGCATGCGCGAAAGCCTCAAACGTCTCAAGCCTGACCGCTTTGAAGACATCATTGCTATGGTGGCTCTCTATCGGCCAGGGCCTATGGATAATATTCCGACTTACATTAACCGCAAGCACGGGGTTGAGGATGTCGACTGCTTCCATCCCATGCTCGAAGATATCCTTCAGGAAACCTATGGTGTGATCATCTACCAGGAGCAGGTGATGCAGATCGCTCAGGTGATGGGGGGCTATTCGCTCGGCAAAGCGGATGTTTTGCGCCGTGCGATGGGTAAAAAAGATAAAGCTGCCATGGCCGAGCAGCAGGCTCTGTTTGTTGAAGGTGCTGTCGCAAATGGCGTGAAGGCGAAGGATGCCGCCGACATTTTCCAACTGGTCGATAAATTTGCAGGATACGGTTTCAACAAGTCTCACGCTGCGGCGTACGCCTTAATCAGCTATCATACAGCCTACTTGAAGGCGAATTACCGCGAGGAATTTATTGCAGCATCGATGACGCTCGATATGGGCAATACAGACAAACTTTCCGTGTTTGCTGTCGAAGCCCGCAAGAGCGATATCTCGGTTCTGCTGCCCTGCGTGAACAACTCTGAGGTGGACTTTCTTGCAGAACCGCCAACCAGTGACGGCAAGCCTGGAGCCATTCGCTATTCGCTGGCTGCCCTTAAAAATATCGGCAGCGGCGCCGTTGAAGTTATTGTCAAAGAGCGGGAAGCCGGCGGTGTGTATCAGGATCTTTCCGACTTTGCCCGTCGCCTTGAGCACAAACTTCTCAATCGCCGGAATCTGGAGACGCTGGCCTCTGCAGGTGCTTTTGAAGCATTCGAGAGCGACCGGGCGCGTGTTCACGGAAATGCCGAACAAATTCTTGCACTGTCCAACCGTTTGGCGGCCAATCAGGCAAGCGGGATTGAGGATCTTTTTGGTGGCGGCGGCAGCATAGCCGCTCAACCCGAGCTAGATATGCGTGATATGCGCCGTTGGACACCGATTGAGCGTCTTGAAAAAGAGTTTGATGCAATCGGCTTTTTTTTATCGGGTCACCCGTTGGATGAGTACACAACCGCATTGGACGAGCTTGGTATCAAAGCTTGGGCGGACTTTGAGGCTGCGGCTGAGCAGGGCTCAATTGCGGGCCGTCTTGCCGGTATCGTGGTCTCGGCACGAGAAAAGAAGTCTGCACGCGGAAATGCTTTTGCCTTCGCCATGTTCTCTGATACGAGCGGACAATTCGAGGGCGTGATTTTTTCCGATCTGCTGCATGCCTCCAGGCATTTGCTGGAGCCGGGAACGCCGGTCATTGTAGGAGTTGAAGCTGAGAGAGAAGATGACTCCATCAAGATGCGTGTTCAGTCTCTTGAAGCCTTGGATGCAGCAGTTGGTGCGGTACAGCGCGGTCTTCGCCTGGAATTTTCTCAGGATGTCTTAGGCCATGGTAAAGGGCGCGCGATTTTGAATGATATGCAACATTATCTCAAACCCGGAAGCGGCCAGATCCGAATTGCGCTGAAGCTGACAGACCAGGGCCGTGCATGTGAATTAACACTGAAAGGCCGCTACGATACCGGCCCGCAATCCCGTGGTGCCTTTAGTACACTGCCTGGTCTTATTTCACTCAACGAGCTTTCGTGAGGTGAGCTCGTCTTCTGCTTTTGCCAACAAGTAGGAGGCATGCCTATGCAACCTGCTGCCTCTCAAGTTTGTTCTCCTATCAAGATTAACTCCGTTCGGTGTTCAGCTTATCTTCCAGGTGATGGCTGTAGGCTGCCATGGCGTAGCACATAATGAAGTAAATGATGGCGGCGAAAACCAAGCCTTCAATATAGTACGGACGCCATGCCGTGTCGCTTGCGCCAAGGCGGATGGCGCCGAGGAAATCGTACATTGAGATGATAATAATAAGTGTTGTATCCTTGAACAGCCCGATAAAGGTATTCATCGTCGGCGGGATAACCAATTTCAAGGCTTGCGGTAGAATGATCAGGATGGTTTTTTGCCAGTAAGACAGCCCCATGGCATCAGCTGCCTCATATTGGCCTTTTGGCAGGGCCTGCAGGCCACCCCTGATGACTTCTGCAACATAAGCTGCAGCAAAGAGTGTGAAGCCAATCAATGCACGCAGCAACTTATTGATATTCATGCCCTCCGGCAGGAACAACGGGATCATCAGGCTTGCCATAAATAATATGGTAATCAGCGGCACACCACGTATCATTTCAATGAAGAAAATGCAGATTGTCTTGACGACGGGCATGTCGGACTGCCGGCCCAGAGCCAAAAGAACGGCGAGTGGAAAAGACAGGACAATTCCGATTGCTGCAAGTATCAGTGTAACTGGAAGGCCGCCCCATTTGTCAGTCTCAACAAATGTGAGCCCCAGAATGCCACCTTGCATGAGAATGAACATCGTCGGAATGGCAATCAGCCATGCAAGGCCCAGAACGCGTCCCCACCGTGAGGTGTCAAGCGAGTAGATAATCAGCCCGACGAGCATGATCATCATGAGCAGTGGGCGCCATTGTTCAACCTGGGGATACAGGCCGAAGACAATCAGCCGGAATTTTTCTGCAACAAAGTCCCAGCAGGCACCATCAGCAACACGGCAGGCGGCCGAATCCGGTGCGAAAGCATATCCCCACCAACTGTCAGGATCAGCCTTGATTGTGAGCACCGCATCCGCGACGGCCCATACATAGAGTTTGGGCAGGAGAAATATCAGCGCGATGACAATTAGGACCGTAACAACACCGTTGCCCCGGGTATTGAACAGATTTTGTTTTGTCCAGCCAAGAGCGCCATTAACCCATTTATTGGAGGATATTGATGAGACCGTTGACATGTTATCTCTCCACCAGCTGAATTTGTTGGTTATACCAGTTCATGAACACCGATGTTGCGATGCTCGTGGACAGATAAACAATCATCATGATGATGATGGCTTCGGGGGCCTGACCGGTTTGGTTGAGGGTTGTGTTCGAAACGCTCACCAAATCGGGATAGCCAACCGCAACAGCCAACGAGCTGTTTTTAGTGAGGTTGAGGTACTGGCTTGTCAGCGGTGGGATTATAACGCGAAGGGCTTGCGGCAAGACGATCTTATGCATAATCACGCCTTCGTTTAGTCCTAAGGAGCGGCCTGCTTCTGTCTGTCCCTTTGGAACGGACAGAATCCCTGAACGCACAATGTCTGCAATAAAGGCTGAAGTATACACGGTGAGGCCAAAGAGAACTGCCATGAATTCCGGCGTAATCGTCGATCCTCCCGTCAACCTGAAGCGCCCCATTTCCGGATAGCTGATGCCTGTTGGTGCGCCCATCACAAGCCAGCCAACAAACGTCGCAGCTGCAATGACATCGGCACCGATCCAGAATGCCGGGACTTGCCGACCTGTTTCGTTCATGCGTTTGTGTGCCCACTTGCTGACCCAGACGGCACCGCCGACGCCAATAATCAGGCCAATTAAGGCGCCAAGCCATCCGATATGGGCTTCAAACGACGGCATGAAGATCCCCTGTCGCGTGAAGTAAATGATACCAAGGAAAGGCTCCAGCCCATTTTCACCACGAAAGTCTCGTGCAAGTGGCAGGAAGCGTGGACTAGTGACGATCGTATACCAGAGAATAATCTGCAAAAGTACAGGAATATTGCGCAGGAAATTGATATAAACACCTGTCAGTTGGCGAACCAGCCAGTTACTGGACAGGGAAGAAACGCCGACGAAAATACCAATAATTGTCGCAAAGACGATGCCTATCACGGCAACAACGGCTGTATTTATAAAGCCTACAAGAACGGCGCGGGCATATGACGATGCTGGTGAATATGAGATCCAGCTTTCGCCGATTGCAAAACCTGATTCGCGCCCAAGATAGTCAAACCCTGTTTGAATATTCTGGCGCTCCAGATTGGCCTGCATATTGTAAAAAAGAAAATAACAAATACCGATCACAAGCAGCATAAAAACGATTTGGAAGAGCACGGCCTGCACTTCTTTGTCATATATGTTGCGAGACCTCGAAGGCCGCTGAGAACCAGAGAGTGCGTTGGCCATGAGAATGCTCCATCGCTAGATAAAAGAGCACGAATCTATTGCCCGTGAGGTAAGTGGTGGAGATCGGTAGAGAGCAAATTCGGCGTGTTTTAAAGAGTAAAAAAAGCCGCGCTGAAATCAAATTAGCGCGGCTTTCCTGGACTTGTTAGCGAACCGGTGGAGCGTACATGATGCCGCCTTTAGACCACAGCTTGTTCAAGCCGCGAGGCAAGCCGAGAGGTGGAATATTACGCTCCCAAATCTCACCGTAGTTGCCAACGGCTGAGATAGCATTGAATGCCCACTTTTCATCAAGGCCGAGGTTTTTACCCATGCCTGGGGTGGTGCCAAGCAGACGCTTGATGCCCGGATTGGTTGATTTTTCAGCCATCTCTTTAACATTCGCTGCAGTGATGCCGAACTCTTCAGCTTCAACGAGGCCGAAAACAACCCACTTTACGATGTCAAAGAACTGATCGTCACCATGACGAACGACTGGTCCAAGTGGCTCTTTGGAGACAATCTCCGGAAGGATGACATAATCATCACTTTTGCCTTTTGGCGCATCGTTCAAGCGTGTGGATGCCAGACCGGACGCGTCTGTGGTGTAAACATCGCAACGGCCTGCGAAGAATGCGGCATTCAATTCCTGCAAACTTTCGATAACGACAGGTGTGAATTTCATGTTGTTTGCACGGAAGTAGTCGGCCAGGTTGAGCTCTGTTGTGGTGCCAGGCTGAACACAGACGGTTGCGCCGTCAAGCTCTTTCGCACTTTTCACTCCAATCGATTTTGGCACCATGAAACCTTGACCATCGTAATATGTGACGGCTGTAAAGTTTAGGCCCAACGCGGTATCACGTGTCAGCGACCATGTTGTGTTGCGTGACAGCATGTCAACTTCACCGGACTGAAGTGCTGTGAAGCGCTGCTGCGTTGAGAGCGGCAGATACTTAACCTTGCTGGCGTCGCCCAGAACTGCGGCTGCGACAGCTTTGCAAACGTCGACATCCAGGCCTGTCCACTTGCCTTCAGAGTCAGCTAAAGAAAAGCCGCCGAGCCCGGTGCTGACACCGCAAACGAGTTGACCGCGGCTTTTGATTGTTTCAAGTGTTTTTGATGCAAACGCCGCAGAGGACGAAATTGCAACTGCCGCTGCGGCAAGAGCGACAGTCCATTTGTTATTTATCATTTGGGTTACTCCCTTTAGTTGCAGAAACGATCTTTCTAGTATCAAGTTGCCTTTTGGCAAAAACAGGCCACTAGTAAGAACTCTTAATGATTAAGGATTTGGCTTAAGAATAGCTTGGTTCGATCTGATTTCGGGTTGCCAAAAAACTCGGCAGGGGGGCCTTGTTCCACAATTTCGCCCCGATCCATAAATATAATGCTGTCAGCGACTGAACGGGCAAAGCCCATCTCGTGCGTCACGCAGAGCATTGTCATGCCGCTTTCAGCAAGCTCAATCATGGTGTCGAGAACTTCCTTGACCATTTCCGGGTCGAGCGCGGACGTCGGCTCATCAAACAGCATGATACGCGGGCGCATGCAGAGAGCACGCGCAATTGCAACGCGCTGCTGCTGACCGCCTGAAAGTTGTCCAGGATATTTGCCTGCCTGTTCCGGGATCTTCACGCGGTTCAGGTATTCCATAGCCACATCTTCCGCCTCAGCGCGGGGGACCTTGCGGACCCATTGCGGTGCCAGGCAAAGATTGTCGAGGACGGTTAGATGTGGAAACAAGTTGAAGTTCTGGAATACCATACCAACCTCTGACCGTATCTTGTCGATGTTCCTCACGTCATTCGTGAGTTCAATACCATCAACAATAATTTTTCCTTCCTGGTGTTCTTCAAGGCGATTGATGCAGCGAATCATTGTAGATTTACCGGAGCCGGATGGGCCACATATAACAATACGCTCACCGCGTGTAACAGATAAATTTACATCCCGGAGTACATGAAAGTCACCGTACCATTTATTAACACCGGACAGGGTAATCGCTAGTTCCCCCGACGTGTCCGTGGCGTTTTGTGCAACAGCTGCTTCAGACATTGAGGAACCGACTCCTTTTTAATCGTCTTAATGGAAGCGTTTGCCGCCATTTGGTACCTATGCAATTTCTGACTATCTACCCTGCAACATTGTTTTGCAAGAAGCAATTGTTGTTATAGCTTTAAGTTTAATCTTTTGAGGCAAGTAACGCACGTTTTTCAGGCAGAAACTGTATTGTTGAAGGTGTTTTATAAACGTTAATTCTATGACTTAACTGTACTTTTACACCTCATTAAATAGTTTTCTGGCAAAGTGTTAGGTGATGTGTTGGTAGAGTAGAGTGATGTTGAGAGTGCGTAGTCTTGGCTCTCACAGGTTGGCAGGTCTTTGATAACAACAAAATGTTTCAGACCTGTCTTGGTTCAATAGTAATGGACAGGCAGGCGACACGTGCTGGGCATAGCTGTTTTAGATGCAACATTAGAGGCGAGATTGCCTCGTAGCATCGTTTTTGGATGGTGGCACGCTATTCGAGTGTTTGGGGTTTGGCTTGTTGCGGCTTGTGCCCTATCCGGCGCAACGTTAATTTTCTCATCAACGGCCTCGGAACATACTTCACGTAAATCTGATGTTTCAGCGTCTATTATTGAACGGTTCAATTATACTGGCGCGAACTCATCCCCACAGACCCTTTCAAAAGTTAACAAGCTTGCCTCTGATGATCGCTCCGCCTTAGAGCCTCCGTCTTCATTGAAAGAGCGGCAGCCGGATACTCATCAAGCCGCTGTTGTGCCTACTTTTAGCCCTGCTGCGCACAGCCGTATTTCTTATCCTGATATTGCGGAAGCCATCTCATCTGAAACGGGGAAGGCAGATAAATCTGTGACTACTTCTACTGTTGCGCCTCATCAATCGACTTCCGTTTCAAATGCCTTGCAGAAGAATTCAGTGGCTTCAGTACATGCTGAATCCAATCCTGGAAATCAGGAAAAGTCGAGAGAGATTGAGAAGGCTTCAGATTATGCTCAGGCTATCGCGCAACCAAAGCTGCCGACGGTGAAAACTGTTCCAGCACAGATAGCGACACAATCTCAACAGCAAGTCTTTGAGGTTGAGACGCCCAATGACGGCAATAAGGTTCTCGAAGTTAACCCTGCTTCGGTGGATATCGCACTACCGTCTGTTCATCCAATGCGTGGCCGGCGTATGGGCCTCGGTGTCATAAAACAGCGCAATGCTTCTAATACCGTGAGGAAAGGGGCTGTTAGATTCTCATCAAATCCTCAAGCTATATCTGATAAGACTGCCTCTGGTTCTTCTGCGGATGAAGCGGAGAAAGCACCAGATTGGGCTCTTTCCGCATTTGGCCGTGATTTATAATCGCCTTTAGAGTCTTTAATAGGGGATCAGTAAACCCCTCGCCTTTAGGCGACAGGAT
>CAYUYL010000109.1:0-8077 GCA_964449195.1 uncultured Filomicrobium sp.
AAGGAGAATTGTAAGATTGAGAAATGCTTAGATTTTTATTGGGACAGACTCTTAATCGTCTGGTGGCGGCAGATGTTTATATAACTTACACTTTGGAGTTAAACGTTTTTCCAAGCTTCAGCTATAGAGCAATCTTATTGCAGTCCGCTTCTGATGTATTCCAATTATCTTCTGAAACTGACAGCTGAAGTTAAATTGAGACACTTCGGTATGTTTTCTCATGTTGCTAACAGCGGCGTGGCATGAACTCTTATTGCGCCATTGACACCCATAAAGAACCATGAGAATCCTATTCAAGACCATATTGGTGATGGTAATTGCCGTGGTAGAGGGTGCGATTTATCTTGAGGGTAAGGACCGTACTGAGTTCATGAGGCTGGTGGTGTACATCGTTGGTTTGTCTGTTCTATGAGTGTGCGGATATGACATGTGCTAAGCGTGCAATGGGGCTGAAACGCTAAGGAGATGGACCGCTTTGTCTCAACATTCCAAAATAAAATTGACTCAAAAGGACGCGTGTCAGTTCCGGCACCGTTCCGCCATATCCTGGAACGGAATGCCTATGGCACGGGAGCGGCCACCGGCATCTACTGCTACCCCTCGCTCGATGCTCCTGCCCTCGATGCAGGCGGCGAGCGCCTTGCGCAGAAAATCGATCACCTTCTCGGTAGCCTCGCGGATTATTCGGATGAGCGGGACGAACTTTCTCTCGCGCTCTACGGTGATGTCCAAGTTCTCACGATCGATGGCGACGGACGCATCGTCATTCCTGTCGCACTTCGCTCCCACGCGGAGCTTTCTTCCAAGGTCACATTTGTCGGACTGGGTGATAAATTTCAAATCTGGAACCCGGAACGTTTCGAAGAGCGGCGTATCAAGGCGCGGGCTAAAGCGCATGAGCACCGCAAGCTTTTTGCGCAGCGCAGCAACGTACCGGGGGCAGGAGGCGGGCTCCGAAGCGACGTCGAAAACAATGAACAGAGCGTATTGGACACATGACGGGCGAGATGCGAGCTCCAGCCGAGGGAGGCAATACACTGAAACCTCCCCACATTCCAGTGCTGCTGCGCGAGGTCATCGAAAGTTTGACGCCTGAAGCGGGCGGGACATACATTGACGGCACATTTGGTGCGGGTGGCTATACACGTGCAATTTTAGAGACGGCAGATTGCAGTGTGATTGCGTTGGATCGTGATCCCACTGCAATCCGCAGGGGGGAAAGACTCGCCACTGAGTTCGTTCCGCGGTTGCAGCTTATTCAATCCCGTTTCGGTGATCTCGCTAAGCTTGAGCTTGGTTTTCAGGAACGCGGGGTAGATGGCGTCGTACTCGATATCGGCGTATCTTCCATGCAGATTGACCAACCGGAGCGCGGTTTTTCCTTTCAAGTTGATGGTCCGCTTGATATGCGGATGTTCCTGGATGCTGAAGACCGTCCGACGGCAGCCGACCTCTTGCGGGATCTGCCTGAGGTGCAGCTTGCAAACCTCATTTACCGCTATGGCGAAGAACGCCGGTCACGTGCCATTGCGGCTGCGATCGTCCTTTCCCGCCAGAATGCACCCTTGACGCGCACCCTGCAACTCGCCGACCTTTGCACGCGGATCTATGGACGCCGTACAAAAAACGGTCCTCATCCGGCAACCCGGACCTTTCAGGCGTTGCGCATCGCGGTTAACGATGAGCTCGGTGAGCTGGTGCGTGGTCTTCTGGCAGCGGAACGTCTTCTGAAGCCCGGCGGCCGGTTTGTTGTTGTTACATTCCATTCGCTTGAAGACCGCATCGTCAAGCGTTTTTTCAAGCAGCGTTCGGGGCGCAATCAGGGTGGTTCGCGGCATTTGCCGGAATTCATACAATTTGAAGCGCCAAGTTTCCGAAACGTTAACCATCGTCCTTTAACTCCTAGTAACCAGGAGATCGTACTTAACCCGCGGGCCAGGTCAGCAAAGCTGAGAGCTGCAACTCGTACGGAGGCCCCTGCATGGGAACACGAGGATGAAGCAGCGCTCGTTTCTTCATTCGGGGTTATCGATCTTGATATCGGTTGATGTCCGGCTGATGGAGCATGTCTCTGAAGTGGGGCAGAGGTTTCTTTGGAGACCGCTCTTGATATGGAATGGGAGGTATCATGCTGCGCTTTTTCACATTCGGAGCCGTTGTGATCGCACTCACAAGTGCTTTTGTGCTCTATACGATCAACACCCAAACACGCCGTATCGCATTGGAGATTTCGACCAAGCAAAGGCTCAAGTCTGGGCTCATCAACCGTATTGCAACGCTGAAGGCTGAACGTGCCTTTCTTGCGCGCGCCGAGCGTATCGCGCCTGCGGCTGAGGCCTTAGGTATGCGGCCAGCATCGGGTGATCAGTTTCGTACCATGTCACTGCCGGCCGGCCGTTTGTCCACGCAAGCACATAGTCATAAGAGGTAAGCCATGGAGATGCCGGCCGCGGAAACTTACAATGGGCAGATCGCAGAGGCGGAAAGCGCTGAGACTGACGCATGTGTGAAATCAGCTGCGTTACGCGCCCTGATTGTCGGTGTTGGTGTGACGGCATTTTTTGCCGCCGTGGGGATACAGCTTATGCGGCTGGCCTTGGCCGGGCAGAACCAGGAATATGCTAAGCCTGCGCAGACTGCCGGTGAATTTTTTTCACGCCCTGATATTGTAGATCGTGGCGGCCGGCTGCTGGCCACCGACGTCGGGCTGCCCACACTTTATGCCGATCCGTTTCTGATTGCCAATGTCGATGAAACGGTGGAAGGGCTATCAACGATATTTCCGGAATTCGATAATTCCAGAGTGCGTCGGGCGCTGGCGGATAAAAAACGGCGCTACTATCCGCTCAAGCGCGCCGTCGCACCAGCTGTTGCGCAAAAGATTCACGATATGGGATTGCCCGGCCTTGCTTTTCGCAATGAGCCGAAGCGGAGCTATCCCAATGCCCGTCTCGCTGGTCATCTGCTGGGATATGTTGACGGGTATAACAAAGGTGTGGCCGGAGTGGAACGCCTGCTGAATACGAACCCCGGTGTGCGCCGGGTGCACAAAGCCACGGTAAATACAGCACCACCGCTCCATCTCACGATTGATATGCGTGCGCAATACGCCCTGGAACGGGAGCTCAGCTCCGGCATCAAAAAGTTCAACGCCAAGGCCGCATCCGGTGTTCTTCTGGATGTGCATAATGGTGAGATCTGGGCCGCAGCCTCCCTGCCGGGTGTTGAGCCCTCGCGCGTGGATGAGGTGATGGACCGGTCACGGCGCGACAGGCTGGCTGGTGATGCGTTTGAACTTGGTTCGGTGTTTAAGGTGTTTACGCTGGCCATGGCGCTCGACCTGGGTGTTGTCACCCCCAATGCGCTGGTCGATGTATCGGCACCATTGAAGATAGGCCGCTTTACAATTTCTGACGAGCATCCCCACAATGGTAAGCTGACACTGGAGCAGGTGCTGGTGCGGTCCTCCAACATCGGTGCAGGCGCTTTGGCCGAGGCAACGGGTGGTGAACGCCAGCGGGCCTTTCTTGAGCAAATCGGCCTCGCCAACGCGATTGACACGCGGGATGTCAAAACCGTTACTCCCAAACTGCCCAAAAGCTGGGGCGTGGCGGCAACGGCGACTGTTGGTTTTGGCCATGGCATCGCCGTATCACCGCTCCAGTTTGCGGTTGCTTTTGCCGGCATGGTCAATGGCGGCTATGCTGTAACGCCGACGCTGCTGCAGGGGACAAGCTGGCGTCAGATGCCCCGGCGGCGCGTGATCAGTAAAGACACCAGTGAGCGCATAAGGCAGATGCTGCGGAAAAATGTGCTTCAAGGCACCGGGCGCAGAGCGCGCATGAAAGGTTACCGTGTTGGTGGAAAAACCGGCACTGCAGATTTGGCCCGCAATGGCAAATATGATGGTCAATCTGTAATTTCTTCATTCGCGGCAGCCTTTCCTATGGATAAGCCACGCTTTGCCCTGCTTGTCACGCTTTTCGACCCCCAGCCCAAAGGTGGTAAAGCCATGCGTGGCGCCGGCCGAACCGCCGCCCCAGTTGCTGGTGCTATTATACGCCGTGTTGTGCCGGTGCTTGGCGTGGAGAAGCGGGCAGCACAGCCTAGGTGAGAAAGTAGAGGCACGTTATTTGTCGGGCTATTCTGCTTGTTCAGACCGCAGGACACCTGCGCTATCCGGCCTTCATCCGTTCTCAGCTATGACTGAAGTGGACACCTGCAAACGTGTCGCGCCTGGCAAGTACACACCAAGTCTTGCTATTGTGCGTTTATAGAGTTGTGGTGACGCAGGCCGGATATCATGCGGCCGCGTCTTGATCTTGCCGCAGCTGGGAAACGCAACAATGACCGTAGCACCGATCCTCGTCTGGTTTCGCAATGATCTACGGCTTGCCGATCAACCAGCCCTGCATCAGGCCGCAGCAGAGGGCCTGCCAGTGTTGCCGCTTTATGTGCTCGATGATACAGCGGCCGGTCCGTGGCGCATTGGCGGGGCGAGCCGCTGGTGGTTGCACCACAGCCTCGATGCGCTCAAGACGGACCTGCAGCTCATGGGCAGTGATCTTGTCTTGCGTCGTGGAGATACCGTTGAAATCATCGCCGAGATCGCCAACCAAGCTGGCGCTGCGAGAGTTTATTGCAGTCAGCAATTCGAGCCATGGGCCTGCGCGCTTGAACAGCGTCTGCATGATGCGCTTGCAGGTGATGGCATCACGTTGCGCCGCTTTTCCGGAAGTTTGCTGCACACGCCTGAGGCTGTGCGCACCAAGGCCGGGCAACCGTTTCAAGTCTATACGCCTTTCTGGCGTGCTCTCTGTGCTACAGAGATTCGCACGGTGCGGCCTGCGCCATCCAGTCTGCCTGCCCCCGCAGCATGGCCTGAAAGTGAGGCGCTCAAGGACTGGAGGCTTCTGCCCGCTGCGCCAGACTGGGCTGGTGGTCTGCGTGAGACATGGCAGCCCGGCGAGGTCAGAGCCCGCCAGAAATTGGATGCGTTTATTGAAAGCAGCGCTGCTGCATATCATGTCGACCGTGACTTTCCATCACAAGCGGGCACATCGAAGCTATCACCGCATCTGCACTTTGGTGAGATCAGTCCGGCCATGTGCTGGCATGCAGCACAAGCCAAAGCCGCCGAAAGTCCGGCTGCTGCTGAAGGCTTGGAGGTGTTTCGCAAGGAACTGGCCTGGCGTGAATTTTCCTATCATCTGCTGTATCATCGCCCGGACCTGCCAGATCAGCCATTCCGCGCGCAATTCGCCCGTTTTCCATGGCAGGCACCGGACGAAACGCGTGCAACCCGACTCAACGTCTGGCAGCGCGGGAAGACGGGCTATCCGATTGTTGATGCCGGAATGCGTGAGTTGTGGACCACAGGTTGGATGCATAATCGTGTGCGCATGATTGTAGCTTCGTTTTTGACGAAACACATGTTGATTCCCTGGCAGGAGGGCGAAGCCTGGTTCTGGGATTGTCTGGTGGACGCAGACCTCGCCTCCAACGCAGCAAGCTGGCAATGGGTCTCGGGGTGTGGCGCCGATGCGGCACCATATTTCCGCATTTTTAATCCCATGACACAAGGGCAGAAATTCGATCCTAAGGGTGTGTACGTCCGACGCTGGGTGCCTGAAATAGCAGCCATACCGGACAAATATATCCATACGCCGTGGTCATGCCCTGAAGATATTCTCAGCCATTGCGACATTAAGATCGGGCTCACCTACCCGCCGCCTATCGTTGATCATAAGGTGGGGCGCGAACGTGCTTTGGCCGCCTATGAAAGCATCAGATTGTCTGTTTCCCAGTCATAATGGTGAGGCTTTCTAAGCACAGTTCTTCGCTAAATGCAGACTTGTTCTCAGAAACAGGACTTTCGCCGGGATGGGCCGGTTGAACAATGCTGCGTCTTGATCGTATGGATGATCAACAGTCACTTTATCTATCCAGGCATTTTGTAATCCATTTGATACGGGAACTACGCACGAATTCGGCGCAGATGGGCCATTAGATGTGTACATAGTAGGTGACGTGAAAAGATCATAAGATTGGAGTCGGCTTATGATATTTCATGCGAACGCGTTTGTGTTGGCGTCTGCTTCCGTCATTATTGCAATGGCGTGTAGCTGTTTGCTTTATGGATTCATGCAGGCCAATATTAGTGCAAAACATGTGCCCACTTATAGGAGCCGTTTTGCAAGCTGCCTTGCTTGTCAGAAGTGGCAGCTTTACCGCTCTGTTTCGGGTGGATGTATGCGGTTCGCTTCTTACTATTCTCGCCGCCTAGTAAGTATTGTGCTTTGGCACGAAGATAAGCGCAGGGCAATCGTCAGCAAATCTTGAGGTCTCCAAACCGGTTTCGTGCGGCCAAGTTCAATGGCAGGCATTCGCCCTCAGTGCGCTGTAGCAGTGGGGATAGAAAGCTCTAGTATTAAAAATTTCAAGTGTGTAGGGGGGTACATGTTCACAAAGTATTTAAGATCACTTCATTGGGGCCTGATGGCATTGACCATTGTGGCACCCAGTGTCACGGCATGGGCTACATCCGTCAATTCAGAGCTTTCTTCGGCGCGCACCGAGACATCAATCCAGCCAACGCATGGTTCACCACTTGCTCTGAAAGATAGCCGCCGCCTTGATGTGATTGAAGCTTCTACGGGAAGTGCAGCAACCGCAAATCCAGCTTTGGACGCGCAGCCCCAGGCCGAGCTGAAAGCGGTACCGGATACGGAGATGGTATCAAAAACGCCATCTGCTGAAGAGACAAATCCGAACTCACAAGCAGAGCCAGAAGTTGCGCCCGAACCGATTGTGCCGACATTAAAAGTTGCTATTAATCTGACCCGGCAGGTGATGACTGTCTCGAGCGAAGGAAATGTTCTACACACCTGGAAGATTTCTTCCGGTCGCCGAGGGTATGAAACGCCAACCGGCACCTATAAGCCGACTTGGATGGCTCGGCGCTGGTACTCGCGCCAGTATCGCGGAGCGCCGATGCCATATTCTGTATTTTTTAACGGTGGAATTGCCACGCACGGGACCGGCGCGGTAGGCCGTTTGGGCAGGCCAGCTTCTCACGGCTGTATTCGTCTGCGTACAAAGCATGCGCGCTTATTCTACAATCTTGTGAAAAGTCACGGAAAAGATAAAACCCAGATCGTGGTGAAAGGATACGCAAAGCAGAGATCTTACCGGAAAAGGATCGTGCGCCGCAACAAACGCAACACGGTCCGTTACACAAGGCGTAACTCCCGAAAGCCGATCTATCAGAGGGCACATTTCCGTAATGCCTTTGCAAGCAGCCGGTGATTTGCAACATTTCTCTCTGTTGGTGGCACAGAACAATTGAACAAGCGGCGTCAGTGGTACGCCGTATTCGATAAAATGATCATGCCTTTTCAGTGCCACTCCGAAGCTGAGAACCGGTGTGTTTCCGTTTCACCTTGGTCATCCCTCCTTCCCTCCGCCCAACATCTGAAACCGCTATTTCGTGAGCGGCCGGGTGGAGGAGAGGACCGGCAGTGAAACGCAATTTGTTAAGGATAGAGTCTAGTTGACTTCAATGCGCTTTCTAGCGTTGTAGACGGAACCGTCGTCATCAAACCATAAAAATTCAAATTCGCCGCTTTCTTCGACTTTAACGTTGAATTCTAGAAATGGATTTGCAGAAACGGCCGGTTGCATATCAACCACGAAGACTTCCCGACCATTAAATTTCGCAACAAACTTATTAATGATCTTCCGAGGGATGATCTGACCGGTTTTACGGTCTTTGCGCAGGCCGCTTTCCATTTTATGAGATTTAAGAAGTGTTTTAATGGTGATGATATCACCCTTGCGGGCACGACTGGGCACTCTTACGCGTGCTGCAGGCTTTGCCATAGTATTGGCTCCTTGAACAACGAATGTTCCATCAAAAACAACCTGAATTTAACCGCTAAATTTTACCTCGATCCGCTTCGTATCGATAAAGGCGGAGCCATCACTCATTTTCGCAACTGCAATGACGTTCTGCGTTTTGGCCATGCGGATACGGGTTGCGGCAGCCGCCTTGCCGCTTTGCGGAGTGAAGTTCAAT
>CAYUYL010000110.1:0-1119 GCA_964449195.1 uncultured Filomicrobium sp.
CATGCCGCCTAAAGGCGTGGGGTTTACGGATCCCCTATAGGGGACTCTAAATATTCATAAACATACTGTGCCGGGCCCTATGCGATACGGCCATAGTTATTGTTGCGCTTTCGTATGCGATTATTGCTGTTTGTCAGTTTAAATCTTATCAGGCTCAAGCGCCTCGGAAGGTACTCGGGCTGGCGCCAACACGTTTTTTGAAATGCTGACTGAAACGTGCCGCATCATCGTAGCCGGAACGATAAGCAATCTCGGAAACCGTAAGTTTTGTGGTCTTGAGCAACACCTTGGCAAACGCGATACGGCATCCAATAACGTACTGAAGCGGTGAATACCCTGTTGCAGCCTTAAAAGAGCGAGAAAAATGGAACGGGCTCATGGCCGCAAGGCTGGCCAACTCCTTAAGAGACAAATCCGCCGAGAGGTGATCATGAATATAGTCAATGACCTGCCTGAGACGGCCGTCCTCAATCTTTGCTGCTATTTGCGGTTGCGGAGTTGTTGCCTGCACAAGCTGTGCTGCAAACGCGCGCGACATCGTCTCCTTATAGAGCTTTGTTCCGGCCAGAAATGTCTCTGCCCCGAGAGCCAATTGCAGGATTAAGGGGTCAAGACGCCCAGCATAGGGCGCAACGCTACGGCCTGCGGGCAATCCAACCTCTTCAAGCAACGGCTGATCGAAATCAATAATGAGTGCCTCAAGCTTTGCATCGTATTCGCAAAACCCATTGCATTCGGCAGGCAAAATCCATCCATCAAACTTTGTAAGAGGAAAATGCCTGCGTTTGTCTGATCCGACAGCAAGGCAATGGCTTGGCTGGTCGACCAGAAAAACCCCAAGTGCAAGACGCGGAAGTTCAAAAGCACCTCCACCCGCCGGAAATTCTGCCTTTGTCAGATTAACGCCAGCCATAACATCAATATTAAACGCTTTCGCCTCAACCCGCCAGTCAAATGGTAACGTAAAAATCCAACTGCATACAACATGGCCACTCATTACCGGGTAAGCACATTTTGCACACTATGCGGGTTGATTTGAGAATATCATTTTTCTTGCCGGATACTACATTTTGTTCAGCTTTCATCGGGCTCTGCGCATATTGATGTGATTGCACGCCC
>CAYUYL010000110.1:1219-3986 GCA_964449195.1 uncultured Filomicrobium sp.
TCATCGGGCTCTGCGCATATTGATGTGATTATACGCCCTTTCCTGTCGGCAGAGATACAACCGGGCGAGCCGTTGAGATGGCAGGATGAAAACGAAAACGCACGATCCAGGGGGGAATGGATCGTGCGCTTGGGCGTAGGAATAATAGATACCGCTGTGAGTTTGCCCCGACGTCCAAACCTGGGTAAAATTTCATTACTGCTTTCCATTTGTCTCCAGCGAAAGGATCTCACCTCTCGCAAGGGATCAGCAACCTCATGTACGGTATGTATTAGATGCAATCTGATATAACAGAACTATAACAAAGCTAAGCATTTCAACTAAGATGAGGGCGAAAATTCTCTATTGCCGCCTCGTCAATTTCATCTGACGTGACAATCCATGGCTCTTGTAAAGCCATCATACGCCAATCCACAAAAGCCGGATGTTTCAAAATCGCCTGCATATAAGCGCGGCTTTCATTGCTCACATCGAAGTCATACGTATCAAGACGCGTCACGACGGGCGCATACATCGCATCGGCGGCAGAAAATCCACCATAAAGAAACGGACCGTTATTACCGGCGAATTCTCGCCGCGCTTCCACCCACATGGCCTCGATGCGTGCAACATCAGCTGCAACAGCATCACCACGGTCTTTGCGGGCATAGCGTTTCCCAAGATTCATGGGGCACGCACTTCTGAGAGCCTGAAAGCCAGCGTGCATTTCAGATGAAATTGCGCGTGCGTGCGCCCGAGCCGCCATGTCGACAGGCCACACAGCCGCCTTGCCGGAAAATTTATCTGCGAGGTATTCTACAATGGCGAGGCTTTCCCACACCATCGTATCGCCATCAACCAGGATGGGAACCCGGCCAGCGCCGGAAATGGCATGAATACGCGCCGCAGTATAAGGCTGTTCAAGCGGAATCACCGTTTCATCGAATGATATGCCAAGCGCGCGCAACATCATCCATGGCCTCAATGACCATGACGAATAGCACTTGTTCGCGATATAGAGATGCATAAGACCTTCAATCCAAGCTAATGAAGAGGCACAAATAGAAAGTGCCCGAACATAGCTTGTACCGCCATTATGATCAACACGAGTTGCAGATCACACGAGAGCCTTGCCTTTCGCATCAATTGCCGTTTCGATCTCATCGCCGGCCTCGCTACCCAAAAGCATCTCGTTGTGGGCTTTGCCTGACGGAATCATCGGGAAGCAGTTTTCAAGATTGGCAACACGGCAATCGAATAAAACCGGGCCAGGCGTATGAATCATTTCGTTGATCGCATCGTCGAGATGTACCGGATCATCGCAGATCATGCCCGTTGCGCCATAGGCGTCTGCCAGCTTCACAAAATTAGGGAGTGATTCTGTGTAGCTTTCCGAATACCGGTTGCCGTGCAGCAATTGCTGCCATTGCCGCACCATACCCATATACTGATTGTTAAGGATGAAGATTTTCACAGGCACGCCATACTGTATTGCTGTCGACATTTCCTGAATATTCATCAGAATTGACGCATCGCCCGCAACATCAATGACCAGTGCCTCAGGATGTGCCAGTTGCACACCGATCGCGGCCGGCAATCCATAGCCCATAGTACCCAGACCGCCTGACGTCATCCAGCGATTCGGCTCTTCGAAGCGGATAAACTGCGCCGCCCACATTTGATGCTGGCCAACTTCGGTCGTGATGTATGTATCGCGGTCCTTTGTCAGTTCATAAAGGCGCTCAATCGCATGTTGCGGCATAATGAAATCATCAGATTTCTGGTAAGCAAGGGATTTTCGGGCGCGCCAGGAGTTGATCTGCTTCCACCAAGCCTTCAAAGCAGATTTATTCGGGCGTGCTTCAGTATGCTTCCAGGTTGAAATCATATCTTCAAGCGCATGTGCGCAATCGGCGACAATTGGAATATCAACCCGGATATTTTTATTGATTGACGATGGATCGATATCAATATGAATGCGCTTGGAGTTCGGTGAAAAGGCATCAAGACGGCCTGTGATACGGTCGTCGAAACGCGCACCAACCGCGACCATGACATCGCAACCATGCATCGTCATGTTGGCCTCGTAGGTTCCGTGCATGCCCAGCATACCAAGCCAGTGCCGGCCGCTGGCAGGATAAGCACCAAGCCCCATAAGCGTCGAGGTAATTGGAAAATCAGTCAGATTTACAAGTTGGCGCAGTAGTTTCGAAGCCTTAGGGCCAGAATTAACAATGCCGCCGCCTGTATAAAAGACGGGCTTTTCCGCACCAGCAATCAATTCAACAGCCGCTTCGATTTTATCGGCCTCCGGCTTAACCTTCGGCCGATACGACGTTTTATGTTTTATTTTGGATGGTCCGACATAATGACCATCGGCAAACTGCACGTCTTTGGGAATATCAACAACCACAGGGCCGGGGCGGCCTGAACGTGCAACGTAAAAGGCTTCATGCAGCACATGCGCAAGATCGTCGGCATTCTTGACCAGATAATTATGCTTTGTGCAGGATCGGGTTATACCGATGGTGTCGCATTCCTGAAACGCATCAGAGCCAATCAGGTGGGTTGGAACCTGGCCTGTAATACAGACAAGCGGAATGGAATCCATCAAAGCGTCGGTCAGCCCCGTTACCGCATTGGTCGCGCCAGGACCAGACGTCACGATAACAACGCCAACCTTGCCGGTTGAACGCGCATATCCTTCAGCGGCATGAACAGCGCCGCCCTCCTGCCGAACAAGGATGTGGCGCAACTTGTCTTGCTGGTAAAGCTCATCATAACTCGG
>CAYUYL010000110.1:3996-8020 GCA_964449195.1 uncultured Filomicrobium sp.
CAATCAATCCCCGTGTCACCATTTCCGCACCCGTCATTACGCGTGCCATTCATAATCTCCTGCCGCTGTCATTTGAGCACTCAAGGACTGAAAAAATGAACTTATCAAAATCATGAGTATAGCCAATCAATTTTTACTTCTCAATCGGCGATATATTGTCTTTCAAGATGCCGGTTTGCTCCTCAGAAAGCCATGTCCATGCAGACATATGTCCCCGAAACCATGTTAGTTGACGTTTGATATAGTGCCGCGTTTCAGCTTTGGTTGCTTCCACTGCCTCTTCAAGAGTAATCTGCTTTTGTAAATGAGCCATAAAGGGCTGAACACCAAGCGCCCGCATGACAGGCAATGACGGATCCAGCTTTCTGGCCGCAAGCCTTGCAACTTCATTGAGCGCACCGTCTGCAACCATTCTTTCCAATCGTTCCTCACAGTTGCGATGGAGTACCTCTCGCTCAACATCCAGAACCAGGCAAACAGCATACTCGCCCGAGATTACAGGCTCACCTGGAATGCTCTGCCAGTACGCTAGAGACTTTCCGGTCGCCTCCAAAACTTCAAGAGCACGGACGATGCGCTGCATATCCGATGGATGCACACGCTTAGCCATCTCAGCGTCCCTCTCATTCAGAACGCTGTGCAGTTTCTGCGCACCAATCCGTCGCACCTCAGCACGCCAATGCTCACGCACCGGCACCGGTATTGGCGGAATCGGTGATAGTCCATCCAATAGGGCTTTGAAATAGAGCCCTGTACCTCCAACCAGAATAGGGATCTGCCTCGCTTCGCTACATTCCGCGATTGCCGCGCGCGCATCATCAATAAAACGTCCCACCGAGTAGACTTCTTCGCCTGATACGCAACCATACAAACGGTGTGGCACCGTTGCCAGATCTGCCAGTTGCGGACGCGCGGTCAAGATATTCAGATCTCTGTAAACCTGCATACTGTCGGTGTTGATAACAACACCATCAATTTTCGCCGCAAGTTCAATTGCCAGTTTGGACTTGCCGCTCGCCGTCGGACCTGCGATGAGGATAGCTCTGTTTGTTGTCATACGCGCGTCCCTGCTTCGTCGCTTTTATCAACGCAGCCTGAATGTTCAAATTTCAACGAGTGTATCTCTATCATGCAACACTTTGCATTTGTGTTCACCTGCTCTCCAACCGCACCATGCCTGTCGGAAAACTTATTGCAGCAGACAGCTGCCCTGACTGACTTTGGCCCCGGCTATGAGATTAATTGGCTGGCCCCTGATATCGCGTGTGAAATATTTATCCAAACTTCACTGAAAGAGGCACAATCTTTGCTTTACTCTCTGCGCAGTGTTCTAACAGACCATCCAGTGGATGTGAATGTTGTTGCAGCAGGCGAGCAAAGGCAAAAGTTGCTGATCGTCGCAGATATGGATTCCACCATTATTGAGCAAGAGTGCATTGACGAACTCGCAGAAGTTGCAGGCATTGGCAATAAGATCCGCACCATTACAGAACGCGCAATGCAAGGCGAACTTAATTTCGAAAATGCTTTGCGCGAGCGCGTCAAACTTTTGCAAGGCCTACCGGCAACAGCAATTGACGATGTCCTAAAAGATCGCATCCATCTGACCAGCGGTGCAATAGAACTTGTGCAAACCATGCAACACAACGGCGCTTACTGCGCTCTTGTATCAGGTGGTTTTACAGCATTTACCTCCGTTATTGCTAAGCGTGCCGGGTTCAATACGCATCAGGCCAACAGCCTTGAGATCGTTGATGGGCTGCTAACCGGGCGTGTTTTCGACCCTATTTTAGGGAAGGAGGCCAAACTAACAGCTCTCAAGGATATGCTCTTAGCGCAAAAAATTGACGCATCCCAAAGTCTGGCTGTCGGCGACGGCGCAAATGATCTTGCAATGATTAACCACGCAGGACTTGGCTGCGCCTTTCGCGCAAAGCCAATCGTGGCTGCTGAAGCAGATGTGGCAATTCAGTATTGCGACCTGACCGGCTTTTTATATCTACAGGGTTTCAGCATTGACGCATTCCACACCAGCCCCCATTAAACAATGGGGTACCAAAACATGGGTGAGACACATCGGACAGGGCACGATGATCACCTGATCATTTTTAAAGCGGTTTCGGAATTCTGCC
Organism: uncultured Filomicrobium sp.; assembly: GCA_964449195.1. GTDB lineage: Bacteria > Pseudomonadota > Alphaproteobacteria > Rhizobiales > Hyphomicrobiaceae > Tectiglobus. The sequence goes on from CAYUYL010000110.1 coordinate 6,129, forward strand.
TTTGGCTAGCATCACCATGATGCTTTCCATGATTAGCTGCAGCACTCAATTGTGTTGCATACGAAAGATAACGATCTTGATTTATAGGGGACAAGAGTGAGTCCAATCGTTGCGCTGGTTATTGGCTTTGGTCTACTTGTCCTCGGTGGCGAGTTGTTGGTGCGCGGCGCCGTGCGCGCCGCAGAGTGCTTTGGTGTTTCACCATTGATGATTGGAATCGTGCTTGTCGGTTTTGGCACGTCGGTTCCGGAAATGGTGATTTCTGTTTATGCCGCAATTCAAGATTCGCCAGGCATTGCGATCGGCAACTTCGTCGGCTCCAGCATTGCCAACATTCTTCTTATTCTTGGTCTTTCGGCTATGTTCATGCCTATTGGGGTGTCATCCAAAGCCTTATCGCGCGACGGCCTTGTTGTCATGGCAAGTGCCACTGCTTTTGCGATTGTCAGCCTCATCTATACACTGGATCGCCTTGTTGGCGGCGCCTTTCTGCTATGGTTGATAAGTTACCTTGTTTACGCATGGCGACAGGAACGTGTCGCAACGACGGGCGATGACCACACCAGCGCCCAGCTTCGTGGAGAAGCGCACGAGCATTTTCAACAGGCAGATATCAAAAGCCGCCTAGCAGCAGGCGTTCGCGCAAGCCTGCCTGCAGCTATCGCACTTCTCATGGCAGCTGCCGGTCTCGCTGTCTTAATCGTAGGCGGCAAGATCCTGGTGGATGGCGCGGTTGAATTGGCACGAATTTATAAGATCAGAGAAGATGTAATCGGCCTGACAATTGTCGCGGTCGGCACCTCTATGCCGGAATTGGTAACATCCCTGGTTGCCGCTCTGCGCAAACAATCTGCAGTGGCCGTTGGCAACATTCTGGGCTCCAATATATATAACGTGCTCGGCGTTGGTGGCATGACCGGGCTCCTGGTACCGACCGCGGTGCCTGTGCACATCGCTTATCAAGACAATTTCATCATGATTGCCTCGGGCTTGGCGTTGATGCTTTTTGCATGGTCCGGCATGCGCATTACCAGGCTGGAAGGCGCTGTCATGTTTGCAGCTTATATTGCTTATATCTGCTGGCTTCTCCCACCCGGCGCCTTTGCAGCGTAAAGAGATAGACGGATCTGCGAAGATTTTTCTTAGGGGGCTTTTTAAAGTCTTCCTGCGCCAAGTTGTATTTTATCACCTGTCCGCCACCGTTCGGACGCCCCATGAGATCATGCCGTTGGGTGGGATGGCCGAGGGAGGAGTGGTATGACCAAGCCAAAATGAAAACACCCTACCGTGCAGCGCCAGATCTGATTTGCCGGAGATGCGATTGACAGGCACTAGAAAAAGATGCAACCGCTCTCGCGATGCTATAAACTGGCCACGCGTTTAAGCAGGCATATAAAAGTTATTCTGCAGCTTCCTGCCCGGCTCTGCGGGCTTCTTCAATACGCGCTTCGATAACGGGGCGAAAATTCCGTATAAGGCCCTGGATTGGCCAGGCTGCCGCATCTCCAAGTGCACAGATTGTGTGCCCCTCAACCTGCTTTGTCACGTCAAACAGCATATCTATTTCATGCTTTTCTGCCTGACCCCTTTCCAGGCGCTGCATAACACGCCACATCCAGCCGGTTCCCTCACGGCAGGGCGTGCACTGACCACAGCTTTCATGCTTGTAGAAATAAGAAAGACGGCGGATAGCTGCGATAATGTCTGTTGATTTGTCCATGACAATGATGGCCGCGGTGCCAAGGCCTGATTTGGCCTGCTGCAAGGCATCAAAGTCCATGGTGAGTTCGTCGCACATATCCGCAGCAATACACGGCACTGACGAGCCTCCGGGAATAACGGCGAGAAGATTGTTCCATCCCCCGCGCACCCCTCCTGAGTGCCGCTCAATC
>CAYUYL010000111.1:0-1566 GCA_964449195.1 uncultured Filomicrobium sp.
GGCACCATCAGATGCCCCAACTCTGGCTCTGCGTCAGGCAAATATTCCACAGTTCCGGTCAGCTTAAGACGAGCCTTCTCGTTAAGCTGAAGATAGGGCAGCAAATCATTCGTTTGTCCTGCAAGCCCCTGTTCTTGCAACAAGGCCTCAACCCCCGGAACACCACTTAAGCGCTTCCATCCCTGGCCCGCTTTCAGCTCGGCAACCTCAGCCCCATCGATCAATCGTCTTCTCAGCCGCATCTCTATTCTCTCTTGAAATTGCTCTTATAGTTTGTGTGATGAAGGGGGGCTGAGAGGCAAATTATGTCATGCAGTCAAATCCGGATTGTAACGCCAGTTATACACCCAGTCATACCGCTGCATGAGGAGGCCTGGCGGCGTTGAGCGCATCGCAAGATCGCGGCCCTTGGCCATCAGGCCACTCATGTGATAAATACGGCCATTCTCGCGCGAGGCCTGCTGTACACGCGTGACGCGCTTTCGGCGCAGGGCTTCATAGGCGGGAAAAACCAACTGCGGATCAGGCCCGGCTTTTGCCACCAAGCGCCCCAGGACATAAGCATCTTCAATGGCCATTGCACCGCCTTGAGCTAAGAAAGGCAATACCGGATGGGCGGCATCGCCAATCAGGGTCATTTGTGCCTTTGACCATGTTGGGAGCGGTTTTGGATCAAACAGCGCCCAGCGTTTCCAGTTCCCGGCAGCCTGCAGGATAGCCTTAATATCAGGATGCATAGCCGTGAAGGCTTGAAGGAATGTTCTGTGTTCGACGTCAACGCCCCATCCCTGTTCGGGTTGTGGAGACGCGGTGATGACAACCAACGCCACATCCGCTCCGCGGCGCACCGGATACATGACGATATGCGCCTTGGGGGCAAGCCAGACGTGCGTCGCGCTACGGCGCAGGCGCATCGGCAAATCAGCGGCCTTGAGCAAAGCGCGCGCAGCCGTCATACCGGCATAGGTCAGCCGTGCTGCATCGCCTCCAACGCTGCCACGCAGCGTTGACCACACACCGTCCGCCCCCACCAATACCGGCGCAGTGATAGCACCGCCGTTGTGCAAGAGTAGCGTTACCGGATGTGCTTGATCATTCGGTATACGGGACGAAATATCGGCTTCGCTTACAGCACAGTCGAACCGCAAATCAATTTCAGGACATGCTGTGGCCTCTTTCAGAAGCACCGCTTGTAGGTCTGCGCGGTGGACGACCAAGTAGGGTGCGCCGTAACACTTTTCAATCCAACTGCCAAGCGGCAACTCGGCGATTTGTCGACCCGATGCAGCATCTGCAACAATAATACCTTCGGGCGAAACGGCGAAAGTCTTTAAAGCATCTAGCAAACCGATATCACGTAAGATACGGGCCGCGTTCGGGCCAAGCTGAATGCCAGCCCCCGCCTCGCCTGGTGTTTGCCGCGCTTCAAGCACAACCGATCGAACACCATGCCGCGCAAGCGTAATGGCCAGCGTCAAACCGGCAATGCCCCCGCCTGCGATAACGGGGCGGTCTGCCTGTTCTGCGTCAGAGTGGGAAGCCAAAATGTCAAGCCAGCTCTTCAGT
>CAYUYL010000111.1:1666-8017 GCA_964449195.1 uncultured Filomicrobium sp.
CTCAGTCTCAGTCTCAGTCTCAGTCTCAGTCTCAGTCTCAGTCTCAGTCTCAGTCTCAGTCACGATACAGCCGGATGGCTCAGATTCGTGTGGCGCAAGACGCGAATCGTAGACGTACAGCGTTGAGCAATAGGGACACAATATCTGCGAGTCCGCCCCCATGTCGAGAAAAACGTGGGGATGGTCATAGGGCGGACGTGCTCCCATGCACTGGAATTCCTTCACGCCGATAGTGATTTTCTCGACACCGGCGTCATTGGCCAGATGTGGCACGACATGGTCTGCCATGTCTTCTTACCCCTTGCTCTGTGAGGCACTGATACGCAAACGCGTACTTGGCTGATATGCTATACATCGAAATGCAACCCGACGATAGCCGCGACGCTTATGAAATGATAGTAGGATTTGAAGTCGCACAAACCACGCGACGATAAAGGGCAGCTTCATGGACCAAAAAGTGCAATCATTTGACTCAGATGGCGTAAACATCGTTTACACAGACCAGGGTGAAGGAGAGCCCATATTGCTCTTACATGGCTTTGCCTCGAACATGATAGTCAACTGGTTTGAAACCAAATGGGTCAGTCATCTTCTGCGCGAGGAACGCCGCGTCATTGCCATGGATCATCGCGGCCACGGACAAAGCCAGAAACTTCACGATCCAGCCTTCTATGGCGCACCCATTATGGCCGAGGATGCACGCAGGCTGCTGGATCACCTGCAGATTACCCGCGCCGACGTGATGGGGTACTCAATGGGCGCACGCATTACAGCGTTTTTATCCCTGGCCCATCAAGACCGGGTACGCAGTGCGGTTTTTGGTGGTCTCGGATATAATATGGTGCGTGGCATGGCTGGTACGGGTCCGATTGCAAGTGCGCTTGAAGCGCCTTCGATCGACGATGTCACCAACGATACGGCACGCACATTCCGTGCGTTTGCTGAGCAGACGAAAAGTGACCTTAAAGCGCTCGCCGCTTGTATTCGCTCAAGCCGTGATCCGCTGTCCCAGGATGACGTTGCTGGTATTGCATGTCCCGTACTCGTGGCAGTTGGCACAGATGATGTGGTGGGCGGCTCTGCCAGTGGCCTGGCAGATCTTATTCCGGGCGCCGAGGCTCTGGATATTGCTGGACGCGATCATATGAAAGCGGTCGGCGATTTATCATACAAAAATGGTGTTTCCAGCTTCCTTAAGAGACGGCCATAACCGCTGTGCTTTCAAGCTCCTGTTTCACGAAGCGAGGGCTGAGGGATGGTTGCCAGAGGGAATGGCACTTTACCCTGTATTTCTCTCCAGATCTTGGGGTATCACCGCTCGGGGCGTTCAAGCGTGAAGGTGACCTCTGGTGTCACGACGGAATAATCCATATAGCCCATGCGGGCTATTGGACGCACTGAGGCAGTATCGAAAATACCATTCTTGAGCACATTGTCATCAATGTAGATGCCGACGACAAGACCTATAATTGCAGCATTGCCCGGTTTACCGCCAGGCTCGGCGGCCGGCAACTCGATCGTCTTCCAATGCGTGCACTCAAGCGCAGCCGGACTGTCCTTCACACGTGGCGGCTTCACAAGAGTGGAAGCAACTGCCGTCAGGCCTGCGACTTGATACTCATCCACACCATGCGGCAACGGCGCTGATGTTGCATTCATTTGTTTGCGCAACGCCCAAGTTGCCAGAGAGCAGGTAAATTCCCCCGTCTCTTCAATGTTTCTTAAGGTGTCTTTTTGTCCACTCGAACCGATAACGATATAATGCGGCTTATCACTTAAAGCATTAAAAAAGCTGTAAGGAGCAATGTCGCAAACACCATCTTTACTGACCGTCGATATCCAGCCGATCGGTCGCGGCGTCACCAGTGCTTTGAACGGATCATGAGGCAGGCCGTGACGGTTCTCCAAAGCTTCATAGAACATATGCGGTCACCTCGTTTCTGTTGTGTGGGCTCGTGCTCTGGCAAACATTTGCTATAACAACCAAAATAAACGGTATCAGCCATCACAATTCATGGTATTGATCTAACCGGTTGAGCCACGCCAGTATGTGACAATCTCATCCAGGACCGGGCGTTTGCGGTCAGGCTGAGGCGCTTCAACCGTACCAATATAAATGAAACCAGCCATTGTCTCATCTGTTGCGAGTTGCAAAACACCGCGCATTCCTGGTGAAAATGCGTACCACTCGGTAATCCAGCTTGTGCCAAATCCCAACGCATTGGCAGCCAGACATAAATTCTGGCAGACAGCCCCGGCAGACAGGATCTGTTCAATTTCAGGTACATCACGCGCACGCTCGATAGAGCTCACAACGCCAATGATAACTGGCGCCCTTAAAAACCGCTCGCGCTCCATCTGCAAACGGGTGTCAGATGGGGACTGGTCTTCTTCGCGCTTCAAAATATTGACAAGACTTTCGCCGAATTGCCTCCGCGCATCGCCTGCAAAAACAATAAAGCGCCAAGGGATAAGCATTTTATGATCTGGGACACGTGCTGCTGCGGTCAAAATTTGTTGCAACTGTGCATCAGTTGGGCCAGGTTCAGAAAACATATTGGGGCGGGAAGACCGCCTTCGCAGCAAAAAGTCTATCAGTTCACCGGTCAATGTATAAACTCCAGCTTTATACCGTTTATTGCCCTCGAAATGGCGTACTGCTTTGCGTATGGTCTGGCAAGATTGAGTTTAAAGCCCATCATCAGTTATGAACATACGAGAGTTGGCAACAGAACAAAACGGTTCCACATCCGCTTGAAGGCCCGATTGTACGAGAAATACCGTAACGAGGACGACAGCTAATGCACTTTGACTTTCGCGTTGCGGCCACATGGTGCCCTTTCATGAGCCTGCATACACGTCCCATGCCTGATACCCGTCTATTTTTTATTGTTACCGCACTCATCGGCAGTGTGATTGCCAGCCTATCGGCGCAAGCACAAAACAAGCCATCTGTTGTCATCGTTATGGATGGTTCAGGATCGATGTGGGGCAAGCTTCCAGGCGCCCGCGAGGCCAAGTTCAAAATGGTCACATCTGAACTTCAGGCCGCTCTGCAAGATCTCAAGGCTGCTCCGAATATCGGTATTATCGCCTTTGGGCAAAAATCACGTGTTGGCTGTACGGCCAGCGAAACACTACTCGACGTTGGGGCTTATAATGAGAACACTTTTGACAGCGCCATAAAACGATTAAATCCAAAAGGCCGCGGCCCGGTGGTGCTGGGCTTGAGGCAAGCATCTGAATTACTCGCACAATCCCAATCACCGCGCTATGTTTTTATCATTCACGATGGCCCCGATAATTGCCAACAAAATATTTGCACCGCAATTTCAGCGATTAAGAAACAGCAGCCCGATCTTAAGGCCTATGCGGTATCTCTGGCGCTCAAAAAAGCTGCCAAGGGGACGATGTCATGTCTGGCAAAGACAACCGGAGGGCGCATTGTTGAAGCAGCGAATGCCAAACAGGCAATATCAGGCATCCGCGACATTATCGCTGAAATCGGCCAGAACATAGCAGTAACTTCAAATATTTCTGGAGCCAATATTTCTGGAGCTAGGAGCCTGCAAGCCGGTCTCAACAAAACTGCAAGCCTCGATAAGACACAGCAACGCAAGCGCATCATTCCCAAGACACCAGGCCTGATGTTGCAGGCGCTCTTGAAAAAGCAGGGTCTTGTGCTGCGTCACGGCTTGATGTGGAAAATCATCCGTCTGGAAGGTGATGCAGAGACGGTTATTAAACGCACGGCTGCAAGTGAACCTTCAATTGCCTTACCGCCTGGCAGATATGCCGTTGAACTCAAGACAGCAGGACTTGTCCGCCGCCGGAACATTGAGGTTAAAAAGGGCTCTCGCACCGTTTTTCCGTTTCATCTTGATGCAGCAGCTGTTATGTTTTCGGCCGCCCTTGTAGAAGGTAGCCCGATTGTGGAAGACGCTATCTTCACCATATCAAAACTCCAGGCATCGAAATCTGAATCTCAGCCTCAACACCCTGTATGGCTGGGCCTGGCTCCAAGGGTCCCGCTCGTTTTAGATCCTGGGAAATACAAAATGGTTATTTCTGCGGGGCATACGAGACAGTCACGAGTTTTTAGTGTTGTGGCAGGCCAGCAGGTTAATCTTAGCGTTTCCCTTCAGGCTGGATATTTAAACGTTGATACCACAAAATTGAGCCGGAAGCGTCCAAATCAAGCAATTGTTATAAGCATTCAAACCGATGATCCGAGCAAACCGGCGGGCCGCCGTCTTATCGCACGCTCGGTTCAAGACAATCCCAATTTCCTATTACCGCGTGGCACCTATTACATCAGCATCGACAAAGGCCCGTCAGCCAAAGAGGAGCTTGTTGCCATCGCTGCAGGCCAGCTTGTCAAGCGCACTCTGATAGCAAATCATGCGCGCTTGCGTATCACCTCACAGCTTCGTGGTAACAATGAAATTATTGACAGTCAGGTTCGTTATCGCATCTGGCCGCAAGAGAACAAGGATGGCGCCCCAATCGTCAGTTCATCTGCAACGTCTGAATTCGAGCTGATACCCGGAAAGTATCACCTAGAAGCAAAAGTTGGAGAACAAAACGCCGTCATCACCAGAGATTTTGAAATAATTTCAGCTTCACCGCAAAATTTTGTTTTGGATATTGACGCCGGAACAATTTCACTGAAATCCGATAGACTAAGACCGGACTTTTTTTGGGAAATTAAAGATGAGAAAGAACGAACTGTCTGGCGTACCGCGGAGATGCAACCAACTCTTATCCTGAAATCCGGACGTTACAGAGTGAGTATTGATATCGAAAACCAGGTTTTATACCGCGATATTATTATCGAAAGCGGCCGCCATATCGACGTTGAAGTTCGTCGATAGCACATTATTACAGCGTAAGATTGAATCGTCACCGCTCATGTATCCGCTTCAAAGCTTATGAAAAATATCTTTGGACCAGGGCGTTTTGAGAAACAGTACACGGGAGCCGGTTTGATGAAATGGAGCACATTTCCAGGAGCTAAACGTAAGGACATGCCGAGCATATTCGAGGACGAGTGGCGCCGAAATGGGCCGATTTTGTTAAATACTTTCGGGACGGGACGGGACAGGTTCTCCCGTTGCCTGCGTTGTATCCGCTTGATGGAGCCTCGCTCTTACCTGGCGTGAACGGAGCGTCTTACTGGACGTAAAAATCTGTTTCCGCTGGTTTCTCGCAGTGCATCTCAATAGGCGCTAAGATATAATGATAAAAATTCGTCTAAACTCTGTTAGGCTGACATCAATTGTCATGGGGGCATTATGCAGCTTAAGCCTGCAATTTACGCAAGCAAAGGCACAAACGCCACCTGCGGCCGGATTACAAGTTGGCGATACGTCAATCAATCCGTCTATAACTGCCCCGCTCCTTAATGAGAGCTTGTCCCTGGGCGAAGCGGGCAGCCGGACCCCGGCTATCGGCAGTGGCCGAATTCAACTTATGGCGCTTCTGACTAATCGCGGACCGCAAATCAGCAACGCTATCGTTTGGCGCATTTTTACACCCGACGCAGCCGGCGGCGATCCCAACCTCGTCAAGGAAATTAGCGCTGCAGCCCCCACGGTTGATCTCTCAGCTGGTGTGTATCTTATAAATTCAGCTTTTGGGTTGGCGCATTTAACCCGTACAATCCGTATAAAAGCAGGTGATAACCGCCAGGAAAAATTCGTCATAAATGCTGGCGGACTGCGTATCGTAGTTAAACCCAGCGCTGAAAATCTCCTGGGCCTTGTCAACGCCACGTTTGATCTTCTTGGTGATGAACATGACCAATTTGGTAACCGCCACCTCCTTCTAAGCGGCGTGCGGCCTGGGCGCATCACAAGGCTGAATGCAGGCATCTACCGCATTGTTTCAAGATTAGGGGATGCCAACGCGGTAGTTTCTTCCGAGGTCACAGTTGAAGCTGGAAAACTGACCGAAGCCACCGTTTTGCATGAAGCTGCCAAGGTCACATTTAAACTGGTTCAACGCTCTGGTGGCGAGGCACTGGCTGGCGCTCAATGGATTATTATGTCCGGCTCAGGCAAAATCGTGAAGGAAACAGCAGGTGCTTTACCAACCCACATCCTAGCGCCTGGCAACTACACAGTCAGCGTACGCTGGGCAGGCCGCCTGTATACGCGTACCTTTACGGTCCGATCAGGCGAGAATGTCGAGGTTGAAGTTGTAATAAGGTGATGGGCATATACAGCTCAGACCAGTTCAGGTATCGAGTGCTTACGTAATACCTAAGAACAGAACTTTGCGGTCTGATATGTATATATTTAGAGTCTTTAATAGGGGATCAGTAAACCCCTCGCCTTTAGGCGACAGGAT
>CAYUYL010000112.1:0-7950 GCA_964449195.1 uncultured Filomicrobium sp.
TCCTGTCGCCTAAAGGCGAGGGGTTTACTGATCCCCTATTAAAGACTCTAAATCTCATCCATCAGTCTTGTCATATCTGGTGCGGCGAAGATATTCGGGATGTTTGCCGCCAATACGTCTCCTGATTGCACGGATTCCTCTGCTGGAACTCAAGATTTTCTCTGCTATTACCAAAACCTTGGTCATTCCGGCATTTGTTGCCGGAATCCATTGCCTAACAAGAACCGTGTCCGAGAATGGCGCACGTAGCAAGACTTAAGTTTATGCTGCCCAGGTAAGCGTTTTCCCGTTTCGATGGATGGTTGCCGATGACAAGCGCCGGCATGACAGAATTTATATTTGCGGCCAGAGAACGTTCTAAATTCCGGTGGACGCGTCTGGGGCATCAGGATCTGGATCATCAGAATAGGTCTTATCGGCAAGTGCAGATTGTTCATTCATTTGCCCAAATGTTCTCTTCCTCTCGCGTCATGTTTTGGCGCGGAAGAGCGGTGGTCTGGAAAGTCATAGGACTATTTTATCAGTCCGTGCCGCGGATGGATGTCAAATCAATGTCACGATTATTTTTGGGGAGGCTGTAGCAGGAATGAGACCAGTGGTATTGTGAGAAAGCCTGGCAGCAGGCTGAGGCATACCGCCATTGCCATATTTAGCAATCCCGGAATAATCAGTTCACGCCCGAGACTGTACCAAAAAACCGTTGATCTTGCGACGGCAGCCGGACTCATTGCCGGCAAGAGCAAACGGTAGAGTGCACTCTCCGCATTTATGTTTTCATGGAAGCGCGTATTGACCGGCCCGGGTGCCACACAGCTGATCGTGAGGCCCATGCCACGTGTTTCGTAGGCTAAGGCACGGCTGAGAGAAATAACGTAGGCTTTGCTGGCGTAATAGGCGGCTTGGTAGGGACCAGGCGTAAAGCCGGCCAGAGATGCCATATTGATAATGCCGCCGCGGCCACGTGCCAGCATATCTGGCAGCATGGCCCATGTCAGACGGTTCAGCGCTACAATATTGAGTTCAACAAGCCGGTCGATGTCAGAGGAGGGGTGCTCGGCGCTGGTGCCGGAAAGCCCCATGCCCGCGTTATTGACGAGCTCATGCGCGTGCAATTTATGCCTATGCAGCCATTGCGTTATGTATTGGGCCGCTTCAGGCTGCGTGATATCAAGCGCAATTGTATGAATTTCTGCTTTGCTGGTTTTCAATAGCTTCTTGGCGGCAGCAAGTTTGTCCTCATGACGGGCAATCAGAACAATGGCGGTGCGCCGTTTGGCAAACTGTTGGGCTAATGCCAGACCAATGCCTTCTGAACCGCCGGTAATAACCGTTGCCGGCCGCGTTTGTCCCAGGCGGGTAAGCATTTCACGGTTCGGCCGCCATCGCCGCCGCTTCCAAATATCAAAAATGGCTTTCATACCGCATGGATCTTTTTGATGAGGCGGCGGTGTGCTGTGGTAGTATCGGTGGTTGTCATGCCAAACATTGCCGCAAAATCAGCACGAATATGGCGCGCCAGTTCGCAGCCAAGCTCACTGCCGCCGGACTTGGGCAGGCAAAGGTTAATGTTGAACATCGGAAGTTGCGGCAAGCCGCAGTTTTCATCCAGGATAACCAGCGCATCTGGCACGGTATCTGAAAGCATGCTTGTGACCGCAATGCCTGCCGCAACCGTTGCGTTGATAGCTTCCTGGTTGGTGACCTGCAATACGATGCGCCAATCAATGTGGGCACGGCTCAGGGCGTCCATGACAACGGGGCGGAAGCGGCAGCTTTTTCCGCCGATAGAGATGGGGAGCGGGCGCAAGCTGTGGGCGTTTCCGTCAGCTATGCCGACCCATACAAGCTGATCACGGCGCAGTGTTTCGCAATTGCGTTGCGGTTCAAGGTCTGTCGTTAGCGTCAGGTCGATCGCGCCGGCGTCAAGTTGTTCGAGAAGCTCGTAAGAGTTACCAGCTTGCAGGCTAACACGGACGTGTGGCCAGGCATGATTGAAGCGGCGCAGAATGGGCGGCGTATAACGTGACACAATATCCATAGGCACGCCAAGGCGGACTTCGCCACGATAGCTTGGCGTTGTCATGAGGCCCCAGGTTTCATCATTGAGCGCGAGCATTTTTTGCGCTTGAGCCAGAAGGCGCTCGCCATCCGCACCCAGGATAACGCGTTTATGCTCACGCCCGAACAGTTCGACGCCGAACTGTTCTTCCAGGCGTTTGATTTGCTGGGAGACAGCAGCTTGAGTTCTATTCAATAACCGCGCTGCACCGGTGACGCTGCCGGTTTCAACGACGGCAACAAATGCACGCAGCAATGAGATATCAATGTCTCGGGGCATAACGAGCCTCATAAATTCATCTTATGCTATACATTAATTATATTCGTTTTATTTATGCAAACGCAAAGCCTATTTTCATTTCGTCCTAAACAAAAATGTGATTCCAAAAGACAGGAGATTGAGATGGGCACAAGCACACTACGCAGTTCTGATCGTTCTCAGGTGCAGGCCGAAAAGCAGGAGCGGCTCGCCAAATTTCTCGCTTGGGCCGAGCTTGTTCCAAAGGTTGCCAGCGAGCGCCGCAAGTTGCGCGAGCTTGATGCGCGTATGTTGAAAGATATGGGGCTCGATCGGGCAGACGTGGAAAAAGAAGCTGGCCGCTCACTCTTTGATGTCCCGGACGAGCGTTTATAAGCCATATGTCTATGGGCTATATAAAGACTGGGAATTCATTTGATCTTGCACATTGAGAACGGATGAATTCCTCGTCTGCAATATTGATGTGCTGTTACATCATGGCGCGCTATTGATTATTACGATGCCGTAACGGCTGGACTGTTTTATAGTTGGGGCTTTCTATAAACAGGCAATTCATTGCCTGAGTTCTTGGCTTTATCAATATGAATATCAGCGGTTTTTCCACGGCAAGATATTCGACTTGGTATTTTCTCGAAGAGCACAGGGTGCTGTTCGATGCGGGTGATGGTGTGTCCGTTGCGCTCGGACCCAAATGTCAAAAAGTCCAGCATGTATTTCTCAGCCACGCTGACCGTGATCATATCGGCGGCCTTTTGCAGCTTAATCAACTCGGCGCACGCGCTGTAAAGCCATTATCTTTTTACTACCCGAAAGATAGCGGGTCTTTTCCGGCTTTGAGGAATTTTATCGATCCCTTTGATCCCTGGCTTGCAAAGAGTGTCTGGACGCCGGTCGAGGCTGGTATGCGCATTCAAATCAGCAAGCAGCATGTTGTTGAAATTGGCGAAAATGATCATATCGCGGTCACATCGCCGCATTTGCCGCGGCAGGTCAAAAGCCTTGATTTTTCATTGCTTGAGATGCGAAAGCGATTGCGCGCTGAATTTCAAGGCCTTGATGGTGAGATAATCAAGCGCCTGCGCCGGGAGTACGGCGATGCGCATATTTCAGAAAAGTTTGCGTCTCGGCTGTTTGGGTTTTCAGGCGATGCGCCGCACTTCGACATAGAACGTTGGCGCGGCACGAGTGTGCTCATTCATGAAACAACCTTCATTAAACCGGATCATGGTAATCGTGGGCATTGTGAATTGGGAGATGTTCTGCGAGCGGCCAGGCAGCTTGACCTTAAGGCGCTGATCCTCAGCCATTTTTCAGAGCGTTATGAGGTCTCATTCATCAAGGCTGAGATTGTGCGCCTTGCTGCTGGACTGGAGATTGGTTTTCCGGTCTTTGCCGTGCCGCCGCGGACAACGGTGTTTGACATTCTTTCGCAAGAGCCCGTTTGGTCGCCAATCCAGTTGTGAACGTCAGTAGGGTTGGGGATAAAATCATTTGTATTTGCTGCGCAGACACCTATTATCATACCATATATGTTACCTTGATAACGCATCGCAATGTATTGGGTGCGACTTGTCATGCTCAGCTATTTATAATCCCGATCGGGAGAGACACAGACATGAAAATTCTCGTGCCGGTTAAGCGCGTGGTTGATTATAATATTAAAATCCGCGTCAAGCCGGATGGATCGGGCGTTGAATTAACGAACGTCAAAATGTCTATGAATCCATTCGACGAAATCGCGGTTGAGGAGGCTTTACGCCTTAAGGAAACAACTGTTGCAGATGAAGTTATTGCCGTTTCGATCGGACCTGCCAAAGCGCAAGAAACAATCCGGACTGCAATGGCTATGGGGGCTGATCGCGGAATTCATGTGCAAACCGATGACGGCATAACCGTCGAGCCGCTCGCTGTTGCAAAAATTTTGAAGGGTGTTGTCACAGATGAAGCGCCGGGCCTTGTCATCCTTGGCAAGCAGGCGATTGACGATGATTGCAATCAAACGGGACAGATGCTTGCTGCGCTTCTGGGCTGGTCACAGGCGACGTTCGCATCCAAGGTCGTTATTGAAGATCAAAGCGCGCTCGTCACACGCGAAGTTGACGGTGGTCTGGAGACATTGCGGGTGACGCTGCCGGCCATCGTGACCACGGACCTTCGGCTGAATGAGCCGCGCTATGCGTCGCTCCCTAATATTATGAAAGCGAAAAAGAAACCCGTCGCTAGCAAAGTGCCGGGCGATTATGGCGTCGACATAGAGCCGCGGCTTAAAGTTCTGGAGACTGCCGAGCCGCCACAGCGCCAGGCAGGTGTTACAGTGGCCAGCGTGGCAGAGCTTGTTGCCAAGCTTAAAGATGAAGCGGGGGTGATATGATATGGCCATTCTTTTGCTTGCAGAACATACAAATGACGCGCTTAATCCGGCAACAGGCAAGGCGCTTTCGGCAGCGCTTGCCCTGGGCGGTGATGTCCACATCATAGTCGCTGGCGCAAACTGCCGTCCCGCAGCAGAAGAAGCTGCCAAACTCAGTGGTGCGGCTAAAGTTTTGATCGCCGATGCAGCGCACCTAGAACATCAGCTCGCTGAAGAAACGGCAGCTCTTCTGCTGCCGTTGATGGTGGGCTATGATACGCTGATAGCGCCCGCAACAGCGCGTGGCAAAAATACGTTGCCTCGTGTTGCCGCCATGCTTGATGCCATGCAGATCTCAGATATCACAAATGTGAAATCAGCAGATACTTTTGAACGTCCAATCTATGCGGGCAGTGCCGTTCAAACCGTTCAATCAACAGATGCTAAAAAGGTGATCACTGTCCGGACATCCGCCTTCCAGTCACCTGCAATGGACGGCGCGGCTGAGATTGAAGATGTGGCCGTTGCTGATGCGGTCGGCATCACAACCTTTGACGGGGCTGAGCTTGCACAATCTGACCGGCCTGAACTGGCATCGGCGCAAATTGTTATCTCAGGTGGCCGCGGCCTGCAATCTGGTGAAAATTTTACGCAATATATAGAGCCGATCGCCGATCGCCTGGGGGCGGCCGTGGGGGCAAGCCGTGCCGCTGTGGATGCGGGATATGTGCCGAACGACTATCAGGTTGGCCAGACTGGAAAAGTCGTTGCGCCGGAACTTTATATCGCAGTCGGGATTTCCGGTGCCATCCAGCATCTCGCGGGGATGAAAGACTCCAAGATTATCGTTGCCATCAACAAGGATGGTGAAGCCCCGATCTTCCAGGTTGCAGACTACGGTCTTGTCGCAGATCTCTTCCAGGCCCTGCCTGAGCTTGAAGCCGAACTTGCAAAGGCACAAGGGTGAAATTGACTTTTCAGCCTGTCATTGAACCTCTCTGCACGTTCAAAATAGAGTGAAGAATGACCACAATGGACGACAAAGCGACGACGGAAATCCAACCGGATTTGCATGAGCGGATTAAATCCATAGGCGTCATTGGCGCTGGTCAGATGGGCAATGGCATCGCCCACGTTTCAGCCCTGACTGGTTACACCGTTTATCTGAACGATCTCGACGAAGCCAGGTTTCAGTCTGCTATAGATGTTATGCGCAAAAACATGACACGGCAGGTGAAGCGCGGCGGTATCTCGGAAGACGATATGAACGCCGCCTTGGGGCGCATTTCATTCGCGCCGGACTATGGTCATTTCAAAGACGCTGATTTGATCATTGAGGCTGCAACGGAAAATCAGGATCTTAAACAGAAAATCTTCCAGGGCCTCCGTGATCATGTAAAGCCTTCCGCGATTCTGGCGTCGAATACATCATCGATATCAATCACCTGGCTTGGGGCACAAACGGAGCATCCAAATCAATTCATCGGTATTCATTTCATGAATCCTGTGCCGGTGATGCAAATGATTGAACTGATCCGCGGTATTGCCACCGACGCCCAGACATTTGAAATCACCAAACAGTTTGCGGCTTCTCTCGGCAAAACGATTGCCGTGGCGGAAGATTTTCCTGGCTTTATTATCAATCGCATCTTCGTGCCAATGCTGAATGAAGCGGTTTTCACGCTGCACGAAGGCATTGGCGACGTCGAATCTATAGACAAAGCCATGAAACTGGGCCTGAACCATCCTATGGGGCCTTTGGAGCTTGCTGATTTCATTGGGCTCGATACCTGTCTGTCTGTCATGCATGTTCTCTACGATGGCTTTGCTGACAGCAAATACCGCCCATGTCCGCTACTCATCAAATATGTTGAGGCCGGTTGGCTTGGCCGCAAAACCGGGCGCGGGTTCTACGACTATCGAGGTGGCACGCCGGTGCCGGCACGATGACCTTTGAGCGGTGCATGGATATATGAAATCCCTTGTGGCCTCGGCGCGCCCGAGCCAGAGGTCTAACTGGATCTGTTTTCTTCAGCAGAGGTCATATGGTGCGTGCAAGCCTGATAAGATTGCACGGCATTGCGCTGGAACTGGCACGTGCTCTAAGGCGTAGGAGCATTAGAATATTGGTTTATAATCAATCATAGTTTTACTCAAAAAAAGCAACACTTGCTTGTGAAGTTTAGTATTTCGAGCTGTGTGCCTTTTTAGCTTTGCCTGTGGCGCATTGGCGCACTAGAGGGTGCAGTCTCAGGAAAAATGCATCGCAAACCTCTCTTCTGCTTAAAAATGAGGCGAGTTTCTTTGGTTTGATTAAAAAATAGCCGCGATTTGGCAGCTTTAGCGGCTGATATTTAACCATTTCAGACTTTTATGACGGTGTTTCAAGGTGTTAATTTTTCCTTAGCAATATGGTACGGCATTTGGTTATATTGGGGCGATCTTGCGTCAGGAATCTGCTCTGCCTGCGCAAAGTTACGCAGTGTGTACATTTAACAATGCACACCGCAAAACCGGGGGACGGTATGAAACTGGTGATGGCGATCATCAAACCTTTCAAGCTTGGCCAAGTGCGCCTCAGTGTCACTTTGCCGGGCTGCGAAGGAATGGCGATCACCGAAGTCAAAGGTTACAGCCGGCACAAAGGTCATATTGAAATCTATCGCGGTGCTGACCACACCGTAAATTTCTTCCAAAGATCAAGGTCGAAGTCGTTGCCGCATTTCAAAATGCCGACTAAACGATTGCAGCTTATCAGTGCTGTCGTCAAAATCGGCAGATCGGCGACAATCAGATCTTTATCTTACCTGTCGAATGGTCGGTTCACATCCGCATGGATGAAATCGATGGAAGCGCGATCTAAGTAGGAGGAGTACATACATGACGCGATCGACGAAATTTTCATGGCTTGCAGGCGCACTCGCGCTGATTTCGCTGGCCACTGTTGGGCCTGCTCTGGCTCAGGAGGCATCTGGCCAGAACGAAGTTCAGTACGTCTTCAACACACTGTTGTTTTTGATCGGTGGCTTCCTTGTGATGTGGATGGCCGCAGGCTTTGCAATGCTCGAAGCCGGCATGGTCAGAACCAAAAACGTTGCCATGCAGTGCACCAAAAACGTTGCATTGTATTCAATTGCCGGTCTGGCATTCTGGATCATCGGTTACAACATGATGTATCCAGGCGATGATTGGATTATTGCTGAATATGTTGGTAAAATCCTGCCTGTCACAATGCCTGATCCGGCATCTGATACAGCCAACTCTTATGCAACCGGTTCTGACT
>CAYUYL010000113.1:0-7936 GCA_964449195.1 uncultured Filomicrobium sp.
CGCGTTTATAATTCTCCGTCCCCGGATGCTAATGCATCCTGTCGCCTAAAGGCGAAGGGTTTACTGATCCCCTATTAAAGACTCTAAAAGCGCGGTTAGCCCACAACCCATCCACCACACGCGCCGTCATCCCGGCATTCATTGCCGGGACCCATCCATCAATACACTCAAACCTTATCATGCTGCGCCGCGCGCAAAACACAAAACCCGCCAGCACCAATCAAAGCACAGAGAAATAACCACCGGTCTGTCACCACCCTCCACGTCATACCGGTGCTCGTCACCGGTATCCATTCAGCAACCCGCTCAAAACCCATCATTCATCTCAGCACCCGGAAGCAACGAATAGAGATCAGCCGGCCTTTGCAACCGCTCCTTACGAGCAGCTCCCCCCGCCGAGGACGCAGAACTTGGCGCAGTGGGGATGGCAGAGCTTGACGGCGCCATCGGCGAACATGCCCCCGTCCACCACTAACGACTCCGCCAGCGTCGCACCCATGTCAAATTCAGGCGCATAGGGCAGCAGGGTGCAAGGCACAACGGCGGGTTTGCCAGCGCCTTTACGTTTGACCACCATGCGGCTGGTCGCGCACATCTGCTGCGACGGGCGCTTGGAGAGAATATCCCAGCAGGCGGTGGTGATTTCCGGCACGTCATGGCTGCCATCCATTTCAGGCAAAAGCATGAGTTGCGCAGTATCTGACGGATCTATGGCCCAGCCGTGCTTCTTGATGAGATCCGCGTAACCGGCACGCGATTGCGCGTCGGTCTCATTCCAGCAGGTGCGGCCCGCAATCGCGATTTGAAATCCGTTTTCGGAAAGCCAGTCAAGACCGGCAAGCGCCTTCTCCCAGGTCTTTGGACCGCGCTCGGTCTCATGCAATTCCTGCGTATAATGGTCAAGGCTGACGCGCAGGGTTAGCTTATCCTGAAAATCGTCGCGCAACGCCAGAAGGCCGCTCTCAACCCGTGGACGCTGCATCGGCTGCATGGCATTCGTGAGCACAAGAACGTCAAATCCGCGCTCCAGTGTGTCGCGCAGAATGTCCAGCATATCCATATTCATGAACGGCTCGCCGCCGGTAAACGCGATTTCGCGTGTCTTCAAACCCAGCGCCGGGATTTCATCCAGATATGCGGCCACCTCGGCCCTGGAAATGTAGACCAGCCGGTCATTGGTCGGGCTGGATTCAATATAACAGTTGACACATTCGATATTGCAAAGCGTACCGGTGTTGATCCACAGCGTCTCCAGACTGTCGAGTGGCACCTCCGCGCGGCGCTGGCCGTCAGCTGTCCAGGTTGGATTTTCGAATTTGCCGTGTATGCCCGGAGTAGGTAGATCGATGTCCACGAGGTGTGTCCTTTGCCTGCTACTGACTGCTGTTTTTCACGCAGACCCTGACAGATAGCACGTTCCGCGCACACAGCACACTTCACATTCGCTTTATAAAAGATGTGATCAGCAATCACTGGTTTCCGAAGCGGCAATCATGATCGGCTTCTGGACTTATGCCGTGTTTTCTCCCAAGTAAATGGCGCGACACATAAATGCCAGAGCGCGCGATAAGCAGCAAGAGATGTCGCCAACCAGTAGACGGGCATACAGATCACCGCCAGGGCCAGACCGTACCAGCCGCGCCTGAGCGCCGTGACCACACCAAGCAAAGCCCACGCCAGAGTTCCCACCACAAGATTAAAGAGTGCGATAGACCAGAGCACCTGCGTCAATAGCGTCACACCACCCATGAAAGGCGCCGGCCCGGCCAGCTCAATCGCAACAATGATATACAAAAACGGATGCAGCAGCGCCGAAAGCAGAAAACCCAAAATCAGGCATTGAAAACCCAAAAAACGCCACGTGCCGATGTCAGCCCAAAGCTGAAATGGCTGACGCATATGGACCGTGTAGGTTTGCATCCAGCCTTTGATCCAACGTGTACGCTGTGGCAACCAGTCCGCAAACCGGTTCGGCGCCTCTTCCCAGGTGGTCGACGCAAGCGTATCGATACGATAGCCTTTACGCGTCAGGCGAATAGCGAGATCAGCATCCTCCGTAACATTATAGGGGTCCCACGCACCGGCGGCCTCCAGCACGCTGCGGCGAAAATGATTGGACGTCCCCCCAAGCGGCAGCGGCACATTCAACCGCTCAAGCGCAGGCAACAGCCCATCGAAAAGTGCCGTGTATTCCAGCGCGAACTGGTGGGCGAGCGGTATTATGGCGCAAACGCCACAAGAATTAAACGCCTGACATCCCCATTTCTGGGGAATGAATGAAAAAACAAACCAATACGTGTCAATGCCGGAGTAAAAGTGAGCCACCGTGCCGGCGCGGGACGTTTACGGCTGGGTTCTTTGTGATGTGTCTTGAGGCTATGGGATATGAAACCGTTAGGCTGACCGATGCCTAGCAGGCATGATAATGGAAAAAATGCAGCAATTTTTTATGTTTTCAGCCTAGTATGTCTCTGTATTTTTTGCGTGATATTGTACTTAATAGACCTTAGCGGTGATCATTATCAAAATTATCAGGCCGAAAGAGATATATGCAGCGGCAAGATAAAATCTTTCTTGTCCAATGAGAACGCCCCCCATGACACCAGCAACGCCAATTATCAAAGCAAGAAGGATGTACTTGATATCTGCTTGCAACTTAGGTCGGCTTTGGCCGATGAGATGGCCGCTTTCTATGCCGGGGAAAATCATGCTCACACTATCATCGGAAGCTTTTTTCTGTTCTTGACAACAGTAGCTGCTGGCCTTGCCGCTTGGTGGGCCAAAAGAGCTGTTGACGCCGGAAATATGATGAACAGAATAGCTGAAAAATCTTTGGAAACTGAACTTAGGGCTTACATTGATCTTCAAGAAGCGGTCCCTGTATGTCCAAAATTCGAGGATGCCGTGTCCCCGCCAGAAGATACCGCACTTATTCCTGTTAATGTGTATTTGAGAAATGCAGGAAAAACCACGGCTCAGGATATTGCCATATCCATCAAGGCATCCATTTCTCATGGCAAATACAAAGAACCTTCTCAAAATTGGTCTGCCGGTGGACACTTTGCACTCGATCAAATTGCTCCCGATATGATAGGAAACCCAGTCGAAACCGTCATAAGCGTTAAAGTTTCTAAGTCCTTTTTTGAAACTAGACACTTTAGTTCTCAGCCCTGGGTGTTCGCCGCTATAATTGTGCAATATCATGACATCTTTACTCGTGAACGAGGATTGCCTCCGCGAGAAGATGAATTCGGAATCAAATTCCAATTCGGCAGCAACACCGAGCCTGCTGAGCATGACTCGGTGTTCACCAAGATGCGCCCTGGCGGTGTCAATCAATGGGCCATGAGGCGCATAAGACAATAGCAAAGCAAAAAGCCATGAAATCATAGCTCAGCTCCGCTTGTGGCGTTTGCGCCATAATACCGTGGGCGAGCCAGCTCTCGTGACGGTTATAAATATTCAGCCGCGCCTGCAGGCAGTCAATCTCCGGATGATGCGCAAAAACGGACAATGCGCGCCGCAACTGCTGGGGTTCCGGAATATCCTCGGCATCAAAAACCGTAATGAATTCCCCGCGCGCAAAATGAAGTGCATAATTCAGCGCCTTGGGCTTGGTGCGCGGTCCGAGATCAGGCACCGCGACAACGCGGATAAAACCCGGCAGCCCAGCCCCATCCGCCGCCCGCCGGGTTGCAACATCGCGATCTTCCAACACCAGGATGACATCAAGTTTCGCCGCAGGATAATCTAACCGGGGCAGTGCGTTAACAAGATCCGGCAGGATATCGGCCTCGTCATAGAGCGGAACCAGAACCGTATAGACCGGCAAATCCGACATTAACATCGGCAGCAGCTTGTGCACCAACAGCGGTCGTGGCCTTGTTATATGTGTCACAAGCGCGAAAAGGCGCAGACAAATAATAAAGGCAAATGGAATAGCTGCAACGCAGGCGGCTAGAAAATAAGCCCGCATGGGATTGATAATAGCTGCACCCGCAAACAAACCGATAAAGCCCGCTATGAAGGCAATTAGCCAGAGCGGAAGCCTACCGGCCGCCGAATAAAGTGGTGCCGCACGCTGCAGCCGATGAGTACTGGCACGAGCACGCTTCAGCCGGTTGGGGTCCCGCACGAACTCGGGACGCAGATA
The DNA here is from genome assembly GCA_964449195.1 of uncultured Filomicrobium sp. GTDB lineage: Bacteria > Pseudomonadota > Alphaproteobacteria > Rhizobiales > Hyphomicrobiaceae > Tectiglobus. The sequence goes on from CAYUYL010000113.1 coordinate 4,154, forward strand.
GGATGTCAGTTCAACCTGCAAGCCCTGACGCTGTCTTGCGGCGACAACCTTCGCGACTTCAGATGGGACAGAAGCCGTGGCATCAACTTGGCATGTATGGCCTGCAGCATCGTTCCGTTGCACGAGCGAACCGCACTGGAAAACACTCTTAACGTGTAATTGCTCAGCCAACCGGTTGACATAATCCGCCACGGAAACCCAACCCAGTGCGAGCAACACCGAATCCACCGGCACATCCCATCCCTCCGCAATGGATTGCGCCTGCGCCAATGTCTCAACGTCGATGTGCCCCCGCACCAAGAATTCCAGATTATCGAGGCCGGGGACATCAGCCTCCATGCTGCCGCGCCGCCAGGTATGTGCGTTTGCATGGCCCTCATCTGGTGTGCTGAATAACGGATATGATGGCGTCCGCATCACAATACAATAACTCAATATTTCCTGTCTGAACCGGGAATGGCGATGACCCAATGCAATAGCCGTTGCAGCCATTGAACGAAAGCGCTATTTCAATAATCGATGAAGAACAGATATAATTATAAGTCTACACTTGTAAAATCCGTGCCATTGGCCTGGCTTCTGGTGATTTGCTGGACGTTCTGCCATTCGGCTGCACTGGCACAGAGCAGTACCGATCTCCAACAGCCCGGCGATACGGCACAACGCGAAGTTATTAGGTTTCTAACGACAGACGACTTTCCGCCATTTAATGCGCGTGATGAAGACAACATATTAAGTGGCTTCAACATCGATCTGGCACGAGCCATTTGCGAAGACCTTTCCATAGCCTGTGATATCAAGGCGATACCCTGGGATGATTTACTGCGGGAATTAAGAGCTGGCAATGCGGACATCGTGATTGCGGCTCATCGGCCAACACCCGATATTGCAAGAGAATTCAGCTTTTCCAGGCGCTATTTCTATACGCCGGCACGCTTCGCAGTCAGACGCGGCGCACCAGATTTTGCAACAACACCAACGGGCCTCGATGGACGCCGCATTGCAGTCACACGCGGCAGCGCATACGCAGCATACCTGACTGCTTTTTTTCATAACACCAGCATCATTCAGTTCGCGACACCTGAGCTTGCACGTCAGGCTCTTCAAACGGATCGTGTAGACGCTGTTTTTGACGACGGAATTGGTCTTGTCTTCTGGGTAAATGGCACGGCATCCAGAGCATGTTGTGTTTTACGCGGCGGCCCTTATTTCGAACCACGATATTTTGGCGATGGCATTGCGATGATCCTTCGTCAAAAGGATCGGCAGCTGCGGCAGATGATCAACGCATCTATACGCCGTCTCCAAGCTAACGGCAGAATGTTGGAAATTGTAGAGAAACTCTTTCCAATTAAAGTTTATTAAAAACATCAATCAATATGACCTGTTCGCTTCTCCAGCGAAGGCTACCAAGTATTTGTAAAGCCAGAATGTAATCAATAGCTTATATGGCCAGTTCATAATCGCGACATGGTATCGCGTCGCTATAGCGGCGAAGTTGAGGATATTGTGTGATTAGGATATTAAAACTGTATGTTAGACTGCCAAAGCCTGAGTGAATAGACTAAGCCATAGAAAAGTTAATCTTTTTGCAAGCCTGAAAATCTAGTTTTATTGCGATAACAGCCGAATCGACCAGATATATTTGAGGAGCAAGTTGCATGGCCCGATATCGCACATTGTTTATCTCCGATGTGCATCTTGGAACACGCAATTGCCAAGCCTCAGCGTTGTGCGATTTTTTGGACGCCCATGACGCCGAAACGCTATATTTGGTCGGTGATATTGTCGATTTCTGGCGCATAAAACGCGGCGCATTCTGGACTGAAGCACAAAGCGCGGCTATACACCGTTTGTTTTTGAAAGAGCGCTCTGGGACACGCGTCATATTTATACCGGGAAATCATGATGACGGCTTGCGCGCGTATTGCGGTACCGGTTTTGGCAACATCGAAATTGAGCGCAACGCTATATTCGAGACAGCATCAGGAAAACGATATGTCGTGATGCATGGTGATGAATTTGACGTTGTGGTGAACCATGCGCGCTGGCTGGCATTGCTGGGAGACCGTGGCTATCAACTGGCCTTGCTTGCCAACATCCCTATTAATTTTGTTCGGCGTAGATTTGGATTTGGATACTGGTCACTTTCAGCCTATCTAAAAAGCCGCGTAAAATCCGCAGTCAATTTCATCGGAGATTTTGAAAATCTGCTGTCTGACGAAGCAAAGCGGCAAGGCGCAGATGGCATTATATGCGGGCATATTCATCGTGCAGCCTCAAAACAAATCGGCGATGTTCATTATGTCAACACAGGTGATTGGGTGGAAAGCTGCACGGCAGTCGTCGAAAACGATCAGGGCGAGCTGGAATTGATCAACTGGTCAGACATAACGAATAAACAGACATCCGATGACGCATCAAAAGATGGAATTGGAGTGGCAGCTTAAGGATGAGGGTGCTGGTTGCTACGGATGCTTGGCGGCCTCAGATCAACGGGGTGGTGCGTACCTACGAGCGGCTGGCCGACACTGCTGCAGATTTTGGCGTTGAACTCGTCTTTTTAACCCCGTCAGATTTCAAAACCATCCCCTGCCCGACTTACCCAGAAATACGGCTTGCCATACCGGGCTATACTTACGTTATAGAGCGCCTTGACTTTGTTGCACCGGATGCTATTCACATCGCCACGGAAGGGCCTATTGGTTTGATGGTCCGGCGTTATTGCATGCGTCGAGGTATACCGTTCACGACTGCATTCCACACGCGCTTTCCGGAATATGTTTCTGAACGCTTTGGTGTGCCAGCAAGCTGGATTTACGCCATGCAACGCACATTCCACAATCATGGAGCCGGTATTATGGTGGCAAGCCGGTCTCTTGCAGATGAACTGGAGGAACGCGGCTTTAAGCCTATTCTTCCGTGGACGCGCGGTGTCGACACGGGAATGTTCTACCCGCGAGACGTACGCCGTTTTGGCACAGATGAACCCGTTTTTATTTATGTAGGCAGGGTGGCCGTCGAAAAAAATATTGCGGCATTTCTCAAAGCAAACACAGCTGGCCGCAAGGTTGTAGTCGGCACGGGCCCTATGCTCGATGAACTAAAGCAGCGCCATCCGGATGTAATCTTTACAGGCAAGCTCATCGGCCAGGAACTGGCAGAGGCCTACGCGTCGGCAGATGTCTTTGTGTTCCCGAGTCTGACGGATACATTCGGCATTGTGCTGATCGAGGCTATGGCAAGCGGACTGCCTGTAGCAGCCTACCCGGTAACAGGACCAATCGACAATGTCGAGCATGGTGTATCGGGCATACTCGATCAGGATCTCGGGAAGGCGGCAACTCTGGCATTGAAGCTTGATCGCAGCAAAGTGCGTGAACATGCTCTGACATTCAGCTGGGAAGCCGCAACCCGCCTGTTTATTTCCAATCTTGAAACGGCGCTTTTCTCCCGGCAGGGCAAAACGATCCCTGAACGCATAAAACCCTCTCTGGTACGCCGCATGCGCTCGGTGGGCGAGCTTTAGAGTCTTGCTGCACCAAGTTGCATTTCATCACCTGCGCGGCCTCCCATGAGATCATGCCGTTGGATGATCAGGCGGGGAAGCGGGATGGCCCGGCGTATCCGGCCACCCAATCCTACTGAGTCACATCATCCCATCCAAGCTGACCATACCACTGCAAGTTCGGCCGAAGCAGTATTGTGTTGATTCGGTATGGACAGCTGGGGGGATGCAATGGCGGGGCAGGACACATCTACGGCACGGTTTCAAGCATACAT
>CAYUYL010000114.1:0-7810 GCA_964449195.1 uncultured Filomicrobium sp.
GCATCATGCAGTGTCTGCCGCTGCGGGAGAGGTTGCTCAAACTGTAGGAGCTGCAGCAATTGTAGCATTCACGTCTTCAGGAGCCACGGCTTCGCGCATCGCCCGCATGCGGCCAGACGTTCCAATTCTCGCACTAACGCCAAACAGCGAGATTGTGCGCCGCTTAGTTCTGACATGGGGAGCCTATGCCGTGCAAACCAAGAACATTCACAGTTTTGAGGATATGTCTGAGCAGGCGCGGCACTATGCGGTGAGTGAAGGCTTTGCCAAGCAGGGAGATCTCATCGTTGTGGTGGCTGGCGTGCCGTTTGGTATTGCAGGTTCTACCAACAATTTGCGCGTTCTGGAAGTTTAGAACGTGTTGATGTCCAGCGCTCAAAAACTGATTTCGGCAATCCTTATATCGGACGGATAGATTTTCCCATCAGCTTAATAGATTAGGAGGCCGTAATGCTGAAATTTCTCTCTCCGGGAGATATCGTTGCTGACGCGCTTGGGTTAAGCGATGATGAACACCGCATGATTTTCCGCATGTTCATCAATACGATTGTCTGGGGAGCAGTTGCCATGGGCGTGATGTTTGCCATCGTCATCTACGTCTGAGCTCATCAATGGTGACAATATGATATGCATTGATAGTGCGAGGAATGCCGCTTAGGCGAACTCGATAATAACGTCGTCAACGGCGAGGCTGTCGCCGGGTTTAACCTTGACAGCCGCAATCGTGGCGTCGCGCTCGGCACGCAGAATGTTTTCCATTTTCATAGCCTCGACAATTGCGAGCGTATCGCCTGCATGCACGCTCTGGCCCGCGTTGACCATAATGTCTTTTACGAGTCCAGGCATTGGGCATAGCAGGAAGCGGCTGAGATCAGGCGCGATCTTTTCCGGCATAATGGTCAGCAACTCGGCTTCGCGTTTGGTGTAGACATGCGCCTCGGCAAAAACACCGCGGCATGCAAGAGCGTATCCATTAAGAATTAGGCGTACCTGCACGTTGAGCGGTACGAGATGCTTTCTGGTTCCGATTGTGCCCGTCCATACTGGTGTGCCCGGCCACCAGTCCGAGACAACTTTATGCACAGCCATGGCGGTGCCATCCCGATCCATAAAGGTGACGGTAATAGGCCCGCCAACGGCGCCTTCAGCTTTCACAGGATGGAGGTCTCCGCCAAGTTTGACCACCCGCTCAAGTGTGATGGGCGCGACTGGTACAGATGCCTGGCTGCCTAGCTGGTGCAAGCGAGCCGTTGTCAGATGGTGAATGGCCGCGGCGACCGAGATAATAATCTCGGCATCCTCGCCCATAGGTGTCTGGCGGGTAAAGCCGTCCGGGTATTCCTCAGCGATGAAACCGGTCGACAATTCGCCCGCACACCAGCGCGGATGCTGCATAACTGCGCTTACAAATGGGATATTGTGGTCAATGCCATCGATATAGAATGTATCGAGGGCATCTGCCTGGGCATCGATGGCCGCGGCGCGGGTCACCCCGTGCGTGGCAAGTTTAGCGATCATCGGATCGTAATACATCGAAATTTCGTCTCCCTCAGACACGCCTGTGTCGTTGCGCACCGTGAGGTCGTTGGATTTGCGCTCCTCAGGCGGACGATACAAGGCAAGGCGGCCGATGGATGGCAGAAAATTGCGATACGGATCCTCGGCGTAAATCCGGCTTTCAACGGCCCAGCCATCCAATTTCACGTCCGATTGCTTAAGCGTGAGCTTCTCTCCCGCAGCGGCGCGGATCATCTGCTCGACGAGATCGATGCCCGTAACCAACTCCGTGACGGGATGCTCGACCTGAAGCCGCGTATTCATCTCTAGAAAGTAATAGGAGCGGTCCTGAGCGGCGACAAATTCCACGGTTCCGGCAGAATCGTAGTTGACAGCCTTGGCAAGTGCCACGGCTTCCGCCCCCATGCGCTGCCTGGTTTCTTCGTCAAGCAGCGGAGATGGCGCTTCTTCGACCACTTTTTGGTTGCGTCGCTGTATGGAGCATTCCCGCTCACCGAGATGAATAACATTTCCATGAGTGTCGGCAAGCACTTGGATTTCGATATGACGCGGGTTAATGATGAATTTTTCGATAAAAATGCGGTCATCGCCGAAGCTTGAGCGCGCTTCGGATTTAGCGAGTGCAAACCCTTCTTTTATTTCTGATGCGTTGTGGGCGATGCGCATTCCCTTACCGCCGCCGCCGGCCGAGGCCTTGATGATAACTGGATAGCCGATCTCGTCGGCAATTTTCACGGCTTTAGCCGGTGTGCCGATTTCACCGAGGTAGCCTGGTACGGTTGAAACGTTCGCCGCAGCGGCAGTCTTCTTGGATGCAATTTTATCGCCCATGGCGGCAATGGCGTCTGCGTTCGGTCCGATAAAGACAATACCGGCATCGGCCAGCGCTCTGGCAAAAGCTTCGCGTTCTGATAAAAAACCGTATCCTGGGTGCACAGCCTCTGCGCCTGTCTGAGTACAGGCGCCGACAATGTTTTCAATCGCAAGATATGACTGCGCTGCCGGTGATGGGCCTATGTGCACGGCCTCGTCGGCCATTTCAACGTGCAGGGCCTCACGATCTACATCGGAATAGACTGCAACGGTCATAATACCTAAACGTCGTGCTGTTTTGATAATCCGGCATGCGATTTCACCGCGGTTGGCGATCAGAATTTTTTTGAACATCGTCTGCGGTATCCTTCCCTGCACAGCGTTTTTCCGGCATTATGCCGTTGCATTGCGCACCCTGCTGTGCGCACTTTAGACGCAAGAATATGTCTCGACAATTCGAACGCATGAGAAAGACGCGCTGCTCTATAGGAGCTCAGCACTGGAGGCTTAGCAGCAAACCTCTATAACCCGCATAGCTATGTGGCTACCTGACGCCGCGTTGCGGTGCGCGTTAACACACGCTAAGTCTGTGTGGCAGATCGCATCATCCTCAAATTCGCAGATCGGCACTCATCGGTAGACACTGCGACGTAAGTAGCACAACACCTGCATCACAAGGCAAAGTCATAATGGAAAAATGGCAGGAAGACTTTGAGCGCGCGCAGCAAACGCGACAGGTCAACGTTGTGTGTATGAAATGGGGCGATCGCTATGGCCCGGAATGGGTGAATAGGCTTTACGGCATGGTGATGCGCAATACAACATGGACGGTGCGCTTCGTTTGTTTCACAGACGATGCACAGGGAATCCGCAGCGAAGTGGAATGCCAGCCGATGCCAGAGGTAAAGTTTGACAAGGAACTCGGCAAATACTGGCCCAAGCTAGGGCTTATGCAAGACGGCCTGGGCGGGCTTGAAGGAATGACCCTCTATCTCGACGTCGATCTTGTGATTATTGATTCGATCGATCCCTTGTTGTCATATCCAGGCCGGTTTCTTATAATCAAAGAATGGAAAGATCCTCATCTAGGTTATGGTAACTCTTCTGTGGTAAGATATTTCATCGGTCAAGAGGCGGCAGTGCTTGAGAGGTTCTATGCAACGCCGCGAGATGTGATTGCTGAAAAATACAATTTTAAGGAACAAAATTTTCTGACCAAGAATGTAGATGAAGCGACATTCTGGCCTCCGGAATGGGTGCCGCCGTTTAACCAGGTGTGTTTGCCGCGCAACAGAATTTTACGCTTCTTCTCTACGCCGCAAAAACCAGAAGACGGGCGTATCCTAGTCTTTTATGGATCAATTACCCCCGCGACCGCATTGCGGGGTGAGCACGAGCCCAAAAAACGGGTTGGTCAAGGAGTACAGTGGCGGCCGGTTAAACGGCGTTTCAAGCCGGCACACTGGATTGCAGATTACTGGCGGGAGTAGGCCATGCAAGATACGGCGGTGGCCGAAAATGACGATCAAGGCAGTTTGGAAGAACTGCCGGAAGAATACGCATGGCTTGAGGGGGGGCAGTCCTATGTCGCCTGCGCATTTTACACACCGAATTATCTCGAGCAGATCCTCTCTTTGAAGGCATCGCTCGAAAAGGTCGGCATAAATCATTACTTTAAGAGATACGAGCGCGGCCCCACATGGGAACAGACAACGCGCTTAAAGCCGGTGTTCGTGCATCATGCTTTACAGAAGTTCTCTGACAAAGATGTGCTTTATCTGGATGCCGACGCCGTGGTGCGCCGACCTCTGGTCTTCTTCGACAACGTGACGACTGATATGTCGATTATGTTCCATCACGTGAAATCAGGTGGTAATAACTACCTACGCATTTCGGCAGGCACTGTTTTTATTCGTAATACGGAGGGCGGGCGGAAATTCGCAACGCTCTGGAAAGATGCGGAAAAGCATTGCGGCCCTCTCACGCTTGACGAAGATATGATTTACATGGCTTTCACAGATATGGCGGGGATTTCCATCACCGTTTTGCCGCCGCCCTATGTAAAAATTTTCGACAAGCCCGGCGCAGATCCTATTATTGAGCATTTTCAAGCGAGCCGGTCGCAGTTTAAGTGGCGCCGCCTGATCCGCAAAGCACGACGGATAGGCTTGATTGCCGGCGGTGTGTCGCTTGTGCTGTTGGTCTGGTGGCTAAGCAATCATCTCCGCTGGGTTCCATAATTTGTATAATACGCTTGCGTATTGCTCTTGCCCGTGACGAGGCAAAAAAGCGGGCGGAACCGGAAATCAGGTTGTCTCTGTTTTCAGATGATAGGCCGGTTGAAAGGTCGGCGGCAGCTCTATCGAAGATGGTAGGGTGGAAATCTCGTCCGCGATGCACTTTGCCATGCGGTGAGCTATTCCAAACGTAATTTTATACCCGCCGGTTGCAACCAGAATAGCCCGTCCCGCATGCAGGCGACCGACGATTGGATCGGTTAACCTGCAGCGTGGCCGCACACCTGCCCAGCGTCCAAGCATCTGCGCCTGCCGGAGCGGCACACACAGCGACCTGGCCCGCTCAATAAAATCCATGCGTGTTGCGTCAGGCACCGTTGGATTGTGCCAGTCTTTCTCCGTCGTACTGCCGACGGCGCATGTACCGTTATCATGCGGCACGATATACGTGCCATCGTCATAGATCAGGGGGTGTTCGCCGGCCTCGGGGCAATGAAACACGGCCGCCTGACCTTTCACACCGCCGCCAATCGTCCGGCCGAGCAATGGTGCGAGGAGAGCAAAAGTCTCATAGCCCGAAGCCAAAACAAGCTCTTGGGCAATCAGTCGATCCGCACCGTCGGCTTTATGTACAACCTGGCGCGTCTCGTCGTAATGGCCAAACGGCCATTGCTCATAAAGATCCACTTCGGCAGCGGCTGTCACGCGTGCTTTTAAGGCGGCGATATAAAGCTCCGGGTTAATGCGTCCCGCCAGCGTGTCACGGATATAGCCAAGCGGTGCGCGCTCAGCCGCCAGCCAGCCAGGAAAAGGCACCTCCTCGACGACATTAAAGGCAAAAGTGGTGTCTGCGCTGCGCCAGGAGGTCTCCGCCTGGACAGCCCTGCGCTTTGCCTGCTCCAGGAAATTCTCGCGGCGGACGGGCATAAGGCGTCCGCACCGGGCATAACCGGTTGAAAGGCCGGTTTCATTTTCGAGAGCCTTAATCAGCTCCGGCAGCTCAGCCAGGGCCTCGAACTGAAATTGTTTTTTGCTGTTCCAATTATCCGGCCCGTGCGCCATCAGTGCGCCAAGCACGCCGCCGCTGGCGCCTGCACCGCATACGTCCCGCTCGACAAGCGCGATACGCAAGCCGCTTCCGCATAAATGGCGGGCAACCCAAAGTCCGACAACGCCGCCGCCAACAATACAAACGTCATAGGGTTTCGTCATGGAAGGAAGGACCGCTTATATTCACGATTGCACATTGTAGCGCACTTTATACATTGAAAGCCTTTTCATACCGCAAACCTGCCGGAGGAGATAGGCTTGGTTGACACCAAACAGGGCAAACTCGAACAGGCTGAGCCCGAACAGACTCAGTCTGAACAGACACAGTCCGAACAGGCCGAAATCGCGTGGGACGAAAACGAAACGCCGGTTTCTGTTCATTTTGACGATCCGTATTATTCGCGTCACGACGGGCAGGCGGAAACGCGCCATGTCTTTCTGACAGGCAACGGTTTGCCGGAGCGATGGCAGAACGGGACTGGCTTCACCATCGCGGAACTGGGATTTGGCACGGGCCTCAATTTTTTTGAGACCATGGCGCAATGGGAAAAACATGGCCAGGGCGGCCATCTCACATATGTCGCTTTTGAAAAATTCCCGATGCCGCAGGCAGATCTTACGCGCGCTCTGGCGCATTGGGATGATCTCTCGGACACCGCAGCAAGCTTGATTGAGCAGTGGCCACCGCCGCCCGGCTGGTCGGAGATGGTTTTTGGGAGCACCACCTTGCACCTTGCAATCGGCGATGCCAATGCGCTGTTGCCGACGTGGGGCGGCGTCGCCAATGCCTGGTATCTGGATGGGTTCAGCCCCGCTAAAAACCCGGATTTGTGGGGGCATGAGTTGATGCAAGCCGTCGCCGGGCGCACTGTTCTTGGCGGCACGTTTGCAACGTTCACCGTGGCGGGCTGGGTGCGGCGCAACCTGCAGGCGGCGGGCTTCACGGTGGGAAAAATGCCAGGCTTCGGGCGCAAGCGCGAGTGCCTCCGCGGCAGGCTCAGCGCTTCACCTGGAGAAGGCTGAGATGTCCTGGCGCGAGCGTTGGCAGCATAGCAAGTGGGAAATTATTTCAGGCGTTCTCAGCATCGCGTTGACGCTGTGGCTGTTCAACACCCAGAAGGAGCCTGAGCCGCCGCAGCGCACCTGGCCGCTGGGCAACAAGCCGCAGCACATAAAAATGGCACAGCCGCCGATAGGCAAACATACCTGCCAAACAGAGGGGGCGCCCGCACCGGTTGAGCTCCGCTTCTGCTATGCAGGCCCTGATAAGGGCTTGGACATCTGCACCGTGCGCCTCGTCTACGTCGATGGTAAACCCGACCATTGCCTGGTGTCGCAGTGCCCGCCGCTCAACGCAAAAGCCCGGCACTACGAAATCATGCTCGGCTGTTTCCTCGAGCGCAAAGCGTCTCGTTAAATCAGGCAACACCGCTATGGCCACAAGCGCGGAATATGATTAAGATTTTCACGTATGCGGCGTAAGTGGGAGGGAGCAGTGCCGGAAGCGCAAAACAATGCACAGGCTGACACACAAGCAGACAACCCACCACCGCCGCTCGACCTCGAAGCCTGGAAACGCGAGCTTTACGACCTCAACCCCTGGGCCGAAGGGCTTGAGCCGGAAGCAGTACTGCCCGGCGATTGGCGTCGCAAAGTCAATCACTATTTATTTCTTAATGAATTTGCGCAAAAGCGGCTGCAGGCGGCGCTAAAGCGTTGTTGGGTCGAGAGCAAAGAAGGGGAAGCAGCCGAGAAGGCCTGGAATGAATGGGCCGAGCCCATGCTGGCATTGCGCGGCAAGCTTGAAGCAGCAGAGCTTTGGGCCAAGGACAACAATAAGGCCACGGCAGAGCAGCAGCTTTTTCTACAATGCGCTTCGGTCGAGTTCGATGGCCTTTGTCTGCGCGGCGGTGCCGACTTTGCAAAGTTTATATTTCCTGGTCATGTTTCGTTCCGCCAAGCACAGTTTGGCGACAAAGAGGCGTCGCGAGGTGGGGCGCAGTTCAGCAGCGGGTCCGCGTTGTTCCATGGGGCACAGTTCAGCGGCGGGGGTGCGCGGTTCCATGGGGCGCAGTTCAGCGGCGGGGGCGCGTTGTTCAATGGGGCGCAGTTTAGCGGCGGGGCCGCGTTGTTTCCAGGGGCGGAGTTTAGCGGCGGGGAGCCGTGGTTTCATAGGGCGCAAGTTGATGGCC
>CAYUYL010000115.1:0-7809 GCA_964449195.1 uncultured Filomicrobium sp.
AGAGCATTGAGAGGCGTTGATTTTACTGGCTAATTTTAAGGACGGACTCTTAGGGCAGTATTTGTCCAAAGGAGAAGATCACCTCCTGTCCGCTCCTAAAGGTATTGTCAACGTGCCTTTTTCTAGAAGATAGAAAGTTCTCGGCCCCACCAAACGTCCGCTTCATGATATAACCTGACACCGCAGCACAACACGTCTGCATGCGCAACTCACCCTTGCGCTGCATCAGGCAGCGCGCCGACGGGGTGCAGCAGCGGATTCGAGCGGGGCGAACAGGGCTGAGATATCGGCTTCCGTTAGATTAAGTCCGGATTTTGAGGCACCTTCGAACAGGGCGTCGGCAAGCGCTGATTTACGAGCTTTCAGAAGTTCAATAGCTTCCTCGATGCCGTCCTCGACCATCAGTTTGTAAACAAAGACGTTTTTTGTCTGGCCGATGCGGTAGGCACGGTCTGTGGCCTGGGCTTCCACGGCCGGGTTCCACCAGGGGTCATAATGAATAACGGTATCTGCAGCGGTTAGATTTAACCCTGTTCCGCCTGCCTTGAGGCTGAGCAGGAAGACCGGGACCTCGCCTGCCTGGAAGGATTTAACAGGCGTGCCGCGATCCTCGGTTTTGCCTGTGAGTGTCACGTAGGAGATATCGCGCTCGGTCAGCTCCTTTTCAATCAGAGACAGCATGCTGGTAAACTGCGAAAATAATAGAATGCGCCGGCCTTCAGCCACCATCTCGGGCAGCATCTGCATCAGCCGCTCAAGCTTGGCGGACTTTTTCACCTTGCGGGCTTGTTGCATCTTCAAAAGGCGGGGATCGCAGCAGATCTGGCGCAGCTTCAAAAGTGCGTCCAGGAATACGATGTGGCTTTTGGCAAGGCCTTTTTTCGCAATCTGATCGCGTACTTTGCTGTGCATTAAGACGCGCACAGTTTCATAAAGATCGCGCTGGGCGCCTTCAAGACGGATGCGCTCGACAATTTCCGTCTTTGGCGGAAGTTCTGTGGCCACTTCCTGCTTGGTGCGGCGCAACATGAACGGTTTCAGGCGGCGTGTGAGGAAGGATTGCGCCGTTTCACAGCCGTGTTTTTCAATCGGAGTGCGGAAGGTGCGGCGGAACGTGGTTTCATCACCCAGTAAGCCTGGCGAGAGAAATTGAAACAGGCTCCACACCTCGCCGAGATTATTTTCCAAAGGCGTACCCGTAAGTGCAAGGCGGTGGTCAGCTTTAAGTGCATGTGCAATTTTGGAGATGCTGGCCTTGGGGTTTTTAATGGCCTGCGCTTCATCGAGAATGGCTGCGTGGAACTGATGCTCAAGCAGGATGGTGGAATCGCGCCCGAGCAGCGGATAGGTGGTCAGGACCAGGTCCTGGTTGGGAATTTCACAAAACTGCTGCTTGCGGTTGCTACCGCGCAGCGCTAGCACTTTGAGATCCGGCGCAAACCGCTCAGCTTCCGCCTGCCAGTTTGGCAAAACACTGGTCGGGGCTACGATAATGGCTGGCTTCTCAAGCCGCCCCTCGGCCTTTTCGCGTGCCAGAAAGGCCAGCGTCTGGACTGTTTTGCCAAGTCCCATGTCGTCTGCCAGGACGCCGCCGAAGCCGGTTTCGCGCAAGAAGTCCAGCCAGGATAACCCTATTGTCTGATATGGCCGGAGCTCCGCCTTGAATGAGGCTGGCGGCGTAATGTCCTTGAGCGTGCGGCCGCGCTTTAAATCTTTGCCGAGCGTGATCAGGCGTTCAGCGCCGGCTGACCAGGATACATCCGTGCCAAGCGCACCCGCCGTCTCTGCCAGGGCCGCAGCTTCCGCGCGATGCAGCTTCATAACGCCGTCGTTCAGCTTGTCCGCGCGCGGGCCTATCAGTTCCATGAGCGCTTTCAGCACAGGGATCAGACGTTTGGCGGGCAAGGGAAGCAGGCGGCCATCGGCCAGTCTGTGGTGCAGATGAAGTATCTCGCTTAGGAATTCAGTATCTTCAGGGTCGTCAGATTGCAACATATCCTTGAAGTCATCTGGAATTTGGGCAAGCATGGCTGCAAGTTGAGGCGCGAGGTTAATACGCTCGCCTTCAAACTCGATGCCCAGTTCGAAGGAAAACCAGTCAATGCCGGAGCCTTCACCCACGTCAGCCCACCAATCGGCTTCACCTTCGGCGATTTGATAGGGATAGCCTTCAGCATACTCGACTTGCCAACCGTCGGCTATGAGTTTGGGAACGGCATGGCTTGAGAACGCAATAAACCTGTTTGGGTCATCAAATTGCTCAACAAACTCAAATGCGTCCGTCGCATCTTCGGGAACGAAATACAGCGGTTTGACATTTTTGTCGCGTGGGGCAAGGGGACAATCCTGCATTTGCTCAAGCCCGAATTCATGGAGCTGTTCCAGAGCCTTGAGCTCGATCGCCTGATGGCGCGGCGTAACTGTGAGCACGCCGTCATCCAGCTGCTCAAGCATTTCTGATTTGTCATCGAACTGTACAATAGCGCCATCATAATCAAAGCACAGGCGTGCTAGTGGTAGTTGAAAGGTGCCGCGATAGCGCGGATCTTCAACATACCATGAATAAGGCTGGTTCAGCCGGACTTCACCCTGGTAGAGTTCAAGCCGTGGAATTGGTTTGATGTTACGTGTTGCAACGTCTTTCGGGGCTTCAGGCAACGGGACATGGTTTTCGATATCCAGTGTCGCAAACCGTTTGCCGAGCATACTTGCAAGCTGTGCCGCCTCTGATGGTGGCACAACGGGAGCTTCAGCCAGTTTGGCTGCAATTTTATCAGGCAGGCCAAGATCAATAGGACCGGCAATTCCAGCTTCTGTTCTCACATAAAACGGTGGTGATGTCGCCAAAACGGTATCAAAAGGTGCTGCGTCCTCTTCTGAGTTTCCGGCAGGCAGTATTTGCAGGCGCTGGCGTCCTGCTGTTTCGCCTTCATGAACCCACTGCAATATTGCATGCTCCCCGGTTCCATAATGCAGCACGGGACCGTTGATATCACCCCAGCGGCATCGCCCTGTTTTAAGGACTTTTTCCAGCAGCGGTACGATGCGAGAATGCGCCCCCAGCAATAGTCTGGAATTTCCATTCTGCCTGGTCGTCCGTATCAAAGCCTCCATCTCACGCAGAATTTCATGGTCGATTGGGCGCAGATATTTGGGATGATTGGTGTTGAAAATGTTGCTGATCGTATAATCATTGACAGTCGCGCCAAAGTTACCATTTTTGTTTAGCCGCCCAACCATTGGCGCGATGTGATATCGCGATGCAGCACCTCTCGGGTAGGTTTGTATTTGGATAACATAGACAAGCCGATGCTGGATACTCGGCGGATAATCATTCCCTGTTTCTTCATGGTCTGCTGCTTTATCGAGGTCCTCCAGCCAGGATTTAAGGTTGGAAGACAGCGTTGATACAGTCGCGGTGGTATCCATATCGCCATCTTCCCGGCCGCCGCGCGAAGACTGCGTTGACATCTGCTGCGCAACTTCCAGGACGACAGCGGCAACGTGTTTACAGTTTGTCCGAACTTTGCACGAACACGTTCCTTGAATGGATACACCGTCATTCCGGGGGCGCAGCGTGATCAGCTGTTGATATGGCGCTTTTGCAGTGCCGCGCACACGGCCGACAATAACGCTTCCGCTGGTATTTAGTTCGGCTTCAAGTACAAGCCCTTGCTGGTGCACATCCTGACCGCGTTTCAGGGTCGCTGCCTCAAAATTTTGGGCAATGTCGGTTTTCCCGAATTTCAGCATGACGGGTCATCTCCTGCGCGTGCTGCAAACGATTCGTCAAATATTTTAACGAGTAAATAATTGTATGAGCACCCAAACGCATAAAATATACGAGAATTGCTGTGGATGAATTTACTGCTGGCATAACAGGCTTTAATTCACCGGTATTGCTGGCGTCGTGCCGGGTCGAGCAACCCATGTAAACATAAAATCAGGACCTGCATTGATTGAGAATTTCAAGCATTGCCTTGCCCTAACACAACGAATCGAGGAATGAGATAGTTATGACGTCCTTGTATAGCGTTGATTACGGCACAATCCTTTCCTATGGGGATCAGAGATGAATGTCATAACGCCAACACTCGCAACTGACGCACCTGATATTGCCAATATTGCTGAAGAAACATCCAGCGGTTGCCTTGCAACACGCGTGCGCCAACTAAGCCGCATCGTCACGCGTATGTATGACGATGCACTTCGACCACTTGGGATTACTGCCAGTCAATTCACCCTGTTAACGCAACTTGGCCAACAGGACGGAATTACCGCGGTGGAAATCGGTTTTACGTTGGATATTGAGAAATCCACGTTATCTCGAAATCTTAAACGCCTGCTTGCGTTAGAGCTTATCGAAATGGATCCGCCCGCGGGCCGCCGTGGTAGGGGGTTGCATCTCACACCGAAGGGGCAGGCTGCCATCAAAGATGCTTACCCGGTTTGGAGTGAGGCTCAGAGACGTGCTTTGATGCTGTTAGGCGATAATAGCAGATTGACGCTTGACCATCTCCTCAGCAATGCTGAGAAGTTGACGTCGGCTTAAGAGAGCTTGAATGATCATATGGATTTCAAGATCAGCTAAATTTCTTACCGTTTATCCGTTGGTAAGATTGATGGCTGATACGTCGTTTGCAAAACGTTAGGTTAGCGCAGTATTGATGTACTATTTTATTTAGCCGTTCGGACGATATGGAAAGCAATGATGTTCTTGCTCGAATTAATAACGGCAGCAGAAAATACTCTGAGCGTCTTTAAGGCACGCCAGAGCATGATCGTAACTGCGGAAAGCTGTACCGGCGGGCTTATAAGTGCTGTTTTGACAGAAATTCCCGGGTCATCAGAAGTTGTAGAGCGCGGTTTCGTAACATATTCCAACGCTGCAAAATCAGAGTGCCTTAACGTTTCTGCGGATCTGCTTGAAGCACATGGAGCTGTAAGCCGGGAAGTCGCATTGGCCATGGCAAGCGGGGCACTTGAGAATTCTAAAGCAGATTTTTCTGTTGCTGTGACTGGCGTTGCCGGACCTGATGGTGGAACCCCTGAAAAACCGGTTGGTCTTGTCTATATTGCAGCAGCAGATCGAGATGGCCACACCGTAGATCAGGTATTACGGCTTGGTGATATAGGGCGTACGCGTGTCCGTTTTGAAACTGTTATTGCTGCACTTGGGCTGGTTACCGGGATGCTAGATTGTTAAGCTGCGCATGTGCCTTGTTTTGGATCTGTGAGCTCCGGCCGTAAATTTCCTTGGCCCTTTCCTCAAATGCAGAAGCAAATTTACGGAAGGCCTTATCAAACAGGCCGCCTACGAGCAACCCTAGCATTCGTGATTTAAATTCGTATTTGATATTGAATGATATCAGGCTGCCATTAGGCCTCTCTATAAAGGACCATGTATTCTCGAGATATTGAAACGGGCCATCTACATATTCGACAAAAATCTTATTATTTTTCGGGTCTAGACAGACGCGGCTGGTGAAGTTTTCGCGAATTGCCTGATAACCGCATGTCATATCTGCAACCAGAATTTCACGTCCCTGTTCGTTGGTATATTGCTGTCGTATCTGCAATGCCTCGCATAACGGTACAAATTGCGGATACTTTTCGATATCAGCAACAAGTGCAAACATCTCCGCCGGTGCATATGGCACCTGTTTTTGTGTTGCAAATTCAGGCATGAAGGAAGGACCTGGTCTTTCTATGATTTTTGCGCTTGTGCCGCGTGTTGCGCCAGGCGCGCGGATCTCAAGCGTTCAAAATCATCATCTGCGTGATATGAAGATCGTGTCAGTGGGCTGGATGAGACCAGCAAGAACCCCTTGGCATGGCCAATGCGGTCGTAAGATTTAAATTCCTCAGGCGTTACGAAACGTTCAACTGCAGCGTGTTTGCGGGTTGGTTGAAGATATTGCCCAATGGTGAGGAAATTGACATCTGCTGCTCGCAAGTCATCCATCAGCTGCAGAATTTCCTCTCTCTCTTCACCAAGGCCAACCATAATTCCAGATTTGGTGAAAATATTGGGATCAATTTCCTTTACGCGCTGCAGCAAACGCAGTGAGTGAAAATACCGTGCGCCCGGGCGAATGGACAGATATTTTGAAGGGACGGTCTCAAGATTATGATTGAAAACGTCCGGCTTGGCCTCAACCACAACTTCAAGCGCACCATCCTTTCGTAAAAAGTCCGGTGTGAGAATTTCAATTGTTGTCATTGGGGCTGCGGCGCGGATTGCATAAATAACATCAGCAAAATGCCGGGCACCACCGTCTGGCAGGTCATCGCGGTCAACCGATGTGATCACAACATGCTTCAGGCCTAGTTGGGCTACGGCCTGTCCGACATTTTCTGGTTCATTGGGATCAAGCGGGGCTGGCAGTCCCGTGCGCACATTGCAAAAACTGCAGGCGCGGGTGCAGGTATCACCCATGATCATCATCGTTGCGTGGCGTTTGGACCAGCATTCACCGATATTCGGGCAGCCGGCCTCTTCGCACACTGTATGCAGATTATGAGTTTTAACGATATTTCGTGTCTTTATATATTCCTCCGAGCCTGGGGCCTTAACACGGACCCACTCAGGCTTGCGCAAAAACGGTGTGTCAGGTCTGGATTGCTTTTCCGGATGGCGGATCGTTCTATCTATTACGGTAACCATAGACGCCCAAATCAGTATTGTTTTGCGTTCAGAAATTTATTTCGTCAGAAGCGATATAAGATACGTTCTTCGGCATTACCAATTCGATCACCAGAGTGTCACATAAAAGCAATCACCGCATCGTGCATATCAGCGCACAACTCCTGCCAGTAGAATGGCTAATTGATGTCCAAAAATCATGTGAACCAGCGGGTGGCCCCTTTTTTCGACAAGTTAATAGGGGCTCGAAATCAGTTTTTCATATTATATCCGCTTATCGATGGATAAATGAACATATTTATGTTGTGACATTTACAAAGCAGGCCCCAGACTCTCTGGGTGCGGATGCACGCTACGGTTTGAAATTTTGCTGCTTTGCTGCGCGGCGTCACAAGCTGGAGAACATGGATATGCTCTGGATATGCCTTGCACTTCTTGGATTTGCAGCCATTGCTGCATTTGCAATAGGAGATGGCGGGTCGCTTGGAGGCCTGGACGGTGATATGATTGCCGCGTTATCAGCTTCGCTGGCGCTCTTGATCTATATCGGTGGTTCGGCGCTATCGTCTTATAGAGGTCATTTCACGGGGGCGGCGCGTGATCTGACCGTCTGGATTGGTCTGGTTCTGCTTCTGGTCGTGGGGTACAGTTTCCGCGATGAGGCAAATTTGGTTGCCAGCCGCGTTGCAGGCGAGCTTTTACCGCCGGGGCAAGCGGTCGATGTGGGAGACGACAGCGAAGGCCGCAGGGCTGTTCGAATTCGTAAGCGTAGTGATGGTCACTTTGTGGCCAGGGGGCGGGTGAACGGTAATGCCGTTTCCATGCTCGTTGATACAGGCGCAAGTTCCGTTATGCTGACATCTTCGGATGCTGGCGCTATAGGTATCAATCCGTCTTCTCTACGTTACAATATTGCCATCCAGACCGCAAACGGCGGTACTTACGCAGCAGCGGTACGCCTCAATACAATTGAAATTGGTTCAATCGTTATACATGATGTTGACGCCCTCGTTGCTAAGCCTGGCTCGCTCCGTGAAAGTTTGCTCGGGATGAGTTTTCTACGTCGCCTGAGTTCATTCGAGTTTTCAAAAAAATTCATGACATTGCGTATTTAGAGTCTTTAATAGGGGATCAGTAAACCCCTCGCCTTTAGGCGACAGGAT
>CAYUYL010000116.1:0-7771 GCA_964449195.1 uncultured Filomicrobium sp.
ATACTGCCACCGAGCAACAGGCCGCTGACACGTCCTCTCAGCAGGCTGAACCCGTCCAGGAAGATGCTTCTCTGCAGGACGCAAGCAGTGATAGTGGCAGTTTCTTCGGCGATTGGGGCGGTGGCGACGATAGCTGGGGCGGTGGTGATTTCGATATCTAATGCAGATAGCGTTGCCGCCTCTTATCCGCGTGATCACGTCATGATGTGACGTAAGCTTTTTTAATATACGTTTATGAACGGCTCAGTCATACCTGAGCCGTTTTATTATTATGCTTGAGCTTTTTGGCGTTATCTATCTCGCCACGTAGACGCAAGGTTTCCATTGATCTTCACCGGCGCCATCGGCTCTGCTGCTTATTTGTGCGCTATGATTATTTTTTAGGCAGACTCTGGCGTTTGATGAGTGTCGAGTGTAAGAAAATAGGGCTTTGTAAAGGCCAAAACCACGATTTTAAAGATTAAAAAAACTTTATAAATCAGTAATTTTACTCTTTGACTTCCAGCTGTGGTCACAATTCTGGCACGGCATTTGCCAAATTAACCATGCATTACAAAAGTCATGCGTTATGAACTTCAGTTGGAGAACAACATGAACATGTCGCGAAGATCACTATTGGGGTCAGTCGCAATCGGGATGAGTCTCGCCGTTGGTGGCGTGACAGCCCAAGCTGCAGACACAATTAAGGTTGGTGTTCTGCACTCACTTTCCGGCACCATGGCAATCAGTGAAACAACACTGAAAGATGCCATGTTGATGCTGATTGAAGAGCAGAATGCAAAAGGTGGTCTGCTCGGTAAAAAGCTTGAGCCGGTCGTCGTTGATCCGGCCTCAAACTGGCCGCTGTTTGCTGAAAAAGCGCGCGAGCTGATTTCACAGAAGAAAGTTTCTGCAGTTTTCGGTTGCTGGACGTCTGTGTCCCGTAAATCCGTTCTGCCTGTTTTCAAGGAACTGAACTCTGTTCTGTTCTACCCAGTACAGTACGAAGGTGAAGAGAGTGAGCGCAATGTGTTCTACACGGGCGCGGCTCCAAACCAGCAGGCCATTCCTGCTGTTGACTATCTGATGAGCGAAGACGGCGGTTCTGTGAAGCGCTGGGTGCTGGCCGGCACTGACTACGTTTATCCGCAAACAACCAACAAGATCCTTAAAGCCTACTTGATCGCAAAAGGCGTTAAGGAAGAAGACATCATGATCAACTACACGCCATTCGGACACTCCGACTGGCAGACGATCGTGTCAGACATTAAGAAGTTTGGTTCAGCTGGTAAGAAAACCGCTGTGGTTTCAACCATTAACGGTGACGCCAACGTTCCTTTCTACAAAGAATTGGCAAACCAAGGCATCAAAGCAGAAGACATTCCTGTCGTTGCCTTCTCTGTCGGTGAAGAGGAACTGGCCGGTATCGACACATCCAACCTTGTCGGCCACCTTGCAGCATGGAACTACTTCCAGTCTGTTGAATCTCCAAAGAATTCGGAGTTCATTAAGGCGTGGAAAGCATTCACTAAGAATCCGAAGCGCGTAACCAACGATCCGATGGAAGCGCACTACATCGGCTTCAAGATGTGGGTGAAGGCCGTTGAAAAAGCTGGTACAACTGATCCGGACAAGGTCATCGACGCTATCATCGGCGTTGAGGTTCCGAACCTAACTGGCGGCGTGTCAAAAATGTTGCCAAACCACCACATCACAAAGCCTGTTCTGATTGGGGAAATCCTCGAAGACGGACAGTTTGACGTTGTGTGGAAAACAAAAGGCCTCGTCGCAGGCGACGCATGGTCTGACTTCCTGCCTGGCTCCAAGGATCTCATCAGCGACTGGCCTGGTAAGAAGTGCGGTAACTTCAACACCAAGACTGGTAAATGCGGTGCTTAATTGAGCTTCGCACCCGGGGCTGAAAAGCCTCGGGTTTCCTCCCCCAAGGTGCGAAGGGCCGGGGCTGCGATGAAACAGCCCCGGTCGCATACATTCATTTTTAGATGTGTTAATTCTCCTTAAAATTAACCATTCACAGTTAGTGCTGTTGTCGGCGTAAATGAGGTTTCGATGCGTATTGCATCACATCAACTGCTTGCTGTCATATGTTTCATAGCTCAGTTTATTGGTATCTCAGCGTACTGTAGTGCGCAGGAAGCAAGTCTGAAAACAGCTCTGGATCTTTTCAAAGCCGGATCTTTTAGCAAAACCATTCAGGGTGTTGATGAGATTGCGGCTTCAGGCGCAGAACATGCGCCAGCTATTCTCACTGCCTTATCTAAGCGCCGGCTTTACATGAATTCGGACGGCAGTGGTGCTGCATACAGGCAAGGCAGCGATTACTTCGATTTTTTGTCAAATAATAAGCTCGAGGGCCGACCCGAGGGTTCTAAAAGTGTACGTATAAACAACCGTGTGCGGGGGGCTATTAGAGCTGCGCTTGGTACGCTGCAGTTAAGATCAAAAGATCCGCAAAAGCGGATTACAGCCGCTAACGAAGTTTTCCGTTCAAAAGATGTCTCTGTACTTGAAGCGCTGGGAAATCTCATCGCCGAAGAAAAGGATGGTGCCGTACGCCAAGCGTTTGTAGAGGCGCAGGCCGCTCTGATAATCGCTAGCGATAAAACCGGTAAAGCTGATAAGCTTGATGCGATTGGTGTTCTCAAGGCCCGTGGCGGACAAGGTTCGATCGTTGCGCTCGGGCCGGCTGTTCAATCCAGCGATGCAGAAATTGCAGCTGCTGCAGATTCTGCTGTCGGGCACATCAAGCAATGGCTGGCTGTCACCGCAAATGTTCAGAATGTTTGGTATGGACTTTCGCTTGGGTCCGTTCTGCTGCTTGCTGCCATTGGTCTTGCAATTACATTTGGTGTGATGGGCGTGATCAACATGGCCCACGGCGAGATGGTGATGATTGGCGCATACACTACCTTTGTGGTGCAAGAGGTATTTCGTGCCTATGCGCCTGATGCATTTGATCTCTCTCTGCTGGTGGCGATACCATTTGCATTTGCTGTTGCCGGCCTGATTGGTATCATTATCGAACGTGGAATTATTCAATTCTTATACGGGCGGCCGCTTGAAACACTCCTGGCGACCTGGGGCGTTAGCCTTGCCTTACAACAATCTGTCCGTACGATATTTGGTCCGACCAACCGCGAAGTTGGTGCGCCAAGCTATATGACAGGCGGCTTTGATTTCCTTGGGCTTGCGATTACCTACAATCGTCTTTGGATTATCGTGTTTGCTCTTGTTGTGTTTGCCCTTCTTTTACTTGTACTGCGGGCAACAACTCTTGGGCTGCAAATGCGCGCAGTCACACAAAATCGCCGGATGGCGGCGGCGATGGGTATTCGTACAGGGTACGTTGATGCCATGACGTTTGGGCTGGGATCAGGCATCGCTGGAATAGCCGGGGTGGCCTTAAGTCAGATCGATAACGTTTCACCAAACCTTGGCCAGAATTACATCGTGGACAGTTTTATGGTTGTTGTCTTTGGCGGTGTGGGTAGCCTATGGGGAACATTGGTGTCGGCACTGGCGCTTGGGGTAACCAATAAGTTCCTGGAACCCTGGGCAGGAGCGGTCCTCGCGAAAATCTTTATCCTTGTATTGCTCATTCTGTTTATTCAAAAACGACCGCGCGGTCTGTTCGCGCTCAAGGGGCGGGCCGTAGAATCATGATCACACGTACATTTTTCTGCCTGAACAACACGGCCAGCTATATCTTCCTTAGCCTGTTACTCGCCACTGCCATACTCGTGCCAGCCAGCAATCTGCTGCTGCCGGAAACATCACCATTCCATGTGCCTACTCATATCGTAGCGTTGCTCGGTAAGTATTTTTGTTATGCCATACTTGCTGTCGCGCTGGATTTGGTGTGGGGCTACTGCGGTATTCTTTCGCTTGGGCATGCCGCATTCTTTGCGCTTGGCGGTTACGCCATGGGCATGTATCTGATGCGCCAGATCGGAACGCGCGGTGTTTATGCTGATCCGATCCTGCCGGATTTTATGGTGTTCTTGAATTGGAAAGAACTCCCATGGTTCTGGTATGGCTTTGATATGTTTCCATTTGCCTTGTTGATGGTTTTTCTGGTGCCTGGTGTGCTTGCTTTCTGCTTTGGCTGGCTGGCATTCCGTTCACGTGTTACTGGTGTTTATCTGTCGATCATAACGCAGGCTATGACGTATGCCCTGTTGCTTGCCTTCTTTCGTAATGAGATGGGCTTTGGCGGGAACAACGGCCTGACCGACTTCAAGGATGTTGTTGGATTTGACATACAGGCGCAGGAAACACGGAATGCGCTGTTTGTTATCACTATTGCGGTGCTGGCCTTAACCTACTGGGTTGCGCGTTTCATGGTGACGTCGACTTATGGTAAGGTGCTGGTTGCCATACGTGATGCGGAAAGCCGGACGCGCTTCCTGGGGTATCGTGTCGAAAACTATAAATTGCTGGCGTTCGTAGTGTCTGCGTGTATGGCTGGCGTGGCGGGTGCTCTTTATGTTCCTCAAGTTGGTATCATCAACCCGTCGGAATTTCAGCCCGCCAATTCCATCGAAGCCGTGATCTGGGTTGCTGTTGGCGGACGCGGCACGTTGACGGGCGCTGCTCTAGGCGCCATCGTTGTGAATTTCCTAAAAACATTTTTCACAACGGGTTTCCTCGCACCCTATTGGTTGTTTGTTCTGGGCGGTATTTTTATACTGTCCACATTATTCCTGCCTAAGGGGATTGTTGGTACTGCAAGCAGTCTCATCGAGCGTTTGCGTGGATCAAAGACTAAAGAAGCGCCTTCCGGCGATAGCAGCGCCTCCCAGACACAGGCAGCGGAGGCCGCGAAATGAGCAAATTACGCAGTATTCTTTACCTTGATGCTGTTACTGTATCATTCGATGGCTTCCGCGCTTTGAATGCCTTGTCACTGTTTCTGGAACCCGGCGAGATGCGCGCGATTATCGGTCCGAACGGGGCCGGCAAAACCACGATGATGGATGTCATTACAGGCAAGACCAGGCCTGATACAGGCGAGGTCATGTTTGATAATAAACACGACCTTACGCAACTGGATGAAACTGAAATTGCTGAGCTCGGTATTGGCCGAAAGTTTCAAAAGCCAACTGTGTTTGAGAGCCATACGGTTGCAGATAACATCCGCCTCGCTCTAGCTGGCGAACGCACGTCCTGGTCGGCTCTGTTTGGGGCGCGCGATCAGATTTCTGATGCTTCTATTGACGCTGTGCTTGATCGTGTCCGGCTGCTGGCGCAACGCAACAGGCTTGCCGGTGACCTTAGTCATGGGCAGAAGCAATGGCTTGAAATTGCGATGCTCTTAGCTCAAGACCCAAAGCTGCTGCTGGTCGATGAGCCTGTTGCCGGTATGACTGATGCCGAGACGGAAGAGACGGCGCGTCTGTTACGTGATATCGCTCAGACACATTCTGTTGTCGTGGTTGAACACGATATGACATTCGTTCGTGCTCTTGATGTCAGGGTGACCTGCCTGCATGAAGGTTCGGTTTTGGCTGAGGGGCAAATCGATGATGTTTCCAATGACGAACGTGTTATCGAAGTTTATCTTGGCCGCTAAGTATGCCGGTGGGAACGTGTTATGTTGAAAGTCGATAATATCGATCTCTATTATGGTGCGGCTCACGTTCTGCGCGAGGTATCGCTGGAGGCTTCAGCCGGCAAGGTCACGTGTGTGCTCGGGCGCAATGGTGTCGGCAAAACCAGTCTTTTGCGTGCGATTGTCGGCCAGCAGCCCATACGTTCCGGGTCAATCAGCTGGAATGGGCAAAATATTTCCACGATGCCGCCATATGAGCGGGCGCGCAACGGGATTGCCATCGTTCCGCAGGGGCGTGAGGTGTTTCCTCTTCTGACTGTGCGCGAAAACCTTGAGACCGGCTTTGCTGCGGCGGGACGTGGCAATCGCCATATATCCGACGAAATTTTTGAACTTTTTCCCGTTCTGAAAGACATGCTTGGGCGCCGTGGTGGCGATCTTTCAGGCGGGCAGCAACAGCAGCTGGCTATTGGCCGTGCCATGGTCGCGCGGCCGAAACTTTTGGTGCTGGATGAGCCGACAGAAGGTATTCAGCCGTCGATCATCAAGGATATTGGCCGTGCCATTTCCTACCTGCGCGACAAGGGTGATATGGCCATTGTGCTTGTGGAGCAATATTTTGAGTTTGCCCGCGATCTGGCGGATACCTATGCCGTTATGGATCGTGGCCAGGTTGTGCTGGCCGGAACACGCGCCGATATGAAAGAGGACGATGTCCGAAGTCACCTGTCTGTCTAACGGCGCTGCCCCGCAGTCTGATGATCCATTGCGCAATGTCCGCGTGAGCGGCGGGGTTTCAATCCATTGCAAGCTACGTTTTGGTGCCAGCTGCGTTGTCAGTGTTGCAGAACGCGATGGTTACAAGGTGCGTATACCGCAGCGGGCTTCTCCGCCCGAAGCTATTCTTATCAATACCGGTGGAGGCACGGCTGGCGGTGATCACATTGTTCATGACGTCCAGGTTGATGAGGGTGCAGCTCTGACGGTGACGACGCAGGCTTCAGAACGTATTTACAAATCCACAGGCCGTGCGCTTGCTGAAATGAAAGTGCATTTGCATGCCGGTGAGGATGCCACACTTAACTGGCTGCCACAGGACACCATTTTGTTTGACCGGGCACGGCTGAGCAGACAAATTACTGCTGACATATCCGCGACATCGAAAGTATTGCTTGCCGAAGCCCTTGTATTTGGCCGCCCTGCCATGGGCGAAACCCTGACATCCGGCTTGTTTCGCGACAGGTGGCGGGTACGCCGTGGGGGCAGGCTTGTATTTGCGGAAGACGTGTTGCTGCAGGATGAGAGTTTCAAACGTCTTGCTCAGCCGGCGATGGCACAGGATGCTAGGGCAACTCTGACGTTGCTGTATAGTGCACCAGACGCTGAAGACCGCCTGACGCGTGTTCGTGAAATTGCATCTCAGGCCTCATTCAGTTGCGCCGCCAGCGTATGGAACGGTCTGCTGGTCGTGCGCGCCCTCTCACCAGACTCAGAGCAGATGCGCAAAATCATGGCGGATCTTGCGCCTGCTTTTATTGGCCGGCTACTGCCTCGCGTATGGTGGACTTAGTGTTCTGTCTCACGTCACATGATGAATTGTGAGCGTTGCAGCATTTTGGGGCAGGCGCTTGAGGACCTCCATAGGGGATCATCTGTCGTCCGGTTACGGGGGGGCGCGATAGGGACGCATGGACGGCTTCTACGTATCAGTCGTCGCGATAGTCGATGAGACATCAAACATTTGACCCGGAACACTCTGATGTATAAAGGCAATTGCCAAGAGACAATAACGATGGGCAGTTCTCCATGCCTGTCAGGTGATCCAAAAACGGGGTCATGAGCAACGGCGGTTATGTGCCTGATTTTGCAGGGCTCAAAATTGCGTCCGGAAGCGATTCAGAAAGGGACTTTTGTGGATCTAGTAAAATCACGTTACAATGAAGGTGTTCAATACTTCTGAGGTATGAGAGAATTGTCAGATGAGCAAAAATACTGATCAGCTTGGCCATATGCGCCCTTGGGTCGAAGCCCAGATCGCAGCCGGAGCTTATGCTACCGAAGCTGATGCCATCCAAGCCGGACTTGTGGCGCTTGCCGAGCGTGAAGCTAAAATCAACAACCTGCAAGGCTTGATCCAAGCCGGGCTTGATGACGTCGAAAGCGGCCGTGTCCATGAATACGACACACCTGAAGACATGATCGAAGACATTATGACCGCCA
>CAYUYL010000117.1:0-7759 GCA_964449195.1 uncultured Filomicrobium sp.
AATCCCGCGCTTTCATTGACGCCTCCATAACTACGGAAGTCATGCTGGAACAAAAGGGCAACATTAGGTCGGAACACAGCCGCCGTACCACCTCCGATGTCGGCAACGAATGCGATCTCCTCGCGATTGACGCTTTGTTCGTAATCCATGGCCGCAGCGATCGGCTCGAACTGGAAGGCAACCGTTTCAAAGCCCGCGGTCTTCGCCGCTGCCGCGAGTTGGCTTTCAGCTGCGGCATCGGCTGCCGGGCTATCGTCAACAAAAAATGCCGGCCGGCCAAGGACAACGCTTGTTGGCAGGTCATTTTCGTTTTCGCCAGCTGCATTGCGCAGGAAACGCAGAAAGGATGTAATGATGTCATCAAAGCCATAACGTCTTGCCTTGACCTGCGTCGTCTCCTGAAACAGCTTCGTACCAAGCACGCTTTTGATCGCACGCAGATAGCGGCCAGGTTCGCGCTCAAAATAGCGTTCAAGGGCTTCGTTGCCATAGGTCGTGGTATCGTCATCAAAACTGAAAAATAGTGCGGTTGGTATTGATGTTTTGCCATTTTGGATAGAGACGAGACGAGCGGCGCCTGCAGTGCAAATCCCAACGGAGGAATTCGAAGTGCCAAAGTCTATGCCATACGCCTTTGTCATGCATTATGCTCCGTTTGTTTGCCGCGTCAGCTCTGCCGCTTATGATTGAATAGCACTTAAAGATAAGCACGGCATTGCCGTAGCGGTCACAACATGGAGAGTATTAGGCATGGTACCTGTCCAAAAGCTTCGCTGGTTTTGGTTGGCAGCTCTGGTCATTGGCGCATTCAGTTTTGTTTTGGGTTTATTGTGGACAACGTCACCGGCCGGTCCCGGGCTTGATTGGATTTGGGGCGTCGCGGCTTTTGGCTTTGGAGCTATTATATATAATCTGGCTTTTTTTCTCCTATGCATGATGTTTGTTCCGGAGCTCTCATCGCAAGTTGAGGATGATACGGAGGTCCATGGGGACGATGTTGTCCATGTTGTTCGCCACAAGGTCAGCGGTGATAAAATATTAGACTTTTATATTCGCGCCTACGCAAGTGCCCGTGCAATAACGGCAGTCACGATAGTCTCCGTTACTCTGGGCAGTTTGGCGGTCATTTTCTTTTGAAATTATATCTGTGGTGTGATGTGTGCCCCACCAAAAGGGATAAGATGACAGAACAGTGTGCATGAGTAAGTATGAAAGGTTCATCACGCATCTTTCGGCTGACAAAATCCAGTCGACGCATATATGGTGCAAAAACTATCAACTCAGGTGCAGATTTATGTGCTCGAACATGCGTTTGTGATCAATGGTACTGAAAACCTGCGGTCCGCAAAATGCAAGGGGTGATCTTTGCGCCGGGACTATTTCGAGTCGATCTGTAATGACGTCGAAATGCTTGATTGTAGGTGTGCATAATATCGGCTAACTTACGCATGCCTTCCAATATGCAAAGGACCAGCGGCTTGTTTCCGATATCAGATGATAACCCAAGGGGTATCATACCATATGTCTCCTGGACCATACTCGGTCTCTGCGTCGCCGTCTTCATCTGGCAAATGTCGCTGAATGTTCATGAAGTCAGAGCAATCGTTTATCAATTCGGGATGATACCAGCCAGGCTTCTTTTGGGTATGGAGATGCCCCCCGGCATGGGGCAGGTGCCCGCTATCGCCACGGTTTTTACATCAATGTTTCTGCATGGTGATATTTTCCACCTTGTTGGTAACATGCTGTTTTTGTGGATATTTGGAGATAACATCGAAGAGTCGATGGGGCATTTGAAATTTCTGGCGTTTTATCTGGTTTGCGGTATCGTCGCGGCTTCGATACAGGCAGGGCTGGCGCCAGACTCGACAATTCCCATGATTGGCGCAAGTGGTGCAATATCTGGTGTTCTTGGCGCCTATATCCTTCTGCATCCTTATGCGACTGTGCGTGTGCTTTTCTTGGTCGTTGTTCTGCCTCTTATGATCAGAATTCCAGCGTTGCTTGTGCTTGGAGTGTGGTTTGCTGGCCAGATCGTAAGCGCAGCTATGACCCCCGCGGGCCAGCCTGGCACGGCTTTTTGGGCTCATGTAGGTGGCTTTGCAGCAGGATTGCTGCTTGTCGGCATATTCAAGCACCAAGACGTCTGGCTATTTCAAGGGCCTTTGTCAAAACCGTTTGAAAGAGAAAAAGGCTTGTGGCGCCGCACCTGAACCAAGCATAACAGACAAAATACGTTGCTCTGAGTTGCTGTGAGCGATATTCCGGCGTGTTTTTCCGATGATGGATTGGCGAACGAAAAGATTTGAGAGGCCATCTTATGGATTTGCAAAAAACCTTTAAAACTGTTGCACATCACCTTTTTGAGCAAGGCTGCCCGGCAATAAATGATGCGACTGGCGATTGCGCATATCGCATGGCGGATGGACGTAAATGTGCTGTCGGTATTCTCATCCCAGATGCGAAATACAACGCGGAGATAATGGAGGGCAAGGAGGCGACTGCTGATCCAATTTGCGAAGCGCTGGATATTGAAAAATGTACTGACGCTGCCGGAAATTATACTTATACGCCGGAGGTTCTGCTGCTGAAAGACTTGCAACAGATTCATGATTCTGTGAATGGCGGAACAGCAGGTCGGGACAATTGCTGGGGCAGCTCAAATGATATGAGGGAGGCGCTCCAGGAGGTTGGAAGCAAGCATGGTTTGTGTGTGGCCTTTATCAAGGGCCTAGCCTTTGCTGACCGCTGAGGAGAAAATCAGAAATGGTATTGCCCCGCGAGCGGTGCTTCTGCAATTTTTAGCCTGGCTTTGATTGTGAGGCCGTAATTGTCTGGATTGCCATGAGCTTTATTGAGCCTCGATTTTATCCGGATCGAGGCCGCCCATTTTGCAGACCAATGCCCACTCTGCCGCCGTTACAGGTTGTACGGAAAGGCGCATCGCCGTGACCAGCGCCATCTCTGACAGTTCATCCGTATTTTTCACATCACCTAGGGTGACAGGGTTCGGCATTGCACAAATAGCACGCACATCCACGCAGTCCCAGCGCTCGTCATCTGTTGTCGAATCCTGATGTGACAGCGCGCATATTTCGCAAATGCCGACGATGTCTTTGCCCGCATTAGAGTGATAAAAAAAGCCCAGATCGCCGATACGCATGGCCCGCATGTTATTGCGCGCTAGATAGTTACGCACCCCATCCCACTCCTCACCCGTATCACCTTTGGCCACAAGCTGATCCCAGGAGAATTTGTCGGGCTCGGATTTGAACAGCCAGTAAAGGCGCTCATCAGCAATCCGCTCTGGCGGCGTCCCGGCTTTGTGCTTGCCTGTAGTGGATTTGGAAGCTGTTGGCTGCGATGCATTTTTTTTCGTCTGAGCCTTTGATTTTGCTTTTGCCGTTGTCTTGGCTGCAGCTTTTGCCATTGCCACGTCCTTTTGATCACGCGCCTCAGATTAGGCTTGTTTTTGCTTCGATTGCGACGTATCGGCGCGATCGTTTTTGTCATGTCTTACGGTCAGATTGCATCGTCAGTTTCAGCGCGGAGAGGGCGTGCCATCAAGCTATCAATTGCATCATCCACAGTGATTTCGCCGTCGACAACAGCTTTGACAGCAGCTGCGATTGGCACTTCAATTCCTGTGTTCTGTACGATCTTCACCATGGCCTTGGCCGTATAGACGCCTTCAGTCACGGCTTTGCGTGTCCCGAGAATTTCGTCAAGCGTGCGTCCTTCGCCCAGGGCCCGGCCTAAAGACATATTGCGCGATTGCGGGCTGCCGCATGTCAATAACAGATCGCCTAAACCTGACAGCCCACCCAGGGTATCCGCCCGTGCACCGAGCGCTTGGGCAAAGCGGCGCATTTCCGCAAAGCCGCGGGTCACGAGTGCGGCGTGGGCGTTGGCACCCAGCTTTTTGCCGTCAACAATACCGGCGGCAATTGCCAGAACGTTCTTGATCGCGCCGCCTAGCTGGGCGCCGATCAGATCATCTGTCCAGTAAATCCTGAGAGTTTTTGATCCAAGTGCGGTTGCAACCTGGGCGCTCAGGCTTTCCTCTAGGCAGGCCACCGTTAAGGCGGCGGGAAGGCCGCGTGCTACTTCGCTGGCGAAGCTTGGACCTGAAAGCACACCATACATGATGCCGGAGAGCTCTTCAGCAAGGATGTCGCCCAACAGTTTGCCGCTCGTCTGCTCAATGCCCTTGGCGCAGATGAAAACCGGAGTTGTGGTGATAAGATGCGGTTTAAGCTCTGTTGCAATGCGGCGCAAATGCTGTGCCGGCGGCACCATCAGAATGAGGTCATTTTCGGCAAGCTTTTTCAGGGATTTGCTGGCGGTGATATGCTGGTTCAGAGGTATGCCGGGCAGGAACACCTTATTTGTGTGGTGTTCGTTAATTTCGTGAACCGTGTCCGCCTCGTAGGCCCAGATCGTCACGTTGCGTCCGGCTTCCGCAAGCGTTTGTGCGAGTGCCGTTCCCCATGCTCCGCCACCGATGACACCAATGCGTTGAAAATTATGACGGGCCACGCCTGCTCCTTTAGGTTTTTCGATTTCAGCGATTGGAGGCCGATTTATGCCTTTGCACCATGCTTGCCGGAGCCATAGACGGCCGCTGAGGTTTCATCCAGTGGCCAGCGTGGACGGGCTGCGAAGTCCATACCATCGGTGTGGCCGTTGACATAGTGCTGTGCACCGGCCCAGGCAATCATTGCGCCGTTGTCTGAGCATAAAGCCGGTGGCGGCACGCACAAATCCGAGCCCATTTGATCCGCGACTTGCTCAAGGGCCTGGCTCAGGCGTTGATTGCTTGCAACGCCCCCGGCGGCGACCAAGGGAAGAGCTTCACCAGGCAGGCTGTAATCAGACTTGGCAATACTATAGGCCTTGGTGATGCGGTCCTGAATGCTGTCACAAACTGCATGTTCAAAGCTGGCGCACAGGTCTGCTATGTCTTCTCGGCTTAAGGGCTCAAGTTTTTGTGCCTGTCGGCGCACGGCTGTTTTGAGGCCGGCAAAAGAGAAATGCGGTTCAGCCCGTCCTTTGAGTGGCGTGGGGAGGTCGAACCGGTGCGGATTGCCCGTTCGGGCATGCTGTTCAACGGCGGGACCTCCTGGAAAGCCAAGATCAAGCAGCTTGGCTGTTTTGTCGAAAGCTTCGCCGAGAGCATCGTCAATGGTTGTGCCAAGCCGGCGGTATTCGCCAAGTGCTGTCACCAGCACGCTCTGCGTATGCCCGCCGGACACCAGCAACAGCATGTATGGCGGAGCCAGGCCATTTGTTAATCCAACTGTCAGTGCATGGGCTTCGAGATGGTTGACGGCGATCAGTGGTTTTTGGGTGGCAAGCGCAATAGACTTTGCGGTTGTCAGGCCAATAAGAAGACCGCCGATCAGTCCCGGGCCGGCCGTGGCTGCGATGGCATCAATATCGGATAATGCGATGCCGGCTTCCGTAAGAGCCAGGGCAATGATCTCATCAAGGCATTCAACATGCGCGCGCGCTGCGATTTCCGGCACAACCCCGCCGAATGCGCGGTGTTCTTCCCATTGTGAGCGAATAATATTGGCTTCAATCTTGCCCCTGCCTTGCGCATCGCGCATAACAACAGCAGCCGCGGTTTCATCACAACTGGTTTCGATGCCAAGCACGCGGACTGGTCTTGCTGTTTGGGCTGTTTTCTGGCTCATGCGTCTCTTTGGGCCTGGGATTGGGTTGAAGGCGATAGCATACTGATCTCTCAAAATAAAAACAAACTCTAGGATAAACGTTTGTCCCACACGCAAATAAGGATTGGAACGCGGGGCTCTCCACTGGCTCTGGTGCAGGCACGTGCCGTGCAAAAACAGCTTGCCGAGGCGCACGGCATGGATGTGGCAGATCTGCCGATCGTTGATATCGTCACGTCAGGCGACTGGATACAGGACCGGCCCTTGGCTGAGGTTGGCGGGAAAGGATTATTTACCAAGGAAATAGAACGCGCGCTTTTTGATAACAGTATCGACGTTGCCGTCCACTCTATGAAGGATCTTGAGACCGAATTGCCCGCTGGTCTTTGCCTGTCGGCAGTTCTGGAGCGGGCAGACGTGCGTGATGCGTTTATCAGCCGGAAATATAAAACGCTGGCTGATATGCCCGCAGGCGCTGTTGTTGGCACATCATCTTTGCGCCGTCGAGCTCAACTCAAGCACGTCAGACCTGATCTCAAAGTTGTTGAATTTCGCGGCAATGTAGACACGCGTTTAAAAAAGCTCGATCAAGGTGTCGCGGATGCAACTTTTCTGGCCTGTGCCGGCCTGCATCGCCTTGGACGAGAGCCCTTGCTCGAGGCACCAATTAATCCTGACGACATGCTGCCAGCCGTTGCTCAAGGGGCCATAGCCCTCCAAATCCGGAGTTCTGACGCGTTTATGTTTGAGCGTACGTCTCCGCTTAATCATCGTATCAGCGATTTATGTACAACAGCAGAGCGGGCTTTTCTTGCGGTCCTGAACGGGTCCTGCCGCACGCCCATTGCAGGGCTTGCGGAAATAACCGGCATCATGCTTGAGTTTCGCGGTCAACTGTTGACACCCGATGGATCAAAATGCCTGAATGTCACGCGTTCCGGGCCTCCCGATGAGGCTGAACTGATTGGCCGTAATGCTGGCTTGCAGCTGTTGGAGCAATGTGAGCCAAATATGATAAATGAATGAAAGATATGAGACTTTGGGTGACGCGTCCGGTTTGCGACGCAGAAGCTCTGCGCAGCAGGCTCGTTGCGCAAGGTCATGAGGTTATTGCCGAACCGCTGCTGTCGATTGATTTCAAGGACGCAGGTGTCTTGGAGCTTACGGACGTCCAGGGCTTAATTGCAACGAGCCGCAACGCGGTGCGCGCGGGCGTAGCCATGCAGCAGGCAAATGTAATGAAGCGTCTGCCTTTGTTCGCGGTGGGACCTGGTACGGCGGCGGCGGCCAAATCTATGGGCTTCCAAGACGTGATTGAAGGGCCGTCAACGGCGCAGGCATTATTGCCAATCATTCAATCACACGCTGTTGCCAATGGAGGAGCGCTGCTGCATCTTGCCGGTGAAATACTGGCTTTTGATTTGGCAGATGAGTTGCGCCAAATTGGTTATCGCATTCACCAAGTTACCGTTTATGTTGCGCGGTCCGCACGAGAACTGTCCCCCATGCTGTTGTCACGGATGACGATTGGTACTATCGATGGTGTTATTCTGCTGTCACCGCGTACAGCACAGATTTATATGGATTTGGTTGAGGCGTACCAAGTCAGGGAAACTGCTCGACATTTCGCGCATTTTTGTTTGTCTCAAGCTGTTGCGGATAGATTGTCGGAGCTACAACCGTGCCAAATAATGATAGCCCAGCGCCCAAATGTAAATGATTTGCTTATGCTGACGGGCCAAACAACGGCACAATGTTAAGATATTAAGAACTATAAAGCAGTAGAAAAATCTGGACTTTGCAGGTTGTCCAAACCATCATTGGATGGTCTCTGCAGCAGCGCACAATTGGAGGTTGGTCCCGCATGGCAAACGGAAGAGATGGCTCAGGTAGGAATGGCCCGAAGAAAGACGGCACGCCGGGCTCATCGGGAGCCGCCCCTAAGAAGCCAAGCCGCATTCTTGAGCTGAAAGCAGAGGAAGTCAAAGATGCGGGCGATGTGCAGAAATTGGCAAAAGAAGCAGGCAAAGAGGCAGACACTGTGCCTGTAAAAGCCTCTATGTCTGTAACATCAGCGAAGT
>CAYUYL010000118.1:0-7722 GCA_964449195.1 uncultured Filomicrobium sp.
ATTTTGTATATAGCCACTGTGGGCCAGTCTACGCACGGCTTGCAGGCTTCGTGGGTGTCATTGGCGCTTGAGGGGGGGGGGCGCCGTTCGGCGCTACGGTATTGGCAGCTCGCATTTGTTCGTGAACATGTTATCCGCGAGCCGTTTTTAATACGGTCGATTGAGAAAGTCGTTGCTGCATCATCCTGTGCCGATGCGTTGTCCACAATTCTCCTGTTTTCAAAGCTGCTGCATATCCGAATCGGAATACTATGTGTGTATACAACGGAGGTATGCATGAGTTCACTGGCTGCCGCCCAGGCATGGGGTGAGTCCCATGGGGTGCAAAATTTCCTCGGTGTTCGTCAATCCGCTCGCGGGTTTTGCTGGCAGGAAAGGCTGTCGCAAACGGAGCATAACGCGGCGCTTGCCATATCGCAGCGGCACGGAGTGTCAGAGCTGTTTGGGCGTGTGCTGGCTGCACGTCATGTTGCGTTGGATGATGTCAACGTTTTCCTCAATCCAACGCTGAAGCAGCTGATGCCCGACCCGAGCACGGTCAGAGACATGGATGTTGCAGCGGCACGTATTGCTGATGCGATTGCACGGAATGAAAAAATTGCAGTGTTTGGCGATTACGATGTTGATGGTGCGTGCGCGTCTGCCTTGATGCAGCTCTTTTTGGGGTTGCATGGCGTGGGTTGCCGGATTTATATCCCCGACCGTTTGTTTGAAGGTTATGGCCCGAATCCGGACGCAATCGAGATGCTGGCTGATGATGGCGCGACACTGATCATCACCGTTGACTGCGGGACAACGAGCTTTGAGCCGTTGGCCGTGGCCGAGCGGCGGGGGGTTGATGTTGTTGTTGTTGATCATCACCAGGCTGACGAGCAGCTTCCCAAATCCGTTGGTGTTGTGAACCCGAACCGGCAGGATGATTTATCCGGCCTTGGGCAACTTTGCGCGGCCGGGGTTGTTTTTCTGCTTCTGGTCGCTATCAGCCGTGAATTGCGGCGTCGTGGTCATTATAAATCAACGCCGCCGGATCTTTTGCAGTTGCTGGATCTTGTGGCGCTTGCGACGATCTGTGATGTGGTGCCGTTGACGGGGCTGAACCGTGCGTACGTCAATAAAGGATTGCAGGTCATGCATGGCAGGCGCAACGTGGGTTTGACTGCGTTGTTCGACGCGGCTGGGCTGAAGCAGGCTCCGACGCCGTATCACCTTGGTTTTGTGCTTGGCCCGCGGATTAATGCAGGTGGCCGCATTGGGAATTCGGGGCTTGGCGCAACGTTGTTGTCAACCGCGGATGAAACGGAAGCCGCCCGGATCGCAGAGCAGCTCGATACGCTCAACCGTGAACGCAAGGCGATTGAGGCTGATATGCTTGCTGCAGCGATGGCCGAGGCTGAAGCCGCCGTCGGTGCAGATCCAGATTCTGCTATTGTGGTGCTGGGTTCGCAAGACTGGCACAAGGGCGTCGTCGGTTTGGTGGCCAGCCGTTTGGTTGAGCGCTTTCGCCGCCCATCATGCGTGATTGCCTGGGATGCCAAGGGGCATGGGACAGGTTCGTTGCGCTCTGTTGCCGGCGTTGATATCGGAGGCGCCGTCCGCGCCGCTGTTGCTGAGGGGCATCTCGTCAAAGGGGGCGGGCATGCCATGGCCGCCGGGTTGACGGTTGCAAAGGAGCAGTTTGATGATCTGAAACGTTTTTTGCGTGATCATCTTCATGCTTCGGCCCTGCAGGCGCGGGATGCAGCGGTGCTTGAAATCGATGGGGCCTTGACGCCACATGCCGTGACGCATGATTTGATGGGGCTTCTTGAACGTGCGGGCCCCTACGGACAAGGCAATCCGCAGCCGCGTTTTGCCTTTGGTGCCCATGTCATCAAGTTTGCGAAGGCTGTCGGTGGGGCGCATGTGCGCTGTGCGCTGCAAAGCAGTGATGGCGCGCGGCTTGATGCCATTGCGTTTCGCGCTGCGGATCAGCCGTTGGGCGAGCTTTTGCTCGGCTCGGATGGCAGGCCTGTTCATGTTGCAGGCACTTTGCGCCGTGACACCTGGGGTGGGCGTGACAAGCTGGAACTCTTCATCGACGACGCCGCCGATCCGCGCCAGCAGTGATGACTGTATTTGCAATATGGTTGTTGAAAAAGGCCCGCTGCGTAAATTGGCGGGCCTTTATCTATTTGTTGTAACTTTTGAAAGTTGGGTATGCTGGTATTTCATGCGCGGCTTTCAATTTCCAGCTTGCCTTTTGACGTCTCGGATTAATAGCTCTTCTCGTGCTCGGTTTGCATAATAAGGCCCTGCCTCATCTGCGATTACCATGAGAAGTGAATTCGGGGCATTTTCAATTGGGAAGTCTTTTAAAAAATCAACTTCTATCTGAATGCCTCGTTGTTTTAATTCGTTTCGAGCCTCGTCGGATCGTGGGTTAGTCCCGTTAGCTATAATCATAAGTATTCTATTCGGCAATTTTCTAAGAGTCCGTCCTTAAAATTAGCCAGTAAAATCAACGCCTCTCAATGCTCTGCATTATTGATTGTGGGATAGTCGGCATAAAGAGAGAAGCACAACTAAGGGGGTAAATTTCATATTTACGGACCTCGCTCACTCAAGGATCTGAATCATAAGTGATTCTGATGACTCAACATTTTTACGGACAGGCTCTAATAGAATGATCTTTTCCAATTCCTCTGGTTGCGGTAATTATTCTAAGCATAACAAATGCTCCCAAAACAGTGTTTGCTAACAATGGTCTGTGGGAGGCATTGAGGTATATAATTTACACGTGCTCTTAATGCCGCCACAGGCATGTTAATAACACACCTGACCTTGCGTGGCAACAATAAAGCGACGCAGTATTGATGTTGCGCTTTTTAAGCAGCCCGCTTTGGTCCCAGATGGCGCTCTATTATCAATTTACTCATATCGACACCGTGCAATTCAAGCTCCTCAGGGCTGAATGTGCGTAGCTTTTGCCGGGCTTTATAACGTGTGTCGCGTTTTTCAGATTCCATGAGATCTTTAAGCTCGGGGATTGTTGGGCTGCGTTTGGCAGCTTTAGGTTGAGAAGCTTTGAGTCTCTCATCTTCAACAACAAGCGCTTTGAGGGCATTTTCAAAAAACTCATCGTCTTTAATATGAGCTTTCTCCATTGCCTGCTTAAGTGCCTTTGCATATACGCGGCCACGGACGCCAAGTTTTTCTGCAATCTCGGCCATAAGACAAAATCTCCGATAGCTATCTTATCAGCAATACGCTCACGTGCTTACGTGAGTTTTATTACGCATCAGGAATATAATCCCTAACGGACGCATCGTCTACAAGTAAGGTGAAAAGAATCATCTTTGAGCGATCAATCAAGCGCATGGCAATCTTTCAAACCCATGCTCGGGCGATGTGGGCAGAGTTGCGGTGATAATTATCGCTGTTTGCGCTTTATTATGTTTGTTTGTCTGATTCCTTAAGCGAGTGGAGGTGTTTTGATGTGTGTGCAGGTTATAAAAATCACTTGAGAGCTATCCAGGTGCTGTGGTTATCTGTTGGGATATGATTTGTGTTGAAAATCGTGGCGTTGAAGGAAGGGCGGGCGGAATGCCTGATGATGGCAACATCTCTTCAGAAGAAGCATTTGCAAGGGCTGAGGTTGAGGAGCCATCTAAGTCCTTAGAGGACCTTTTGTATCGTCTGCGTGCTTATATGTATGAAGAAGGAATCGCTGCTGCTGGTTTGGCGCGGCGTATCATAGACCATCGTCATGATGATATAAGAATAGACAATCAGGCGCTTCGTAACGCTATTAGTGAATCTCGTACGCCGAACACCAAAACCCGCGTTGTCATCCGCCAGTTTCTCGATCATCTCAAGTATCGATGCGGCGAACCCATAATACCGATGGATCTGTGGCGGCCGGCCATAGATCTTTATGCTGGCGATGTCTTTGCTCTTAATCCAAACACGAAGGGGTTTGGCCGCACCAGTGCCGCTCGTATTTGTGGCTCATATATGTATTTTCACGCGTCGACCCGGCATCGTGGCCGGATTGCAGTTGGTCCCTTCCGGATCGAACCCAGCTATGTTTTAACCGACGAGGGCTCTTTTGACCGGGCTCTTATTGTCAAGCAACCGTTTCATTTTGAACACTATAATGAAACGTTTGAAGGTCTTGTTGTTTTCAATAACGATGCGCCTTCGCTTGCATTTGTGATGCGGAATGCGGCAACGGGCAGCCCCAAGCTGATGATCCAGCGCGGGGACGGTAGTGTTCACCCCTTGACCAATGAACACATTGCTGATGGACCGATTCCTTTTCTTTTCGGCGAAAATTATATGCTCCATACGTGGCAGGCTGGAAATAAATCACCCAGACATTTTACGGGGTGGATCATTATTCGTTCTGATTACCTTGAGGGACTTGAACCAAATCTTTATAAGCCGCGAGAGTTGTTCGATCGGTTTCCTCAACTGGAAACGCTCTTGACTGAACGTATATACACTGAACGCACAGTGATTAACGAACGTCCTGAAGAGTAGCGCCTACGATCATATAAAACGTATCCAGAAGCGGTATGAGGGTATTCAATCCTCAGCCTCTCCATCACGTCAGTGCGAGCTCTGAATGCGCGTTTATCATTTGCGTTAAGCTTTCCCCGCGCCAAATGGCCGCCAAAGGGAGTGGGGGCGAGGCTCTGGTCTTTGCGCCGTTCTCATTGTAGTCTGGTTAAGATTACCGTAACGACAAAGCCGCTGTTTTTGTCGGCACTCCCAATATGACCGATATTCCCGATATTATAAGGAAGCACATGCCGAGAAAGCTCATCATTGACGGTGACGAAATCGAGGTGGATGACGATGTAAGCCTGTTGCAGGCTTGCGAGTTGGCTGGTCGTGAGATCCCGCGTTTCTGTTATCACGAGCGTCTTTCCATTGCAGGAAATTGCCGCATGTGCCTCGTTCAAGTGGATGGCATGCCCAAGCCGGTTGCGTCTTGTGCTATGTCTGTCAGTGATATACGCCCGACACGTGATGGATCACCCAACGTCGTTGATACTTGCTCCGCGCTGGTTAAAAGGGCGCGCGAAGGCGTGATGGAATTTCTTCTGATCAACCATCCGCTTGATTGCCCGATTTGTGATCAGGGCGGAGAGTGCGATCTTCAGGATCAGGCCATGGCTTATGGCGTTGGCGGAACGCGTTATGAGGAAAATAAGCGCGCTGTCGATGAAAAGTATCTCGGCCCGCTCATCAAGACGTCAATGACCCGGTGTATTCAATGCACGCGATGTGTGCGCTTTATGACAGAAGTGGCTGGGGTTGAAGAGCTTGGCGCCATTGGCCGTGGCGAAGATATGGAAATTACAACGTATCTTGAGCGCGGCATGAACTCCGAACTTTCGGCGAACGTGGTGGATCTCTGCCCTGTTGGCGCGCTAACGCACCGCCCCTGGGCGCATAATGCGCGTCCCTGGGAGATGCGTAAAGCCGAATCTATCGATGTGATGGACGGGTTGGGATCAGCCATTCGTGTTGATACGCGCGGCCGCGAGGTGATGCGCATTCTGCCGCGTCTCAACGACGATGTGAACGAAGAGTGGATTTCGGATAAGGCGCGTCATGTTGTTGATGGCCTGCGGACGCAACGCCTGGATCGGCCTTATGTCCGTAAAGACGGGCGTCTTGTGCCGGTCAGCTGGGACGAGGCTTGCAAGGCTGTTGCAGATCGCATGAGTGGTGTTGAGCCATCCCGTGTTGGCGCCATTGCAGGTGATATGGCCGGCGCCGAGGAAATGTTTGCCCTGAAAGATCTTATGGGGCGCCTTGGCGTTGCCAATATCGATTGTCGGCAGCATGGCGAAGTTTTTGATCCTGCGCATGGCCGTGGAAGTTATATTTTTAATCCTGGTATTGCGGCGATTGATGAAGCTGATGCAATTGTGCTGATCGGCGCCAACCCCCGTGCCGAGGCTGCGGTCTTAAATGGCCGGATACGCAAGCGCTGGCGCGATGGCGGCGTGAGCATCAGTGTCATTGGTGAGCAGTTTGATCTTGCTTATCCATATACGTTTGCAGGCCCTGACCTCGAGGTTGCTCTGGATGGCATAGCGCAAGGTGAGCTGGGCAGTGCAGAGCATCCCATGTATATCATTGGTTCAGGTGTTTATACCCGGCCTGACGGCGGTGCGCTTCTGGCCAAAATTGCACATGTGGCCAAATCATCGGGCGTTGTCAAAGAAGGCTGGAATGGCTTTGCTGTCCTGCATGCCTCAGCTGCTTTGGTTGGTGGACTTGATCTTGGCTTTGTCCCGGCTGAAGGCGCGTTGGCGGCCTCAGACATTGTCAGTGGCGATGTTGATGTCGTCTACAACCTGGGCGCCGATGAAATCGATGTTTCATCAGATGCATTTGTCATATATCAGGGCAGTCACGGCGATCGCGGTGCACATCGTGCGGATGTGATCCTGCCTGGTGCAGCATATACGGAAAAGTCTGCCACCTATGTTAATACTGAAGGACGCGTGCAGCGGACTGCGAAAGCCGCTTTCGCGCCAGGCGACGCACGCGAGGATTGGGCAATTATTCGTGCTTTGTCCGGACACCTCAATGAGACATTGCCATATGATAACCTCCAACAACTGCGTGCTGAGATGATCAAGGTGGTGCCACTTCTGGCAGACATTGGCGGGCGCCGCAATGAAAGTGAAGTCGGCATCGACAACCTGATGAAAGTGGATGGGGCAACTGATGGCGGTCCTTTTGCTTCGGTTGTTCAGAATTTTTATCTCAGCAACCCTATTGCGCGGGCCTCTGCAGTTATGGCTGAGCTGAGCGCTCTAACTCAGGCACACCAAACGCCTGAGGCGGCAGAATAGAGGAGCGCGATATGGAGTTGAGCTGGCAGGACGCGATTGAAATCTGGTGGTCATACGGCTGGCCGCTGGCCTTGATGGTGATCCAAAGTCTGGCACTTATGGTCGGGTTGTTGTTGATCATCGCTTATTTGCTGCTCATGGACCGCAAGGTCTGGGCGGCGGTTCAGATGCGTAAAGGTCCGAATGTTGTCGGCCCCTTCGGCTTGTTTCAGTCTTTCGCCGACTTGCTTAAATTTGTCCTCAAGGAGCCCCTTATTCCCGCAGGCGCTGACAAGACAGTGTTTCTTTTGGCGCCAATTGCAACCACGTTGTGCGCCCTGGCAGCATGGGCTGTTATTCCCGTAAGTCAGGATAGCTTTGGAACCTGGGTCGTATCAGACCTGAATGTCGGCATACTATATATTCTCGCTATTTCTTCTCTGGGAGTTTACGGCGTGATTATGGGCGGGTGGGCCTCCAATTCGAAGTACCCATTTATGGGTGCGCTGCGTTCTGCCGCGCAGATGATATCGTATGAAGTGTCTATCGGGTTGGTGATTGTAACCGTACTGCTGTGCGTTGGCTCATTGAATATGACCGCGATTGTGAACGCGCAAAAAGGCGATTATGGCATGCTAAACTGGTTTTGGCTGCCGCTTTTTCCAATGTTCGTTGTGTTTTTTATATCGGCATTGGCGGAAACAAACCGGCCACCATTTGATCTGCCCGAGGCTGAATCGGAACTGGTTGCAGGTTTTATGGTAGAATATGCTTCAACACCTTATCTGCTATTTATGCTGGGTGAGTATGTTGCGATCACCACGATGTGCGCGCTGACAACGATTTTATTTCTTGGTGGCTGGCTGCCTCCGGTTGACATCTGGCC
>CAYUYL010000119.1:0-7698 GCA_964449195.1 uncultured Filomicrobium sp.
AAAAGTTGGAAAACATCAAATCCGGGAGCCAAGCGTTAGACTCAGAACACTAGAACTGACGTCCTGGCTTGGGCGTTACAAAGGCGCGTTTGATATTTCAGATGATCTCAGGCCTGGGAAACCTGAAATTGGCGTGCGTCTGAAGCGTGAAGCGACCAATCTCGGCCTAGATGCCAAAACAATTGCGGATCAATTGCGCGCGGCCTATTTCGGTACAACGGTGAGCGAAATCCAGGTTGGCACGGAGTCGATTGAGGTGGATGTACGCTTGCGTCTAGAAGATCGAAACAGTCTCGCCGATCTCAGGCAGTTCTATGTTACTGATTCGCAGGGCCATAAGATTCCGATAACCGCCGTTGCGACTCTGGAAGAGCAGCGCGGCTTTTCACGGATCCACCGGGTGAACGGTATACGTACGGTGTCCGTGCAGGGCGCTGTTGATCCAAGGGTGGGTAATGCGTCTGCTATCGTCGGCGACACGTTTGCGCGGTTCATACCTGAAATGCGCGAGAAATATCCAGGTGTAAGCGTCGCGCTGGAAGGCCAGAACCGTGAAGCTGAAGTCACACAACAATCAATGATAGCGGGATTTATGCTTGGTCTGATTGGTGTTTACCTGCTGCTTGCTTTCCAATTCGGTAGCTATGTTGAGCCGGTCGTCGTTATGATCGCAATTCCACTTGCGCTAATTGGTACAATCCTTGGCCACGTGGTGATGGGCCTTGATATCTCAATGCCTTCGATGCTTGGCTTTGTGTCACTTGCGGGCATCGTTGTTAACAACTCGATTTTGCTGGTTAATTTCGCCAAGGATCATCATGATAACGGCATGCCTCTTATCAAGGCCGTTGGTGAGGCAAGCCGGGCGCGGTTTCGGGCGATCCTGCTGACAACAACCACTACAACAGCCGGATTGTTACCAATTCTGATTGAAACGAGTCCGCAGGCGCAGGTGCTGATTCCGCTGGTCACCAGCCTTGCGTTCGGCCTGCTCGCTTCAACCTGTCTGGTGTTGTTTGTTGTGCCGGCTCTTTATGCCGCCCTTGATGACCTTGGACTGACTACACTGGCCCGGGATCGCGTGGACCGCAGTAAAGAAAATCACAGCGCCCAAGCTGAGTCACTAGCAGATTAAATCAGCCACCCAAAGGTTTACCCGATGGGTGGCCGGCCTGCGATAAACAGCAGCACAACGCGATTGTTAGACAACCAAAAGTCTGCGGTAACAACTGCTGATCACAAGATACGCAGATGCCGTCTTTACGGGCTGACTTTATACAGCCCGTATAATCACTTGTTTACCATTGATCGCAAGATTATCCCCGTCGACAGAAACGTTTACCATTGTACCATCCAGAACGATGCCAGACAGTATGGCCTCTGCCAGCGGATCTTGCAGATATTTTTGTATCATGCGTTTGAGCGGGCGGGCACCGTACGCCGGATCATATCCGCGCTCCGCAAGCCATTGTTTGGCCGCAGCATCAATCTCAAGCGTGATCTTACGGTCCCGAAGCAATCCTTCCAGGTGTTGTAACTGGATCTCAACAACGCTTGTCATCTCCTCGCGCTTTAAACGCTCGAAGAGTATAATGTCGTCGAGACGGTTCAGGAATTCGGGCCGGAAGTGCGTACGCACCTCGGACATCACATACTCGCGCACCTGGCTGATATCATCCTCCGGTTTGTGGGAGACGATGTACTCAGCGCCGATATTTGACGTCATGATGATTAGTGTGTTGCGAAAATCAACCGTGCGGCCCTGACCATCGGTCAGACGGCCATCGTCAAGAACCTGCAGCAGAACGTTCCACACGTCGCCATGTGCTTTTTCAATTTCATCGAAAAGAATGACCTGATAAGGCCGGCGTCTGACCGCCTCAGTAAGT
This sequence comes from uncultured Filomicrobium sp., assembly GCA_964449195.1. Classification (GTDB taxonomy): domain Bacteria; phylum Pseudomonadota; class Alphaproteobacteria; order Rhizobiales; family Hyphomicrobiaceae; genus Tectiglobus. The sequence goes on from CAYUYL010000119.1 coordinate 1,890, forward strand.
GCACCACCCTCTTCATAACCAACATACCCTGGAGGAGCACCAATAAGACGTGCTACGGAATGCTTCTCCATGTATTCACTCATGTCAAGCCGGACCATGGCCTGATCATCATCGAACAGGAAGGCCGCCAGCGCTTTTGTAAGTTCTGTCTTACCCACGCCTGTCGGTCCTAGAAACATGAATGAGCCAATGGGGCGGTTCGGATCCTGCAGGCCTGCACGTGCGCGCCTGACCGCAGTTGAAACTGCGACGACAGCTTCATTCTGCCCGATAACACGGCGCTCCAGTTCCGCTTCCATACGCAGGAGTTTATCCCGCTCGCCTTCCAGCATTTTATCAACCGGAACGCCTGTCCAGCGCGATACAACCTGCGCGATGTGATTGGGGTTGACGGCTTCTTCAACCATGGCACCGTCATTGCCCGCCTCTTCCAGAGCTGCAATCCTGGCCTCCAGCTCCGGGATAACCCCGTAGGATAGCTCACCAGCACGCGCAAGATCACCACGGCGCTGGGCCTGTTCCAACTCTGTCCGTCGTGCGTCCAGCTCTTCCTTGATCTTTTGCGCATCCCCCAGCTTGGCCTTTTCAGCCTGCCACCGTTGAGTCATGGTGTTCGAACGCTCTTCAAGGTTTGCGATTTCAGACTCAAGGACGTCCAAGCGGTCTTTTGAGGCCGTATCGCTCTCCTTTAGAAGCGCTTCGCGCTCAATTTTCAGCTGGATGATACGCCGGTCGATCTCATCGAGTTCTTCCGGTTTGGAATCGACCTGCATCCGCAGGCGGGAGGCGGCCTCGTCCATCAGATCGATCGCTTTGTCCGGCAGAAAACGATCTGTGATATAGCGGTTTGAGAGAACAGACGCGGAAACGAGTGCGCTGTCAGCGATGCGCACACCATGATGCAGTTCGTATTTCTCCTTCAGACCGCGTAAGATGGATATCGTGTCCTCGACCGTTGGTTCATTAATAAAAACAGGCTGGAAGCGCCGGGCCAAAGCCGGATCTTTTTCGACATGTTTGCGATATTCATCGAGTGTCGTAGCCCCTACGCAATGCAACTCACCGCGGGCCAGCGCCGGTTTCAGGAGATTGGATGCATCCATCGCGCCGTCTGTTTTGCCGGCACCGACCAGCGTGTGCATTTCATCGATGAACAACACAATACCACCATTCTCGGCTGTCACTTCTTGCAGTATGGCTTTCAGGCGTTCTTCAAATTCACCGCGGTATTTCGCGCCAGCGATGAGTGCGCCCATGTCGAGCGCAAGCAAACGCTTATCCCTAAGGCTTTCCGGGACATCGCCTTTCACAATCCGCAGAGCTAAGCCCTCGGCAATCGCCGTTTTCCCCACGCCCGGCTCACCGATCAAAACCGGATTGTTTTTTGTGCGGCGCGACAAAACCTGGATGGCGCGCCGGATTTCCTCATCACGTCCGATCACAGGATCCAGCCGTCCCTCTGCCGCATCGGCCGTGAGGTCACGAGCATATTTCTTCAACGCGTCGTAGCCTTCCTCAGCGGATGCGGTATCGGCCGTTCTGCCCTTGCGTATTTCTTCAATGGCGCCGTTCAATGCCTGCGCGTTAACACCTGCACTCTGAAGGATTTTACCGGCTTCGTTGGTTCCCTCGATCAGGATGGCCAGCAGCAATCGCTCTGTCGTCACGAAGGAGTCGCCAGCCTTCTGGGCAATGGTTTCAGCCTGCTCAAAAATCTTGGCTAGTTCTGGCGCAAGATAAAGTTGTCCGCCGCTGCCAGTGACTTGCGGGCGTTTGGCAAGCGCAAGCTCAACATTCTGCAGGGCTTGCTGGGCTTGGCCACCGGCACGCGAAATGAGGCCCGCAGCAAGTCCCTCTTCATCATCAAGAAGCACCTTTAAAAGATGTTCTGCTGCAAATTGCTGGTGGTTTTCGCGAAGAGCAAGTGATTGGCCTGCTTGAATAAAGCCTTTGGCCCGGTCGGTATATTTCTCGAAATTCATAGTATTCATCTCCACCTGCCGTCCGCCCTCCGAAGCAGTGCGCACGGCCGTATAAGTTTAGAGGCACCCCCTGAATCGGCAGGTACGTCTTTGAGATATGGGTGGGATTATCGGCAATAAAAGAGGTGAATGATCCGGGCTGCAGGATTTCGAAGGAGGCATGATTTCAATGCGCTGCTTCCCAGTTATCGGCTGCATTGGCATCGACTTTGAGCGGCACTGACAGCTGAAGCACCGGCTCAGGTGCTGTTTCCATAACGGTGGTTGCGATCTTTATCAGCTGCTCAACCTCGATCTCCGCAACCTCAAAAACAAGTTCATCGTGGACCTGCAAAAGCATCCGGCCTGATTGGAGTCCGGCTTTTTCAAAGGCTTTGGGCATGCGTATCATGGCACGGCGGATGATATCGGCGGCAGAGCCCTGGATAGGTGCATTGATGGCTGCACGCTCGTAAAACCCGCGAGCTGACGGATTCTTTGTATTGATCTCCGGATAATGAATCCTGCGCCCAAAAATTGTCTCGACATACCCCTGAGATTTGACGGTCTTTTTGATTGATTCTATGTAGTCCTTGATGCCGGGAAAGCGCTCGAAATAAGTTCTGATATAAGCTGCGGCTTCCTCGCGCGGTATGCTGAGCTGGTTCGCGAGGCCGAAGGCTGAAATGCCGTAGATAATCCCAAAGTTAATTGCTTTGGCGCGGCGACGTATATCTGATGGCATGCCGTCGATTGGCACGCCAAACATTTCACTTGCCGTCATGGCATGAATATCAAGGCCGTCATCAAAAGCTTGGCGCAATTGCGGAATATCAGCAATATGCGCCAGCACGCGCAGTTCAATTTGTGAATAATCGGCTGATATCAGCTTGTTGCCTTTTTCAGCTATAAAGGCGGTGCGAATTTCACGGCCTTCCTTGGTCCGGATCGGTATATTCTGCAGGTTGGGATCTGTTGATGCAAGCCTGCCGGTTGTGGTTGCAGCCATAGCATAACTGGTATGGATCCGGTTGGTGGCGGGATGAACATGTGTTGGCAGTGCATCCGTATAGGTTGAGCGCAATTTACTCATCTGACGCCATTCCAGCATGGTGTGCACAAGTTTGCGGGCGTCGTCCGGCAATGCTTCATTGCCAGCCAGGTCATCCAGCAATGTCGCGCGTGTTTCCCACTGGCCGCTTTTGGTTTTTTTGCCGCCTGGGAGTTGCAGCTTATCGAAGAGTAGAACCCCCAGCTGTTTCGGCGAGCCGAGATTGAACTTTTCACCGGCAAGACCGTGTACTTCTTCTTCGAGTACGCTGGCCCGTTCGGCAAATGAATTGGACAACCGCCTCAGTATGGCCTGATCGACGGAAATGCCAGCCTGTTCCATGTCAGCAATTACTTGTACAAGCGGGCGCTCAAGAGTCTCATAAACAGTTGTCATGCGCTCGGCGACAAGGCGGGGTTTGAGCATCAGCCAGAGGCGCAGCGTGATATCCGCATCTTCTGCTGCGTATTCGGATGCCTTATCAATCGGAACTTCTGCGAAAGATTTGTCGGCTGCTTTTTTGCCCGGTGCATGTGCAATCACCTGCTTGAAGGATATGCAGGTGTGGCCAAGATGACGGCGCGCGAGTTCATCCATGCCGTGACTACCACGCCCGCCATCAAGTACGTATGACATCAGCATGGTGTCATCAAATGCAAACAGCCCGATGCCATAGCGCTTCAGCACAACCATATCGTACTTGAAGTTTTGTCCGATTTTTAAGACCGCACGGTTCTCAAGCATCGGTTTGAGGATGTCCAGGGCAATCTGCAGATCCAGCTGCTTGAAGTTTTGGGCTTCCTCAAGGGCAAGCCCATCTGCCTCTGCGCGATGGCCAACGGGCACGTAGCAGGCTCTACCAGGCCGGGTTGAGAGCGAAAAGCCAACAAGATCAGCTTGCGTTGCTTCCAGATTGGTTGTCTCGGTGTCAAACGACACATAACCCATCTCATGAGCTTCCTTGACCCATGCCTCAAGCTCTTCCGCTGAGGCGACCGTTTCATAGACGGCATGATCGATAGCTGCCCCGGTTGCGTATTTGACATTGTACGCCACCACAGCTTCGGGACGGTTGCTTTCGTCTGTCGGTTTTTGATCCTGGCCTTCGCCGGCAGCCTGGGCCGAAGGCGCATATTCAGCGTCAGCATCCACAGCATCGATATCAATGTTGTAAGTGTCCGCGACATGCTTGGTGAACGATCTGAATTCCATGGCCTTGCAAAAAGCGATCAGTTTGGCAGGCGCAATTTCCGGCAGGTCGAGATCCTGCAAGGGGATATCAAGTGGCACTTCGCGGTCGAGATAGACCAAACGATGTGAAATCCTTGCCTGATCGGCGAATGCGATAAGATTTTCACGCCGCTTCTTCTGTTTGATGGTACTTGCATTTTGCAGCAGGGTTTCCAGATCCCCAAATTCCTGGATAAGTTGTGCGGCCGTCTTGATCCCGATCCCCGGGACCCCCGGAACGTTGTCTGTAGTATCGCCGGCAAGCGCCTGCACATCCACGACTTTTTCAGGCGCAACACCGAATTTCTTTGCAACGTCATCGACATTGATTTTGCGTTCATTTCCAGGCATCGGGTCAAACATCCGTACACCTTGACCCACAAGCTGCATCAGGTCTTTATCGCCGGAAATAATCGTGACTTTTGCTCCAATTTCGCGCGATTGGCTGGCATATGTCGCGATCAAGTCATCAGCTTCATAGCCCTCCTGCTCGATAGGAGTCAGTCCAAACGCGCGTACTGCTGCGCGAATCAGTGGAAATTGCGGGATCAAATCGTCAGGCGGGGCAGAGCGGTTTGCCTTATATTCGGGATATATCTGGTTGCGGAACGTCTCACCCTTATGATCAAAGATAACGGCGATATGTGTTGGATCGTCATCACCATCTTTACGATCCAGGCCTTCGCGTACAATTTTGAACAGCATACGGCAGAATGTCATGACGGCGCCAGTTGGTGTGCCGTCGGAACGTGTGAAGTTGCTGCCGCGTGCCTGGGCGGCTTTGAACATGGCGAAGTAGGCGCGGAATATGTAGGCCGACCCGTCGACAAGATAGATATGACTGTCAGCTACAACGGGCGCTGCAAAGCTGCCCGTGGATTGCGGGCTGGTGTCTTGTTGAGATGTCATAGGCCTATTAGTAAAAAGATATCGTTGCTTGGCATTATAGATACAATCTTCCACTAAAATTGACCGTTTGCATACAGCAAACAGTTTTTATGCCAGATTTTGACGATAACCACACAAGAGTGCCGCTAAGCATTTGCACTTAAGTTACAAATGTAGCATTGTTTCATTTACAAAAGCGCCCGTAGCTCAGCTGGATAGAGTACTAGATTCCGAGTCTAGGGGTCGGAGGTTCGAATCCTCCCGGGCGCGCCAATACTTTCAATGGGTTAGCTATTTCTTTGTGAAAGGTTATTTTCGTATAGCTACAAAATAGCTACAGTTAATCATATAGAAAAGCTAAAACCTCCCGATCTAAGCTCAATAAAATCTAACGTTCTTTGTAATAGCCAGCATGAATTAGGTGGAGCAGCGGAAGTTCCGACCTAGAAACTCTAGCCATTGCGCCGGCATCAAAAAAATTTCCCCAAGAAAAAAGAGAGCGCTTTGGAGCACGGCCGAGCTTACGGTGCTTAGTTCTACACTCATTAAGCTGGAAAATGCCGGAACTATCACCCTAAAAACGCAATTGGACATGACAGAGGCGGCAAAAGTTCTGAAATCTTAAGGTCGCAGTAGGAACGAGGATTACTCCTCGCCCCCTGCGCAGATCCCGGCGTGC
>CAYUYL010000120.1:0-7105 GCA_964449195.1 uncultured Filomicrobium sp.
TTAAGATATCGCGGCAAGGGAATCATATTCGAAGCGCTTTGGGAATCCCGAAAACTAAATGAGTCGAGCTTTAATTCATCTGGTATAACTCGCCAGGGATTGCCAGGCAATGCTCTTAAACCAGACAACGATCTTAGAAGAGCATCCAGCCTTTTTTTGCTCGCGAAACCACGCGACTGGGTCAGCGGGTAATGGGATATTATCGCCGCCACAAGCTGCATGTACACAAAAAATAACAATCCTCAAACAGCGTCACTCAAAGATCACACTTCGCACATTTCTGATTTTCGCGATGATCCGATATAAAAATACTATTCACGTCAGCGTATGCTGTGTAAGCTTGTATCATTATATCAGTGTTGCAGCGTTGGTTGGTTGGACATGTCTATGTGGTCGTGGTGGTCTTCTCTTCTGGAAGAAGAAGAAAAGCAGACGTCAACATCAAGCAAGCCTAAAGGTGGCGCACCACCAAATCATTCGAACAATGCCGATGATCAAACAAGCCAGTCTTTCGATTTTGAGAGCGAATATGATCCTTTCGCTCCTCCTCCGCATCCACCATCTGCACCAATTGTTGTTGAATCGGAGCCCCAGACACCTGACGCGATCCTATTCAAACCAAGCCCACGCGGCTACAAATCACCTCAAGGGTTATTAATCCGCGTGCTGCAGGCGGCACTCAGCAAAGCCAATCTATATCCCCATCGTATTGATGGAGATTACGGTCTGAATACGGAAAATGCCGTGCGCGCCTTCCAAACGCAGCGCGGCACCCTTGCTGACGGATACTGCCGTGAATCCGATTGGATTGAGTTGACTGGCATGCCTGTGCCGTCAGTCTTTGACAGATGCCTCAATCTGACTGCATCGTTCGAAGGAACAGACTTTACAGGCGTTGTTGGCAACTTCGATGATGCCTTTCTTACGTTTGGCATGATCGGGCTGACGCTGAAACACGACCTGCCAGAATTTGCAACTGATCTTGATGCCCGATTTGGAGCCAAAGTTCTTAATGATGCAATGGGATCGCATGCAGCACGTCTGCGAGCCGTGCTCAACGCAAGCGATGCCGAGAAACGCCGCTTTGGAAACGTCGTGTCTACGGGTTCAAACAAGTATGGCGTTCGAAACGACTGGAAAGCCGCATTCCGCCGGCTTGGTGAGCGTGGTGAAGTTCAGCTTATGCAGCTTGAGCGGGCGCGTGCAAAATACTGGCGCCGCATTGCTTTGCCGAATGCCGTGCAATGGGGCGCAACAGATATGCTAGATGTTGCGCTTTTCTACGATACAGCCGTGCAAAATGGCGGCACCGGACGTGCATCGATCAAGGGACCGCTTGAAACCTTTACCGCCCAAAACCCGTATATCAAGGGTACGGATCGCCGTCTGCGATGGGCGCGTTTGATTGCAGACGGTTCCAAACATCCATGGCAAAAAGATGTGTATTCACGCCGTTCCACCATCGCGCTCGGTGAAGGCACAGTTCATGGTGCCAAATATCTACTGGAAGACTGGGGCTTGACACCGGTTAAAGTTGATCTGCAAACCTTGCAGTCAGACCATGCGACAATCATGCCGCAGTCATTCTTAACGCCAGGTCAGCCTCTTGAACCCACTCCTGCCCCGCCAGTCGACCCGCCATCAATACCGGGAAGTGAAGGTTCTTCTGTCCCCCATCCCGTGGCAATCATTCCGTCGCCGCCACAGACAGAGCCTTATGATTTGGTATCCCAGTTCAAGCAGGCCATTGGTCTTGCGCTTGTGCACGTTCAACATGACATGTCACTCGACCGGAACTGGGGCCCTTTCGAGACAATGCCATTGCAGCCAATACTTGCGAAATATTCCGACATGATTCCTGAGAAGGAAAACTGGCAAGATTGGAACACACAACGAAAAGCAGTGGCCATTATTCAGATTGCCGCCAAAAAGAAAGATATCGATCCCGGACCTATTGATGGACATTGGGGACAGAGAACAGATAGCGCCTTCGAAGCTCTTGTTTATTATCGCGATAATGGGAAACTTCCGGCACAATGGCGCGAAACTGCACCAATTGATGCCAATCCGAACGGCTGGCCCAACCAAAACCTCAGTGGAATGACGCATAAATTTGGCGCGCCATGTAAGGTGAAGCTCGTGAATGTCGCGTGTCCGTGGCAACTTAGACTGTCGTGGAACTTAGATAAAACAGTGCCGCATATATCCTGCCATGAGGCTGTCGCGGAAAGCCTCGGCCGCGTGCTTGAAGCCATATATGAAGAATACGGCCGTAACGACGCAGAAATGCGCCGTCTCCGGCTCGACCGTTATGGCGGATGTTACAACTGCCGCTCGATACGTGGTGGCTCAAGCTGGTCAACACACGCGTGGGGCATTGCGATTGATTGGGACCCTGATCGCAACAAGCTGCGCTGGGGGCGTGATAGAGCCCAACTTGCAAAACCTGAATACGAGCCTTTCTGGCAAATTTGGGAAAAAGAGGGTTGGGTCAGCCTTGGGCGGCACAAAAACTTTGATTGGATGCATGTCCAAGCAGCACGCTTATGAGATCATTGCGTGATGGATAGTTCAACCAGCCATGTCGATGTCAATTGCATCAAACAGCATCTTGGAGTAGGGACGGCCGCAACATTTTCACAGCTATACCGTCTCAAATTGTAAATTCGTCGCGAGTTGGATACAACCATGGCACTGGGTAAACTCTCGATTAAATTTCGGCATCTCAGCCTGACCCTGTTACCAATCATCGTTCTGGTTTTTGGTGAATTCCTTATTGAGCTGACTGGCAATCACTTTCTTTTTCTTCAAAAAGCAAAGCTTTTAGAGAATGCGACAACGGCCACCATAAATACCAGGCTACGTAATAATAAAGATGATGCAGAAAGGTTTGAGACTGATATTCTGGCTGAGATTTCGCAAACAGCAGTACGGCGCTTTTTCAAGGTACAACTGTCTGAACTGAAATCTCAGCCCTGGCTTACGGATGCCGAGCGTCAACTCGTTGCAAAAGTTGATACAGCAACACAGCCCAGGACGAATGCAGCTCCCACATCTGTTGCAGTTCCAAACAATACCGCAAATGACGCGTCTGCAACGCTGCCTTCGGGGTTGCAAAGACCACTCCCTTCTCCAGATGCAAATGCGAACAGCACGACGCAGAGTAGTAACCCCGATGCAACTTTAGTGGCACTGGGTACGTTGTTTGAGGTTTTAGACGAACTTGAACATCCACATGAACAGTTTCAAGAAGCGCCAGCTGCAATGATTGCAGACGAAGGAGCTTCTCGGCCTATAGCATCTGCACGTGCTCAGCAATTGGCCTGGATTGTTTACGCCTTACCCGCCCTTGATAAGACGGCACGGGCAGCTGCTCTTTCAAAACTTACATCATTGGCAACGACCGCAGTACAACCGGAACGTGACCGATTAATCGCCTATGCCCTCAGCGTTGAGCATAACCTGAATCAGCTGAAAACAGCTGAGCTAAGCGACGGTGCGCGCTTGCGCGAGTCGCGTTATCGGATTACCTTTTTGATTGCTTATTTCATATTCACGATGGTGTGCATCGGTATCACAATTTACTTTGTGATCGATATGGCCATTAATTTCACGCGCGCCTCGCAGATGAAAATCGTTATATTTTCTGTCGCCATTATGAGTTTTTTTCTCGGCGTCATCATGTTGGTCACTGGTGATCGTCCCAATTTGCACCAGTACATCGGATTTGATCTATTCGACGAGATGTTCCGCTACGCTTATCTGCCCGCATGTGTAGACGGCAGCCTGCTTGATTTCTGGGTCATTTCCGTTGTCGAATGCAAACCCGACGACATGAAAGATGTGTTTATGATCATGGCGAGAATCATAACTTATATATCTTCATTTGCCGTCGCATCTGCAATTATCGGTGTTGTTTCTGCCATTGCCATGCCGGTAAAATATGACCGTTTGAATGATCGCTATGACGCCCTCATTGTTGATGCCCGCCGCGAGCGCGCATTTCTGTATTTATATTTCAGCTCAGCTATTTTGGTCTTTGGCATTCTGTTAACGGCATCTTGGCATGCATGGCCACTCGCATTATTTCAGGACGCTGTCACATCATCTACAGCCAATCTGGAGAAAGAATACCAAGCTCTCAGCGCACAGATCCTGACCTATTACGGCATCAACTATACGCTTGTCATCATTGCTTACTTTGTGCCGGTTCGTATTATCCTCGACCGCATGGAGCGGCGGGTGGCAATCAGAATGGCGCAAAGGGCAGAACATGGCCAAGTCCCTTCACCCGCATCTGCAAACAACAATCTCACCGGCATGGGCACCGCATTACAAATGCTGCTGACACGTCTCGCTGCACTGCTGCCCATTCTGGCACCGGCCATTACCAGCGTCATTATCCCGCTTCTCAATCTTGGGGCGCAAATCGGCCCGTAGCTGTAGTGTCATCTATTGACGACAAAGTGCATGAGAGAGGGTGTGCATTCCTCTCCGCCCAATCTCATGCAAGACGCCTGGACGCAATCTCAGCGCCGCGTACCAAAGTCTCCAATTTGCGGAACGCTACCCTGGGATCAACCAGTTGATCCCCAGCAAAAGCCGCAAAACCGGAATCTGTCGATGCAATCACACGTTCACGGCCAACAATCACTGCAAACCGCTCAATGCGGTCAGCAACGACCTCCGGATGCTCAATATAATTATTGGTGGTTTCAATGACGCCGGGGAGCAGAACCTTATCGTCCGGCAGCTTGATAGTCTTGAAAACGTGCCAGTCATGCTGATGCCCGGGCGTTGCCGCCTCTATAGCAATCTGCGCCGGTTTAGCCCGAAGAATGACCGGCAAGATTTTTTCCAATTCAATATCATGGATATGCGGACCTTCATAATTACCCCAGGACACGTAAATGCGCATACGCTCAGGCGGCAGCCCGGCCAGCGCCGTATTGAGAACCGACACATGACTTTCAATCTGGCGCAAAAACGCAGCTTCGCTCGCATCTTTAAAAACCGTATGCCGTCCCATGGCGAGATCCGGACAGTCAATCTGCAAGTCAAAACCACCGGCTATAATTGCCTGGTACTCCTGTTTCATCGCATCGGCCAGAGCGGTCAGATAGTCCTCGTAATTCGGATAATACCTGTTGGGGTGGAACAACGCGATCAACCCCGGCGAGGCAGACGTCAGAAAAGCACCATTGGGCGCATGCTTGTTCACCGCCGCCGACATACGCCTGACATCACCCTCAACAAATGTGCTGGTCTTGACAGCCACCGGACCGGTGCAGTGGGGCCGCAGAAAAGCCGCCTGCCGGCGACGCGCAGCAGATGCCTCGGCGCTGACTGGAAATTCATCGAGATCAAGCGGTGTCACCAGAGGACTATTGCCGGAAAAACCTGTCAGCCGATGTTGGACATAGCTTGCATACGTGACTTTGGAGAATTCACCATCCGAGACAATATCGATCCCGATGCGTTTCTGGCGCTCAACTTCGGTCTCGACAGCTTCTCCCAAAACAGCATCATATAACTCCCCGTCCACAGGCATGCCGCGCTCTGCGGCACTGAGGACATCACTGACAAGCTCATTCCGCGGCAAGCTGCCTGCGTGGGTGGTACGAATACGATTATCTGAGGTCATAAAGTGGCATTTCTACGTTGAGCTGAATTTGGCGAAAGGACGAAATGAAATAAGGAAATTTCCAAATCTTTTTCTGCAAGGTCCAGCATACATTCATTTGATATCATCTTGCCAAATCAGCGTGTTTTTGTCTTTTAACAAAATTGTAAACATATAAGGAAAAGCAACGTCCATGACACGTACCAATGTAACTGGTGCCCAAAACCATGGCGGAAATCAGGTCAGGAAACTGGCTGAGCTACTCCCCCCCGGAACGCAATTGCGAACCAGGTCCGATGACGCTATTGAAATCACCGCGATCACAGCCGACAGCAGACAGGTGACAGCTGGTACATTGTTTGCGGCACTTCCAGGCACCAGGTTTGACGGCACGCGCTTTATTCCGGATGCCATATCTGCCGGTGCCCGGGCAATCCTTGCAGCCAATACTGCGGAGGTTGGCGAATGTCCTCTCCCTGTGATCCGCACAGACGATCCGCGCCGCATGCTTGCCCTTATGGCAGCGCGTTTCTATCGCAGCCAACCCGAGATTGCCGTGGCTGTAACTGGTACCAGCGGCAAAAGCTCGGTGGCGGAGTTCACACGTCAGATCTTTGCCGCAACTGGACGAACCTCGGCTTCCGTCGGCACGATCGGCGTGATCAGGCCTGATGGCAGCGTTTCCGGCGCCTTAACCACACCTGATCCGGTGACATTACATGCCACGCTGGCCGAACTTGCGGACGAGGGGGGTACGCATCTCGCGTTTGAAGCCTCTTCCCATGGTCTGGATCAGCGCCGTCTGGATGGTGTGCACCTTGCCGCGGCAGCCTTTACGAATCTCGGGCGCGATCATCTCGATTACCACCCCACCGTTGAAGATTATCTGGCAGCCAAACTGAGACTATTCGATACTTTACTGCCTGAGGGCCGTGACATTGTTGTCAACGGCGATGCGCCTGAAGCTGCGCGCATTGCTGAAATCGCCAAGGCGCGCCGCCACAGACTATGGCGTGTCGGACGGGGCACTGATGCGACACTCATGCTTGAGAACGCCGTGCCAGACGGTTTCGGCCAGCGCCTAAAGATTGTCTATGACAGCAGCGCATACGATATCAAATTGAACCTCATCGGCACCTATCAGGCCATGAACGCCCTGACGGCCGCCGGACTGGCGCTGGCTGCCGGCGAACCACTTGAACCTGTTATGGCGGCGCTGGAAAAACTGACTGTTGTGAAAGGGCGGCTGGAAGTTGTGGGTGATGTTCGCGGTGCGACCGTTGTCATAGATTATGCTCATAAGCCCGATGCCCTGGCAGCCGCGCTTGATGCACTCCGGCCCTTTGCGTCGGGACGACTGGTCTCCGTGTTCGGCTGTGGCGGTGACCGCGATGCCGGCAAGCGCGCAATCATGGGGCAGATTTCCTCAGACAAGGCTGATGTCACAATCATCACCGATGATAATCCACGCTCGGAAGATCC
>CAYUYL010000120.1:7115-7580 GCA_964449195.1 uncultured Filomicrobium sp.
AGCCATTCTAGCTTCCGCTCCTGGCGCAACTGATATTGCCGACCGGCACGAGGCGATCGCGGCCGCACTACGCATGGCAGCCCCCGGTGACGTCATCCTCATCGCCGGCAAGGGCCACGAAACCGGCCAGATTGTCGGCGACCAAACCCTCCCCTTCTCCGACCACGATGCCGTAGCCGCCATCATGCAGGATCTTTAAGGGAGGGCTCCGGAGAACGAAAATATCATACGCTAGGGGCAAGCTCAGGATACGCGAATCTGTAGTTATTTGGAGATTGTGAGACCATCATGAGCATGACCACAAAGCGGAAAACAACTGGCCCGATGGCTGTATGGGTTAACGCCCAAATTGCAGTGGACCGATTGGCAACCGAAAACGATGTGGTTAAAGCTAATTTGGTTGCTCTGGCGGATCGTGATCAGAAAACCCAAAATCGTCTGCGTTTTATTCAAGAGGGTCTAGGC
>CAYUYL010000121.1:0-7576 GCA_964449195.1 uncultured Filomicrobium sp.
GCATATCCTGCGCGACGAGTTCTGCGACTTCCACGGCTTCTGGAATCGTCCCCAGCACGTTGGCATCGAGCACAGCATCAAGGATGCCCCCCCTGCGGCTTAAGATATTTGCCATACGCGGGGCACTGCCAACAATGATCACGACCAGCTTGAGTAATTCCGGATTGGCCTTCAATAGCGCAAACCATTGCATACCTGCTGACAGGCGCCTGAGAAACTGATCGAAGGCAACAACGGCAGCATCGGGATCTATCGTGTCTGATAGCGCTTCAATCAGAATGGGCTGCAGTTCCGTCAACCGCTCACGCGATTTTTCCGACAGAACTGATTCATAGTGGCCACGATGCCAGTCGCGCACGATGGCAATCGTGTGAGACGGACGCCGATAGCCCATGGCTTCGAGCGCTGCAACTGTTTCAGGATCATCGTCTTCACCCGCAAAAACCAGGTTGGCCGCCGAGCCGCTGAGCTGTGGCATATCTTCAAACAAGGCAGAATAATGCTTCTGCACAACATGCATCTGCTCCAGAAGTTCTTTCGACATGTCATCAATGGTTGCATAGCCAGCAAAGCGCGCAAAACGTGCAAGACGGCTAGGATCAGACGGCAACTCATGGGTTTGTTCGTCGGCAACCATTTGAATACGGTGCTCGAGGCGACGTAAGAAATGATAAGCTACAATCAAATCATCCCGAATGACAGCTTCAATCCAATTCAACTCAACAAGCTGCTCCAGGGCGGTCAATGTTTGACGCGTCCGTAAGGCCAGCTGACGCCCCCCCGCAATCAACTGCTGGGTTTGAACGAAAAATTCAATTTCCCGAATACCGCCACGCCCCACCTTAATATTATGGCCAGCCACTGCTATTTCACCAAAACCGCGATGCACGTGGATTTGCCTTTTCATGGCATGGACATCGGCAATGGCAGCATAATCGAAATATTTGCGCCACATGAACGGCGATAACTCTGTAAGAAAGGCCGTTCCAGCCTCGATGTCGCCTGCAATGGGGCGCGCCTTGATCATTGCCGCGCGTTCCCAGTTCTGGCCAAAACTTTCATAATAGACCAATGCCGCATCGGTAGAAATGGCAGGCGCAGTCGATCGCGGATCGGGACGCAGCCGCAGATCAGTGCGAAAAACGTAGCCATCGCTAGTCTGCTCGCTTAGGCATTTGACGAGATCGCGGGTGATGCTGACAAAAAATGCCTGTGCTTTGGAAGGGTCAGCCAATTTGGTCTTGGTCGTGTCGTAAAAAATGATCAGATCAATATCGCTGGAATAATTCAGCTCAAATGCGCCGTGTTTCCCCATGGCAAGGACGAAATAACCTGACTGGGCAGCTGGGTCCGCCTCATCTGCCTGCCATTTTCCCCTGGCCTGTGCGGTTTTGAACAGATAACGCACGGTCTCCGATACTGTCGTGTCGGCCACTTTGGTCCAGGCTTCAGTCACTGTCATGATCGGCCAGACGCCGCCGAGGTCAGTCAAGGCGATCAGCAAGGCTGCTTCGGCCTTAAAGAGACGCAGAGATGACATCAGGCTGCGTAAATCCGGTACTGCCAGCGCTGTTTGGGTGAACTGCTCAATCAGGAATGTCAGATGAGAGACCGGATCGGCCATCAACACACGGCAAAGACGTGCTGGATTTTGCCGTATCAGGCCGGTTAGATAAGGTGAGCCAGCTTCGATACCGGCCAGTAAGGCACAAATATTTTCATCCTGCAAAAGCTCTTTTGCTTCTGGTGTGTCACACTTGGCACGAACCTGTGCAATGAGTGCCCCTTCAGAGTTTCCTGGTTCAGCTAGCGGCCATTCGGAAATTTGAGAAAACAGAGGCTTGTCCGCCTTATCAGTCATGTCTTGCTCCTGCGACTTTGGCCTCACAATTCAATGCGTTATTATAGTGGCATAGGAGAAACCCCGGCACCAGTCAGCGGCAACCGCATGCTGACGATCAAGCCTGGTTTATTGTTGTCCAGTTCAAGACGGCCACCATGAATTTTTGCAACGACATGAACAAGGCTGAGACCGAGGCCGGTGCCGGGTAAAGACCTGCTGGCATCGAGGCGTCCAAAGCGCTTCAGAGCGCGCTCGTATTGATCTTCTGGGATGCCCGCACCGCGGTCACTTACCGACAGCACCAACTCGTCCGCACAGTGGGACAGACCCACACAAATATCGGCACCTTTTTCATGCGTACCATTTTTAGTCCGGGCCTTGCCATACTTCAGTGCATTTTCAATCAGATTCATAAGCGCCTGTGCCAAGAGCTGACGATTCCCGTCAAAAACTACCGGACCTGAATTTATAAACGCGATAGAAGATTGTGCCTCCTCAACAACGGGCGTATAAAGCTCAACGATATCGCCGACAAATTCGGTGAAATTCATGCGCTCGCGGTCGTCGTCCGATGCGCCAGCTTCAAGACGGGCAATTTGCAACAACGCATTGAACGTTCGAATGAGGTCATCGGCTTCGGCAACGATCTGCTCGAGACTGTCATGTGCGTTGCAAGACCCATTAAGTGCGTCCTCCGCCCGGTTACGCAGCCGGTTTAAAGGTGTTTTAAGATCATGTGCAATATTATCTGAAACGTCCCGAAGCCCCGCCATCAAATCTTCAATGCGTTGCAGCATGCGATTGAGATTGTGTGCTAAACTATCGAACTCGTCATCAGAACCTGACTGTGGAACGCGCTCTGAAAGATCGCCTGACATGATACGCTCGCTCGTCTGGGTAATCAAATAGAGGCGGCCAAGCACAAGACGGCTAAGCGCGAAACCGAGCAGAACGCCAATCAGAGCCATGGCCGTTGTACCAACAAAGATCCACCTTGCAATCTGCCGGCCAAGGTCCGATATCGCGCGGGCCTCATGAGCAATGAGCAGACGGCGTTGCGCATCAACACGCAGGCTCATACCGACAACAAGGCGTTGTTGCCCACCCTTGATCGGCAGCCGGGCAACTGTAATTTCACCCAATCCGGTGATGTTGGAGGGCCACGTCTCCAGATTTCCCGCCTGCCTGCCTGACTTTTCGCTTATGAGCAGATAAAATCTACGATCGTCAATCCGGCCATATAAATCTATTTGCTCAATCAACGTCTCCGGTGGCAGGCGGCGCGCCAGGCTGAGCAACTGAGCAGCCTCTGTCTGGACCCGTATCGCAATGTCTCTCGTTAATGCAGTATTTATCTGCCAGTAGACCACACCAATTAAGAGGATAGCGGCCACGCTAAAAGACGAAGCAACAATCACAGTCAATCGAAAACTTGTTGTTTTCCAGAACGTGGGCAGCTCAAACACTTTAACTTGCATCAATCATATAGCCGCGACCGCGGATCGTATGCAGAAGTGCGGGCTCAAAGTTCTTGTCGATCTTTGCACGCAGCCGCGATACATGAACATCTACAACATTGGTTTGCGGATCAAAATGGTAATCCCAGACGCCCTCCAACAACATGGTGCGTGTTACAACCTGTCCCTGGTGGCGCAACAGAAATTCTAGGAGCTGGAATTCCCTTGGCTGTAATGGGATATTCTGTCCTGCGCGTGTTACCTTGTTGGTTAGCCGATCGAAAACGAGATCTGCTACAACAAAGCGGGTTTGCATCTCCTCTGGGTTTGGACGCCGCGTCAGCGCTTCAATTCTGGCCAGAAGTTCACTGAACGCAAACGGCTTACTCAGATAATCATCACCACCCGCCTTCAATCCTTTGACGCGATCGTCCACAGCACCAAGAGCAGACAGGATAAGCACGGGCGTCTTGACCCCGTTATCACGTAGACGGCCGATCAAGGCCAAACCGTCGAGCTTCGGTAACATACGATCGACCACCAGTACATCATAATGGGTGTTCTGCGCCTGGAACATCCCCGTCTCTCCATCGCTCACAACATCGGCCACATGGTTGCTTTCCTGCAGCGCCCTGCGAATATATTCAGCCGTCTGTGGTTCATCTTCAACGACAAGCACACGCATACGGGTCCCCTGTTGCGAAATATCGCCCGGCGATGACACCGGGCGATCTGATTTGTGCGATCTGATTTTTCATCTGATGATATCACAAGATGTTTCAGATATCCTGCTAGCCAGCATTCTTGAGCTTCAGCCCAACAAAAAGTTTGGCATCACCACGCTGGACTGTCACAAGTATGGCTTTAGCACCCCGCTTCTTGGCGGCTTCCACCTCTTTGTCGACATCTGCGGGTGTAGATACGTCTTTGCTGTTAACCTGTGTGATGAGATCACCCCGGCGCACACCCTTGTCAGCAGCGTCAGCGCTTGGGTCGACGGATATGATCCGAACACCTTCGCTCCCACGGGCCGCTGGTGCCAATTCCAGGCCAAGGTTAACAACCGTTGCAGATTTTTGGGTTGGTTGTGTATCAGTTTGCGCATTCGCTTGCCGGCTGCCAGGAAATGTGCCCAATTTGACATTGATTGTCAGATCCTGTGCACCAGCACGTCGAATAGCAACCTTAACGGTTGTACCTGGCGCATATTCCGCAACTTTCCGGGCAAGATCACGGCTGTCCTCGACTTTACTGCCGTTTACCTTCAAAATAGCGTCACCTGAACGCAAACCGGCTTTCTGGGCAGGTCCGCCGGATGTGGCATCGCTTATCAATGCACCATGTGGCTCGCTTAAGCCGAGGCTTGCTGCGATATCCTCAGAAATCGTCTGGATACGCACGCCAAGCCAGCCGCGTTGCACCGAGCCAGTCTTCTTCAACTGCTCCACAACCTCAACCACTGTTGAAGTGGGAACGGCAAAAGCAATGCCTACGTTGCCGCCGGAAGGACTGTAAATTGCCGTGTTCACGCCAATAACTTCGCCCTTCAGATTGAAGGTTGGACCGCCTGAGTTGCCACGGTTAACCGCCGCATCGACCTGAATGAAGTCGTAGGGGCTGGAACCAATGTCGCGTCCCTGCGCAGACAGAATGCCTGCTGTTACAGTACCGCCAAGGCCGAACGGATTGCCAACGGCAACGACCCAGTCGCCGACACGGCTTTGCTTGGTCGCGAACTTAACATAAGAAAATGTTTTCTCAGATTGAATTTTTAACAGTGCAAGATCAGTCCGTGGATCCGTTCCGACCAGCTTTGCATCATACTTGGTCTTGTCGTCAAAGGTCACGGTAATCTGATCGCCGCCCTTGATGACATGGTTGTTGGTTACAACAAAACCATCAGCCGAAATGACAAAGCCCGACCCTTGTGAGCGGCGCCTGCGTGGAGAAGGCTCACCCTGCCCGCCACGTGGCAGATTCTTAAAAAATTCGTTAAGCGGGTGATCTCTGGGCAGATCGGGAAAAGGTGTAAAGTCGCGGCGGCCGCCTTCATTCCGGCTTAGACGCATCGCGCCTTTAGATGAAACCTGAATGCTGACAACCGCTGGTTTTACCTTTTCAACAAGATCTGCGAATGTTGGAGGTGCCGCTGCCAGTTGGGCTTGAGCCGCGGACATGGGTGCAACTGCCACTGCAGTCATAACGCCTAATCCAACGGCCGCGGCAAGCGGCCATGAGCGAAAGTTCGTGGTTTTAGCACGTCTTGGGCCCATTTCTATCATTCCTTTCTGGTTCATACGTTCTACTTTCTGAAAATCGGTATGTATAACTTCTATCTGATATGATCACATGTTTATTAGCTATGACGTTACAGCAGCCTTTCAGTTATGTTAAAAATCTGCAATGTTAGGAATTGGATTGAAAACTTGTGATTTGTATTCGATCTGTCAACGGCACTTGGACATGTTGATATTTGCAGCGCGATGCATCTCAACAGATCCCAGAATGCCAAAATACTATCTTATGAGCAGAGCATGTCGACTTCAGCTCAAGACGTCTTTCTGCGCAGGACGCAAATTATTTTCATAGCCACGATCATGGTATCGTGCATGGCGCACGCTATGGATGTCTCAGCCCACAGCACCGCGTTTGCGGGCTGGCGCGCATCTGCACCATCCGCAGTTATTCCGGTTGCAGTCTTTGGTGAGGATGATCGGCAGGAATTGCCACCTGAGCTGCATCAACTAAAAAAATCCATCGGACTCGTCTACAGTAACAGTGCACGCAGCGTGTGCACCGGTTTTTGCGTTGCTCCCAACGTTGTCGCAACTGCCTCTCATTGCCTGTTCCGCACCGAAGGCGAACAACGCCCATTGCTCAGACGTTTCCGATTTGCACTCAGAGCAGCCAGTCCCAGGCGCGAATCTCCCATTGAAGGATATCGCACCAACAATCCAGGCCAATTTGTTCTTGCCGGAAGCCGGAAATTGCGCGTTGTCCCGCCAATTGACGCCACAAAAGATTGGGCATTGATGCGCCTGCAAAAACCGATTTGCCAGAATGCCGCACTACCACTTGCAGATATTATCCGCGAAAATTTGGGCGTTGCTCATAACACACGCACACTTGAGCAGATCTCTTTTCATAATGATATCTCAAACTGGCGTCTATCATACTCCGGCCAATGCCAAACAATTAAACCAGGCAAACAGGTAAGCAAAGAAAAGATTGCACGTGATTTTAAAGGCGCGGAAGGGCTTGTGCTTCATGGTTGCGACACAGGTGGGGCTTCCTCAGGCTCACCAGTTTTTCAAAGAGGAGCCGATAACAAGCTACGGGTTGTTGCCATTAACGTCGGCACATACATCCAGACTAAGGTGGTCACAAGAGGCGGTAGAATTGTGCGCCGCTATCAAGCCGATGCCATAGCAAATACGGCTGTCACAACGCAAAAAATCCGTGTTTTTCTGTCTTATTTTTCCCAGGCAGATATTATTGAATCGCCAAGGACACTACGTCTTTTACAAGCTGAGTTGAAATCACGCGGCTTTTATAACTACCCAATTGATGGATCATTCGGACCAGCCACGCGCCGTGCGATTCAGGCCTATAGCGGCACACCAGAGCTTGAATTGGCAGGTTTGCCTACAGGCAAACTTTTGAAGCGCCTTCTTCCAAAAAATAAGAATATAAACACGCATAGAGTGCTTCAAGCGCCCAAACCTGCACGCCCCCGGCCTTCACCAAAGCCCGCCAAAGGCGATTGGAGGCGGAGCTTCGTTAATCCTGGTTAATCCTACCGATGAGCTTTGAGTAGTTGTTGCAAACGCTTTTGCTCTTCAGCTGTCAACGGCTTGGAAACTACTGTAGCAGCAGCCGGTAAGCTTTCAGAATTTTGCCACTGCCTTGCCACGACCATTCGAGCAAGAACAAGCCCTGCAGCAAGCAACAAAAGCGGTGACAACCAGAGCAACAGTGTGTGCCAGCCGAATTGCGGGCGCAGCAACACAAACTCACCATAACGCGCAACGATGTAATCGATAACGGCGGCATCGCTATCGCCAGCCGTCAAACGCTCGCGGACAAGCAAGCGTAAGTCACGCGCCAGAGGCGCATTGGAATCATCAATGGATTGGTTCTGACAGACAAGGCAGCGTAGTTCCGCCGACAGGCTTCTGGCCCGCTTTTCGAGCTCAGGATCTTTCAAGATCTCATTTGGCTCAACGGCAGATGCCCCAAGACTACTGGCAAACATAATCAGAGCGGCAAATAACAA
>CAYUYL010000122.1:0-7549 GCA_964449195.1 uncultured Filomicrobium sp.
CATCGCCGAGGCTCTCGGGACATAACCTGCAACATCAAACCAGAACACAGCCAAGGTGAGAGTTATATCTGGATCGTGCGTGATGCAAAGGCAAACAGAGTGCCGGTGACAACTGTGCAGCGTCAGAGCAGTCGCGTGCTTATCGACGGTCCTGTTACTGTTGGTGATCTTGTGGTTGTCGAAGGTGTGCAGCGCTTGCGCAATGGCCGGTCTGTAACCTTTGAAGCACCAGAGCGTCCGCGCAAGCGGGCGCGCTACGCAGTTCCAGCTGAACCGAAAAAGCTCTAACCAGAATATCAGTGATATCCGTGCTATAGACGACCGTCTTATTCAGAGCTTTCAAATGAGCGCCGGATACGATCAAGGCGGCGGCGAAGACGTTCATGTGGAGGCAGATCAGAAAATTCTTCACGCGAGCTGTTGTTATCTCCTGTGCTATCTGGCAATTCTTTTGTCAAATTCGCACTGCCTTCAACGTCTGATAGCGTATGATCCGTCAGCAACTCTAATGTGTTTGGCTCTATCCTGGGCCAAATATAATCAATGTCGAAATTCAAGGTCTCACGCTCTGCGGGCGGGCGGGAAGAGCCATAAACCATGGGTAAGTGCGGCCATGTATAGTTTTCATCAAAAGACGTATTATGCCGCTTCATGATTTGGCGGCGTTTCACAAGTTCTTCCCGTTCAGTTGTTATCAAACCGCTTCGAATCCTGTCGGTGATGATCACATCTATCTCGTCAGCATCGGCCGATGGTGTTTTGTGATGGCTTAAGCGGTAGAGAGAATTCAGACTTGTGCCTATAATTGGACCGGCAAATATCAGCATTAAAAGAGCTGTAGACCACGCGATAATGTAAAAGAGTCTGTTTTGCTTAGCCTGTCGTTCCACCCGCCAGATTTCTAAGGCTCGTTCACCATTAATGCTTTGTGTATCAAAGAAATTTTCGGCGCCAAGCGCACGTGGTGATGCCGTTTGTTTCGGGACGTAGTGAAAGACTGTCTCCCGCTTCACCATGGTTTGGGCGTTTTGGGGGTTCAGTCTGTCCTTGGCGAAAATAATTTTTTGCTGTTTTGCAGGAAGGCGCTGAAGTAAAATTTTAGCTAAGCCTACAGTTTCCTCTGCAGAACGCACGCCCAGATGTCCGAGTGTTGGAATGGGTTTGCGGTTGCGGCGATAGAGGGCACGGACATCATCTTCTCGAGGGGCGGCCACGATTGTGACCTCCAGATCGGCAAGGCCGTCCTTTGCGAAACCAAGGTCTTCTGCAACCCTGCGTGTTACATCTAACTCACGATTCCCCCAGAACGGGCCAAAGTCATTCACGCGGACGTGGGATACGAGGCCATTGCGTGGATTGCGCAGCAATAATTCAGTGCCATCGGGAAAGTTGGAACTTGCTGTCCGGGTCGGATCATCCGCGCTGAAGCGCTCGCCATTTGATGTCAACTCATTGGCGTTGAAGCGGTCGACTGACGGATCATCATAATATGATGCCTTAAGTTTTACTGTCTTGCCAAGGATGTCTTTGACCTCCTTGATAGATAAAACTGTCACGCATACATCGCGGTAGCAGTGACGTTCGCCCGGCTTTTTCGCCTGCAAGCGATGGCTTGCCAATATGGTCAGGATTATCAGCGTAAATATCAACATGCACGCTGAAAAAATACGATCAGAACGATCAGAACGCTCAGGGCGCGGAAAGCTAAAATTTCCGGTCAGTCGCATGATCGCATATCTACTTTGGCTGAAGTTATATTGATAAGGAGGGACGCATAAATTCCGAAAAGATTTGTCTAGAACTTTACTTGGACGATCAAGCAAATTTTCATTCGTCAGCATTAAGACTGAGGACCGGCTGCTCATAGATTTTCATGATAGCACATGTTGCAGCTGATTTAACTGTGTTGCCCTGTGGGTATGTCGGACTTTTTACTATATTTTCGATAAGGGGAATTCTGTGTAGGTTCCCGGCAACAGGCAATTGGCTTATCAGCTTTCTATGAAGCGGATGTTATAGGTCGCGGCCTGCGAATCGTATTACTAATCGCAGCATGCCAACAGATACGGTCAAAATTATAGGGATAGATCCTGGTTTGCGCCGCTCGGGCTGGGGGGTAATTGAAAGTGATGGTGTCAGGTTGAGCTATATCGCATCCGGCTCCGTTGCTTCAACGAACGGTGAGCAGCTTTCATACCGCTTAAGAGAGATTTTTGAAGGCCTTGGTACCGTATTAACCACCCATACGCCACGTGAAGCTGCCGTCGAAGAAACCTTTGTCAATGATAATGCGCGTGCAACGTTGAAGCTGGGGCAAGCGCGCGGTATGGCCCTCCTGGCCCCGGCACTTCGTGGTTTGCTTGTGTCAGAATATTCTCCGAACCTCATTAAAAAATCTGTGGTTGGTGCGGGCCATGCCGAAAAAAAACAAGTCCAGATGATGGTCAAAATGCTCCTGCCCAAGGCAAAATTTAAAAATGCTGACGAAGCAGATGCATTAGCCGTTGCGATATGCCATGCGCATCAACGTGCGACCTGGAAAGCACGCACCCCACAGTCAACATGAATAGGCTCCAGTGATGATTGGCAAATTGCGCGGTACAGTTGATGCTGTAGGTGAATCGCACTGCATCATAGATGTTGGCGGGGTGGGGTACGAAGTCCAGGCTTCCGCACGAGCCTTGCAAAATATGACGGTCGGAGCTGAAGTTTCCTTGACCATTGATACGCATGTTCGCGAAGATGCCATCCGGCTTTACGGTTTCGCCAGTGAAATTGAACGTGGCTGCTTTCGCATGCTGCAGAGTGTGCAGGGGGTTGGAGCTAAGGTCGCTCTTGGCGTGTTGGGTGTTTTGGCTCCCGATGATCTTAGCAATGCCATTTCTGCGGGGGACTGGGCAGCCGTGAGCCAAACGCCGGGAATTGGCAAGAAGATAGCCCAGCGAATTGTGACAGAGCTTAAAGATAAGGTTCCCTCTCTTTCGATTGCCGGTCCCAGTGGGGCAATGCAGGGGCATGTTGCTGGAACTGCTTCTGCAAATGTTCTCAAGAACACTGCTGTGGCTGAAGCTGTTTCAGCGCTTTGCAATCTCGGATATCAGCCGGTGCAGGCCTCGCAGGCTGTAACTGCCGCTGCACAAGAGCTTGGTGAAAAAGCAGAAACGGCAGAACTGATTCGAAACAGCCTTAAGGCACTTTCGAGATAGGCCGGTATATGAGAGTCAGAGTCGAAGATTGTCACATCAAGAGAAGATATTTGATGACAAATATACAACGTGCGTTTTGGACATTCCTCTTTTTCACTCTGGCCGGGCCTTTTTTGACCGGACTGGCAACATTCCTTATTTTACCGGTTCTTGTATTATTGCAACTCATGCCGCTAGTTGATAGTGGCTGGCAAGGGGTGGCAAACTTGGATGAAAAAGGTGTGCGCTCTGCCCTATCCTTGACTGCATTGACGTCGGTCAAGGCTTATATATGGGCAGCAACCCCGGCTGCGCTGTCGGGGCTTATCTGTGCGCTTCTGATCTCCCGAGGCTGGGTTGCTCATTGGGCCATTGTTGGTGGTCTTGGTGTTCTTGGCTTCACGATAGCCGCCATTTTAATGCCCTTCGGCCATGATGAATTACTAACATTTATTGCATTCGGTGCAGGTTTGATTGCTATTGCATGCTATGCCGCCTTACGAAAGGCAGGTGTCTTGCAAAAGGCAGGTGTCTTGGCCTCTAATCACAACACTTCCATGTGAGAGCCTATAACACGATATAATACGACCGAAAAAGTGAACGCATGAGCGAAAATGAACGTCTGATATCAGCTCTTCCAAGTGATGCAGATGCCTCTGATGCATCCATCAGGCCACAGTCTTTGGATGACTTTATCGGACAGGAGCAGGCGCGCGCCAATCTCCGTATTTTTATCCAGGCTGCAAAGGCGCGCGGTGATGCGTTGGACCATGTTTTGTTCGCGGGACCGCCTGGTCTTGGCAAGACAACGCTTGCACAAATCATGGCAAAAGAGCTGGGTGTTGGATTTCGTGCCACGGCAGGCCCAGTGATATCCAAAGCTGGCGACCTGGCGGCCTTGCTCACAAACCTTGAAGAGCGCGATGTCTTATTCATTGATGAAATACACCGTTTGAATCCAGCCGTTGAGGAGGTTCTCTATCCGGCGATGGAGGATTTTCATCTTGATTTGATTATTGGAGAGGGGCCCGCTGCGCGCTCAGTGCGCATTGATCTTGCCAAGTTCACATTGGTTGGGGCAACGACACGTGCCGGCTTGTTGACAACACCACTGCGCGATCGCTTTGGCATCCCGGTCCGGTTGAATTTTTATACGGATGAAGAGCTGCGCCTTGTCATCGAGCGCGGTGCCAGGGTTTTGGGCGTTCCGATGCGTTCAGACGGGGCGCAGGAAATTGCCCGCCGTTCGCGTGGCACACCACGTATTGCAGGACGGCTTTTGCGCCGGGTCAGAGACTTTGCTGCCGTTGAGAATGCCGAGGTTGTTTCCGCTGAAGTCGCCGATCGCGCCCTGAAAATGATGGAAGTGGACAGCGAAGGTCTTGATGCTTTGGATCATCGCTATTTGAGGTGTATTGCAGAGAATTATGATGGTGGACCGGTAGGTATCGAAACATTGTCGGCGGCCTTATCTGAGCCGCGCGATGCACTCGAAGAAATTGTCGAGCCGTATCTGCTGCAAAAGGGGTTTGTCGGCCGCACACCTCGGGGGCGTGTGTTGACGCTTAGGGCATATCGTCATCTTGGGATGGCGGGGCCGTCTCGGGAAGCTGCACCACAACTTGCCTTGCTTGAAGAAAACGGAGCCGGGGATGTTGAACAGGGCAGTGCGGGGCAGGGTAAACCTCAAGAAAATGTTTGATGGTCATAAAAACTCGTGTGTTTCCGCATGGTGTAGTTATACAATGAAGGTCAGAAGTCAGCGCTGATCACATATATCATGTACTGTGTCTTGCTTGGCAGTCCAATGCAAGATCGGTCGTTTTGTAAGATATCTTGCTCAGAGACTGCCACCAAAGCTGAAATTGGAGTAGAAAACATTGCAAGATTTGCAGGATGAGGCGTGGCCTGACCTTGGCGGGCGCATTGAAGCTGATGAGGCCGGCAGCGTTCATCGCCTGCCAATCAGAGTTTACTTTGAGGATACGGATTTTTCAGGCGTTGTGTACCATGCGAGTTATGTGCGCTGGTGCGAGCGGGGGCGGTCGGATTTCCTGCGTCTGCTCGGCAATAATCATGATGCTCTTTTTCAAGGCGTTGACGGCCACGAGCCGGCTTTTTTTGTTGTGCGCCGGATAACGTGTGACTTTTTGAAGCCGGCGCGTATGGATGATGTTTTGATGGTAGAAACGCGCGCAGGCGAGGTTGGCAGCGCATCACTTGTCGTGCATCAACATATCAAGCGTGGCGGACGAACAATATGTGAAGCCGAGATGACACTTGTCCTTATCAGCTCATCCGGTAAGCCACAGCGTATCTCACAGCGGCTGCGTACGGCACTTTCCGTTAAAGTGCCTTAGCGTTCATTGATAACGGGGGGCGATCGATAGCTGGGCCGCAGTTTTGTCAAATTAGGCGGTAACAAGCATAAGGCGATGTTAATGTCCCATGCATACGCCCTGATTGTAGCTATAAAGGTAACATAATGAATGTAGGTCTCGCAGGTATGATGGCCACCACCGGCGGCTTTTCATTTCTTGAGCTTTTCCTGCAAGCCCACATCGTCGTGCAAGTTGTCATGATCGGCTTGGTCTTGTCCTCTGTTTGGTGTTGGGCGATCATTTTCGAAAAACTTGGCTCATTTCGGCGTGCGCGCAGGGAAGCCGACCGATTTGAAGGAATGTTCTGGTCAGCGCATTCACTGGATGAGCTTTATACGAACATTTCACGTGGGAAGCAGCCCATTGCAACTGCAGCGTTGTTTCTTGCTGCTATGCGTGAGTGGAACCGCTCGGTATCGGTGGAGGGTGGTATTCGCGCGCTTGGCGGTATCCAGATGCGTGTGGAAAAGGTGATGGATGTCACGATAAGCCGCGAAATGGACAGATTGGAGCAGCGTTTGCTGTTTTTGGCTACTGTCGGGTCAACGGCGCCATTTGTCGGTCTATTTGCAACGGTCTGGGGCATCATGACCAGCTTTCAGGCGATCGCTGTTTCAAAAAACACCAGTCTTGCTGTTGTTGCACCGGGGATTGCCGAGGCACTGTTTGCAACCGCTATTGGGTTGGTTGCCGCAATTCCCGCTGTTATTTTCTATAATAAATTTTCAGCAGACGCTGCACGCCTCAGTCAACGTTTGGAAGCCTTCGCCGATGAGTTTTCAGCCATCGTCTCAAGGCAGGTTGATACAACTCAGCAGTCTTAATGTAAGTGGGCTTGGATCGTTAATATGGGCATGGGTGTTAAAACAGGCGGACGTGGCGGCAGACGCCGCAGAGGACGTTCCGCCGGCGCGCCGATGAGCGAGATTAACGTCACGCCATTTGTTGATGTCATGCTTGTGCTGCTGATCATCTTTATGGTTGCAGCACCTCTGCTTACTGCGGGTGTGCCTTTGGAGCTTCCATCCGGCACAGGAAGCCAGCTTGCAGCACAGAAGCGTGAGCCGGTCATTGTCTCTGTTTCTAAAGACGGCAAGGTCTATCTTGGTGAAGAGGCATCTGCGTCCCTAACGCTGGATGAATTGGTCGCAAAACTGAGAGCTGTCGCCAAATCGCGCGGCGGTACGGAGGAGCCTGTGTTTGTGCGTGGCGATACGGGCGCGAATTATGGGGCCGTAGCGCGTGTCATGTCTCGCATTAAGGAAGCCGGCTTCAACAAATTATCATTGGTCACGCAGATAGAGGCGGGCAGTTGAAGGCAGTTTCAGGTGCTTCTTGGTCCTCTTTATATTCCAAAGTCCAAATTACTTAACGGGCATTCACGTGAATACAGCTTGAAAATTGGAGGCGAGAGGTGCAGTTCGCACTGCCATTATCAGTATCGTTCCTTTTGCACGCAGGGCTGCTGGGCTGGGCGTTGATATCTTTCAACGCAACACCGCCTGCTAAGCCGCCTGAAGTGCGGCCTGTGGAAGTGGCTCTTATTACGCCTGATGACCTGGTTCGTCTGCGCCAAGGCAGCCGTAATTCCAAAAAACTTGAGACGCAGGCTGCAAAGTCAAATCAGAAAACGAAGCCTAAGAAAACAAAAAAGAAAGTTCCCAAACGCACAGTTGCGCCACCACCGGCAGCCTCTCGCCCCAAGCCCAAATCTAAAACGCCGCAAGCTAAAAAGCCGGCCCCTAAGCCAAAAGTTGATGCGGTTGCAAAAAAGATAGCCTCATTGCAGAAACCGCCTAAGAAAGGCCCGTCTCCTGAAGAACTCAAAAAAAAGGCTGCTGCCAAGAAGAAAGCCGCCGCTAAGAAGAAAGCCGAGGCGAAGCGTAAGGCGCTAGAGCAGCGCAAACGCAGGGAAGCCGAACGTAAGCGCAAACAAGCGCAAAAGAAGACAAAAAATGCCTTTGACCCGGACAAGCTGTCGGC
>CAYUYL010000123.1:0-7447 GCA_964449195.1 uncultured Filomicrobium sp.
AACTGGTGGAACATCTATTGTCGGCTCGCGAACGGCGATAGTCATCTGGAGGCCACCACCTCGCGGCCATTGCTTCTTTCTGGCGTTGGCCAACGCGTAGAGCATGGCCGTCAGACAACGCTGAAAGTGACGTCCACGCATGCCAAGGCGGGCCTGGCTGCGAAGATGCTGGGCGAAGTGACGGCCTTTTTGCGAAGGCTCGCGAACACTGCGGAGCAGTTGACGACCACCGAGCGATGGTCGCGCATTCTCGCCCATGCTGCCCGCGCCTGGTTGGGCAACCGCCCTCTGAAATTAACCCATTTGCTGCTGCCAACGTGACAAAATCAGTGCTTAACTGCAGGATTTAGGGTAAAAGGTATGCGCGCCATTGCCGCGAAACATCAGGACGGTATCATCGGCGGAGGAGTTCCGCCCGTACCGCCAGGACGGCAGTGTCAACTTACGCTGCGATGCCTGGGCACCACCTATGGTAAGGTGAGATGCGCAGCGCCTAAAGCCAGCGCCTTTAACGTGTTCCGCCGATTAAGCAATGTCATACTACACCCTTATACTCAACTTTACCGCTCACCTATGCGGATGATTTCCCATTGCAGCTCAATGCCGCTTGTGGCTTTGACGCGTTCACGCACGGTCTCGCCCAGCGTTTCGATATCTGCGGCAGTTGCCTCATTATTGTTGATGAGAAAGTTACAATGCTTCTCAGAGACCATGGCGCCGCCGACCCTCACCCCCCGGCAACCGGCTTCATCAACCAGTTTCCATGCGGAATGACCAGGCGGGTTTTTGAAAGTGGACCCGCCAGTGCGTTCGCGGGTTGGCTGATGCTGTTCGCGGTACGCTGCAACCGCTTCCATCTCCTCTCGGATTTTCGCCGGGTCTCCTGCTTCGCCCTGAAAAAGCGCTTGCGTAAAAATCCAACTGTGCGGAATGCCCGAATGGCGATAGGAAAAGCCCATGTCCGCATTGGTTAGAACATGCACGTTGCCGCTTCGGTCAACGGCGCGCGCCTCGAGCAGCACATCCTTGGTCTCACCGCCGTGCGCGCCGGCATTCATTCTGAGGGCACCGCCAATTGCCCCCGGAATACCACGATAAAAGGCAAGTCCCGCAATTCCGGCATCGGCTGCCGCCCGCGCCACCTGCACATCCGGCACGGCGCTTCCGGTGCACAGACGAGAACCATCCTCTACCGTGATGGTAGAAAAACCGCGTCCCAGCCTGATGACAACACCTTTAAGGCCGCCTTCTCGAACCAGAAGATTTGAACCAAGCCCAATCACCTGCACCGGGATGTCATGAGGCAGATGGGTGAGAAAATAGCTGAGATCGGCTTCATCGGCAGGCCGAAACAAGACCTGGGCCGGGCCGCCTACACGAAACCAGGTGATATCGCGCAGTGATGCATTCGCCGTCATGCTGCCGCGCAGTTCAGGCATCAGAGCTGCGAGATCTGAGGTTACATCAACATGGGCCATCACGCTCACCTATCCGCTATCATCTGCGGCAAGGCATGCGCCCATTCGGTCGACTGACCGGCCCCCAGGCAAATCACCATGTCGCCCTCACGCGCCGCACCACGCAACTGCGAGGCAAGATCACTCAACTGTTCGACTGTTGCAACGCTGCCATGCCCGGTGGCGCGAATGCCAGCAGCAAGCGACGCACTGGTAATGCCTTCGATGGGATGTTCACCAGCGGTGTAAAGCGGAATAACAAAAACACCATCGGCATTGTCGAAGCAATTACAGAAATCCTGGAACAAATCACGCACCCTGGAATAGCGGTGCGGTTCAACAACGGCAAAAACCTTCCCCTTGGCGCCAGCGCGGGCAGCCGCAAGAACCGCTTTGATTTCAATTGGATGGTGACCATAGTCATCGTATATATTGATGCCGTGAGCTGTGCCGGTGAGCTGGAAGCGGCGCTTAACACCGGCGAATGAGGCAAGTGCTGTGCGAATTTGATCGTCCGGAATGCCGGCTTCGCTGGCAACAGCAATCGCTGCAAGGGCGTTGAGAGCATTGTGAACGCCCGGGATTGGCACCATCCAGCGTTCAATACGACGCGCGCCACCGGGCATGCGCCTTCCTAAATCTGCAGAGAAATATGTCTGATTGGCAATAACTTCAACGTCTTTAAGAACCATATCAGCGTCTGGCGTTCGGCCATATGACAACAAGCGCCGGCCATTATAACGCAGCCCCAGGCGGCCAATCATATCACGCACCACTTGCTGGTCCGTGCAAGCCACGACCAGCCCATAAAATGGAATCTGCTTCATGAATGTGGCGTATTCAGCGTGCATATTCTCTACTGTGCCGAAGTAATCAAGGTGCTCCGGATCAATATTCGTCACGACACCAATTTGAGTTGGGATTTTAACAAACGTCCCATCCGATTCGTCAGCTTCAACAATCATCCAGCGCCCCTGACCAAGGCGCGCATTCGAGCCCCAGTCATTGATGATACCTCCGGTAATAACCGTCGGGTCCTTTGCGGTTGCAGCAAAAACATGTGCAATCAGAGATGTTGTTGTGGTTTTACCATGTGTTCCGGTCACCGAGACCGTTGCGTACAGACGCATGAGCTCAGCCAGCATTTCAGCCCGGCGGATAATCGTCACTCCTTTGTCACGAGCCGCCTGAAGTTCAGGGTTCGAGTCTTTCACGGCGGTTGAAATGACCACATACGCAACGCCTTCGAGGTTCTGTGCATTGTGACCAACAAAAACCTGAATCCCTTGATCACGCAAACGTTGCACATTTGCGCTGTCGCGCTGATCACTGCCTTGGACACGAAAACTTTGTGCGTGCAGAAGTTCTGCAATGGCGCTCATACCAACGCCACCGATTCCAATAATATGAATAACGCCGAGAGAGCGCGGCAATTGCATAGTCGATCCTTATTTTCCGTATAGACTATAGACTTAGTCGCCACCAATTGGACGTCGCTAAGCATGAGCTTATAATTAGAATGCTTCGCCCGCCGCCAGCCTTTCTGCAAGGTCCGCAAGCTTATTAACCGCATCTGCGCGCCCCATTTTGCGCGCCGCCGCGGCCGCGCTGTCAAGTTCCTGTGGAGACATGAAAACGCTTGCCAGGCCATCGGTGAGCCGCTCAGCATTTAGTTCATCCTGCTCAATGCACCAGGCCGCACCAGCCTCAGTCATTGTCTTGGCGTTTTCAAGCTGGTCATTGTCAAGCGAATGCGGCAGCGGCACCAACACCGCTGGACAACCAACAACAGATAGTTCCGAAATTGTTGATGCTCCGCCCCGGCTTATCACAAGATGAGCCTCCGCCATCCAGGTCGGCAAATCTGGAAAAAATGTCCCGCAGGTGGCCTGAATACCAGCTTCTTTATAAGCACCGCGAACACGATCAAGATCCTCAGGACGGCATTGTTGGGCTACAAACAGCCGGATACGGATTTCTTCTGGCAATGCAGCGAGGGCTGGCGGCACAATATCAGAAAAGAAACGGGCACCCTGGCTGCCCCCGAAAACCAAGAGGTGAATTGGATCTCCGGCCCAGGGGGGGCGATAAGAGCGATTGGCACTTTCAATAACAGCCTGGCGCACGGGATTACCAGTAAAGTGGACTTTATGAGCCAAATCACCAGAGACGAATTTTACGCTTTCAAAAGATGTGGCCAACGCTTTGACACGTTTTGCTAAAAAACGGTTGGCACGTCCAAGTACTGCGTTTTGCTCGTGCAGGGCAGTTGGAATCCCCCTGAGTGCAGCAGCGACAATCGGTGGAACACTGGGATAACCACCGAATCCGATAACGGCACTTGCCGAAATCTCACCGAGAACTTTGTGCGCCTGACGCACGCCTTTGGCGAGTGTCAGGGCTGTCTTTGTTAATTCAATCGGGGCCCGGCTGAGTATTGTTGCTGATGGAATTTGGTAAATTCGACGCGCGGGAAAATCGCGCTCGTATTTATCGCCACGCATATCAGTCGCAAGATCAACGATATAGCCGCGCCGTGAAAGCTCTTCAGCCAGTGCAAAGGCTGGGAACATATGACCACCAGTACCGCCAGCGGCAAGAACGATTGTCTTACTCATATTGGGAACTCTTCAATGAATTTGACGAATTGGATGTATAAACTGAATTTACCTGCGGCCGCCCATCGGGCGACATGACGCGCCGCCGTGCGCCGCTGAGACGCGGGCGCCGACGCATCAGAGCGAGTAACATGCCAAGTGTAATGGAAATGCCAATCATGGATGATCCACCAGCCGAGATTAACGGCAGTGTCATACCTTTAGCAGGTAGCAAACCAACATTAACCCCCATATTGATGAGAGCTTGATAGCCGAAAAGCAGCGCCAAGCCACTTATCCCGTAACGGATACCGGCGTCGTCTTCGATCACAGCACGGCCAAGCGCGCGATATACGATAAATGCGAATAATACCAATAATATAAGGCAGGTCAGGACACCGTATTCCTCAGCAGTAACTGCAAAAATAAAATCTGTATGCGCATCTGGGAGTGTGGTTTTAATGGTCCCTTCACCTGGCCCCCTCCCCAAAAAACCGCCATCGCCAAAGGATTTATAAGCCTGTCCGATTTGCGAATTCTCATCGATGACAGGTGCAAAATACTGATTGATTCGGCTTTGAACATAAGGCAGGTTCCAATATGCGACAAACGCGCCAGCCAGACCTACACCTACAAAAGATGCGAACCAAATCAACGGCAGGCCTGCGAGCAGAAAAAGTGTGCCCCATACAGTCGTGATCAGCACTGTTTGGCCCATATCAGGCTGCATAACCAAAAAGCCAGCCAGGATCACATAAAGGCTAATGGCAAGCGGCCATGCCGGCATATCTTTACGCTTTTGCGACTCGGCAAACGCCCACCCGGCCAGCACGGCAAAAGCTGGCTTTGCAATCTCAGACGGTTGTACGGAAATGCCCAAAATAAAAATCCAGCGTTGCGCCCCATTTTCCTCACTACCCCAGAATAGTACCGCAACCAACCCGATGAGTGACAAACCAAAGAGGAAGAGTGCGATACGCCGGATCGCGTTAGGAGACTGCAAAGATATTGCAAAAATCAGCACCAATCCTAATACTGCAAAAATGACATGACGTTGTACAAAATAAAAAGCAGGCAACCCTTTATTGATGGCAACGGAAGGACTCGCGGCAAGCGAAATCACAAGACCTGCTAACATCAATGCGCAAATTGCATAAAACTGCATACGGTCAATCGTGAACCACCAATCTGTCAGCAGGCTTCGATCCTCACGCGACAAGGTCATAGAGCCCCCTTTTGCGTATCGCCATCCTGTAATTTGCCAACAAGTTCCCGGAATGCATCGCCGCGTGCTTCAAAACTATGGAACTGATCGAACGAAGCACAGGCTGGCGAAAGCAGAACCACGGGTTCACCATCAGTACAAACACGGGCTTCTGCTGCTGCAGCGGCAACGGCTGCAGCGAGCGTTAGGCTGTGTTCAAAAGCGCATTGTCCATCCAAGGTTGCTGCGAACGCGTCTGCAGCTTCACCGATTAAATAAGCCTTGCGAATACGTGGAAAATAACCTGCCAGCTGCGTGATCCCACCGTCTTTTGGACGCCCGCCGGCAATCCAATAAATATTGGAATGGAAGGCTGCAAGAGCATATGCTGCCGCTTCAGCATTTGTAGCCTTGCTATCGTTGATGAAAATAACGTGTCCAGACCGGCCAACTTCCTCCAGGCGGTGCGGTAGACCGTTGAACGTTTTTACGCCTGCAGAAACCTGCGCACGGCTCAAGCCAAGTTGCAGGCACACAGCAGTGGCTGCCGCAGCATTTTGCGCATTGTGCGTGCCGCGAAGGGCAACGAGATCATCCAACCCCACAATGGTTTCGCGTTTGCTAGCGGTCAAAAATCCAAGGGCTGGCGCGCACTGCACAACCGTATGAGCTTCCACCCCTATTCCGTATTTCAACGCGCCACCTGAGATTGCACTCAACGTGGAGCGTTTTCCCTGCTCGGCCGCAAAAATCTCTTTTGCTGCCGGATCATCAACACCAATAACGGCAAAGTCTGCAGACGCCGGAACGCGCGCCTTGATGGCAATATAGTTTTCCAACGATCCATGGCGGTCGAGATGATCGGGCGAGATGTTCAACAAGACACCAATCGATAGCTTGAGCGTGGGCATCAAATCAATCTGATAAGATGATAGCTCAATAACGTGAATTGTATCCGAAGAGGGTGGCGCAAGATCCAGGACTGGCACACCGATATTGCCCCCAAGCTGGACATCACATCCGGCCGCTTTCAGAATATGCGCGATTAAAGCCGTTGTTGTTGATTTACCGTTGGTGCCTGTCACGGCAACGAACGGGGCGTCGGGGCAAAGAAGAGCACGTTGGCGTGCAAAGATCTCAACATCCCCGATAATTTCCACCCCGGCTGCACGCGCCAGCATGACGCTCCAGTGCGGTTTCGGATGGGTGAGCGGAATGCCGGGAGAGAGAACAAGTCCGTCAAACCTGTTCCAGTCTGCCTCTTTGAGATCCGCAATTGTAAAACCAGCATCGGCGGCGGCCTCTCTGCCCGCCTCTCCATCATCCCAGGCTGTCACGTCAGCCCCCCCCGCAGACAGGGCCCGGCATGTGGACAGTCCTGACCGGCCGAGGCCAATCACAGCGATGTTTTTTCCATGAAATGCGGTTGCGCGCATCATTGCGATATTCTGCTCAGATTGGCTGCGTTACAGTTAAAGCTGTTAGATTTGAGCCCTGCACATTGCATTTAAGATACCACTTTGGCTGTCATGGAAGCTCTAAAATACCGCCTGATGGCATTGTATAATTTAGCGTAACTTCAATGTCGCCAGACCAATCAGCGCCAAAACAACAGAGATGATCCAGAAGCGTACCACGACCGTTGCTTCCTGCCAGCCCTTTTGCTCGAAATGATGGTGCAGCGGCGCCATCCGGAAAACCCGCTTACCGGTTAATTTGAAGCTTGCAACCTGGATAATTACAGAAAGCGCCTCAAGAACAAACAAGCCGCCGACAATGGCCAGCACAATCTCATGTTTGACAGCCACGGCAATGGCTCCAAGCGTGCCGCCAAGCGCCAATGACCCCGTATCGCCCATGAAAATCATAGCTGGTGGCGCGTTGAACCACAAAAAACCAAGCCCCGCACCAATGAGCGCGCCACAAACAATCGCCAGTTCACCGGAGCCGGGCACATGATTAATCTGCAAGTAGCTGGCAAAATTGAAATTTCCCGAGAGATACGCAATCAGGCCAAAAGTTGCAGCCGCAATCATCACGGGCACAATGGCCAGACCGTCAAGCCCGTCCGTCAGGTTTACGGCGTTGCCTGCGCCGGCTATAACCAGGGCGCCGAAAATAATAAAAAAAGGCCCCATATAAATAGGAAAATCTTTGAAAAACGGCAAAGCAAGCGATCCGGAATAGTT
>CAYUYL010000124.1:0-7341 GCA_964449195.1 uncultured Filomicrobium sp.
CTCCACAGCGTTGGTCATCACGCTTTTTGCCCTCCTATGTGTGCGAGCCGTATTATGCCACAGCTATTAGGGCTGCGGAGACGGGACGGCCTTCAGCAAGGAGTACGTTATAGGTTCGGCATGCTGATCCCGTGCTCATGGCCTCAAGACCGATGCCAGCTTCGGTGAACGCTGCGTGGATGTCAGGTGATGGGAAGATCTGCGTTTGGCCGGTGCCGAACAGCAAAAATGAGGGTGGCTCCAGCTCTTCGAGAACTATTGCCAGATCCTCTAACGTGGTTTGCGTGCCGGCTGCAACGCTCCACCCGTGCACACCTGACGGGAGGCACAGAATTGAACCGCGATGGCTCATTTCAGCAAAGCGGAAGCCATCATTTCCATAGGCATCTATAGGAGCTGAACCCGGATAAAACGCGGCAGCTTCATGCATGTCCAGCTCTCCTGGGCGGGCTACATCGAAATCTTAGCTTGGCTTATTGGCAATCTCTAATTCGCGGCGGCAGGAGCTCCGCGCGTGATACCCGACCAATCACGTTTGATGCCTAATCGCTCCAGCATCGGGGCGGCAATGAAAATTGATGAATATGTTCCAATGATAACACCGAACATCATGGTGAAAGTGAAATTTCGAATGACCTGACCACCCAGTATGTAAAGTGACATGAGAACCACCAGAGTTGTCAAGCTTGTCATCAACGTACGCGCCAATGTCTCATTGATGGAACGATTGAGAAGGGCTGGCAACGCCATTTTTTTAAATTTTCGCAAGTTCTCGCGGATGCGGTCCGATACAACCACGGTATCGTTGACAGAATAGCCGAGGATCGTGAGAAGAGCCGCTACGGTTGACAAATCAAACTCAAGCTGCAGCAGCGAAAATATACCTATTGTAATAACGATGTCGTGAACCAGAGCAACAACGGCCCCGATCGCGAACTGCCATTCAAAGCGAAACCAGACGTAGCAGATTATCGCGATAATCGAACACAGCACGGCGATGAAGCCTGTGTTGCGCAGCTCTTCGGAAACGGCCGGGCCAACCACTTCCACACGCCTCTGTTCATAATTATCACCCACTGCTGAGAGAACTTTTTTCAGTGTTTCCTGCTGAATTTTTTCACCGCCCTGCTGCTGTTCAACACGGATTAGCACATCGCGATCTGTGCCAAATGCTTGGATCTGGACATCGCCAAGGCCAAGATCACCAACGGCATTGCGGATCGCAGCGATATCTGCGGGCCCTTCCTTGGAGCGGATCTCAATCATCGAGCCGCCTTTGAAGTCAACGCCATAGTTCAAGCCCTGTGTTGTCCAGAGCATAATGGACAGGGCGATTGCGACGAGTGAACCGATAAGGCACATGTTGGAGAATGCAATAAACGCAATATCTTCCTTTTGGCGGTGGAATAGCTTGTGCCCTTTAATGTGCGGTATGAATGACATTGGGTAATCCTAGTTGGTGCAAAGGCGCTCAAATCACTTTTTTTTCAGAGTGTTAATCATAGATGTTTAAATTGGCACATCGACATTGCGGTTCTTCTTACGCTCCATCTGCAACCACAGAGCAATCATCAGGCGAACGACCGTGACTGCAGTAAAGATGGACGTAAATATACCGATTGACAGCGTTACGGCAAAGCCGCGGATTGGCCCTGAGCCAAGCCAGAACATAATGATGGCAGCGACAAGTGTCGTGAGCTGGCTGTCAAAAATTGTCACCATGGCCCGCCCGAAGCCGACATCAATGGCGGCGATTGCGGTTTTACCGCTCGCGAGTTCTTCCCGGATGCGTTCATAGATAAGCACATTGGCATCCACCGCCATACCGATTGTCAGGATCAGGCCTGCAATGCCAGGCAGCGTCAATACAAAGCCGATGGTTGACATCAGGGCGACGATCAAAAGCCCGTTAATAATAAGCCCAATAACAGCAAAGATGCCAAACGTGCCGTAAACCCATAGCGTTATAAGGATGGTGGCTGTTACGCCAACCACGCCAGCAAGAAAACCAGAGGAGATACTGTCAGCTCCGAGCGAGGGGCCTACCGTTCGTTCCTCGACAACCGTCAGGTCTGCCGGCAGGGCGCCCGAGCGGAGCTGAATGGCAAGATCATTGGCTTCTTTAACTGAAAACCCCCCGGAAATCTGCCCTGAACCGCCAAGGATCGGTTCCCGCACAACAGGAGCAGACAAGACTTTGCTGTCAAGGACGATGGCAAACGGGCGATTCACATTTTCCGATGTGAATTTGGCGAAAGCGCGTGCGCCTTCCTGGTTAAAAGTGAAGCTGATAATCGGTTCATTCGTACGCTGGTCAAACCCCTGCGATGCGCTTTTCAGCTGATCACCTCGAACAACCGGTATTTCCTTCAAGAAGTAGAACGTGCCGGCTTCATCCGCCGTTTCAGCGCCGGGGAATGATTTATATTCACCCCGCGTTGGGCGTGCCTCATTTGAAAGGCCTTCGGTTGGGTGTACGGCGTGGAAGGTTAATTTGGCTGTCTTCCCGATGAGTTCTTTCAGGGATGATGTGTCTTCGACACCAGGCACCTGGACGAGAATACGGTCGGCCCCCTGGCGTGTGATATTAGGCTCTGCCGTGCCGTATGCATCAACACGGCGGCGCACGGTTTCAATGGCGCCGCTCATGGCTTCCGTGATGCGCTGCTTAAGGCCGGCCTCGTTGATGAGGATATGGATAACACGGTCGCTGACCTGATTGACTGTGAGGTCGCGTTCATTGCTGCCGGCGAAAATATTTGCACTTAAGGGTTGCGCCAGCTGACGCAAGGATTAAAGTGCTTTCGGCATGTCAGCCGGGTTCGCCAATCGGGTTTGCACGCCATTGGCAATGCGCCCCGTTATGCCGCCGATTTTGGCCTCTATCAAGCGTTGTCGCACATCACCGCGCAAATTGCGGATCATATTGGCACGCAACTCTTTGGTGTCCATAGAATATAACAGATGCGCCCCGCCGCGTAGATCAAGCCCAAGAGAGAGCTGTTTCTGGGGCACCCATGATGGCCAGGATTTCACAGTCTCCGATGAGAAGAAATTAGGTGCCGCAAAAATAATAGCCGTCAAGCAGATCCCGGCAATGATAACGATTTTCCAAGGGGAAAAATAGAGCATGATAATCGTTTCTTTCGTTGTCCTGAAAAGGATTGTTTCGTCATATCAGGACTTTATGAAATTCGGGAGGCGACAGTTTTGACCTTTTTGCCATAGCGCAACCAGGGCACCTCTTTCAATGTTAAGCAGGTTTGGGGTGTCATCTCTTACCAGCATCATATCTGGCCGCTTGAATTTGCCTGCTGCGGCCTTCAAAGCCCGTTGCATAGCTTTGAGCGCCCGGTACGGATCAGCACGAGTGCTGATCCGTAGATCTTTGGTTTAGTCTTTAAGCGGGTCGCTTTTGGAGCGCACTTCGGTGATTGAGGTGCGAACCACGCGAACTTTGGTGTTTTCTGCAATCTCAACTTCGATGTCGTTGCTATCTTCCTTAACTTTGGTGACTTTGCCAATCAGGCCACCGGAAGTGACAACAATGTCATTACGCCGGAGATTGGCCACCATTTCCTGGTGTGCTTTCAAGCGTTGCTGCTGGGGCCGGAACAGCAGAAAATAGAAGATCACGATCATTAAGAGGATCGGAATAAGACCGGCAAATCCGCCAAACGGATCAGAACCTCCAGCTTGTGCATATGCAGGTGTAATAAACATGAGCGCCTTCGCACCTTATCGTTATTGTTTCTAGATCGTGTCCACCATGGTAGGGTGCGTGACACAGAGATTTTATAGTATTGGTCATGCACCCGTTTGTGTTGGTTATATAAATTTAAGCCCTACAATTGCAACGTGACAACTGTTTGCGACTTATAGGCTGAATACGCGGCGCAGTTCCCCAGTCGGCTGCCGTGATGAAGGACCACATCTCAGGAAATTCTAAATTGATATTATGTCCGAAACGCCGTGGTGCAAGGAGAGTGTTAAATTGATGTCTGCGAGCGAACAAGAACTTCTCGCGCGTGTTGCTTCTGCATTGGATCGCATTGCACCGCCTATCCCCCAGGAACCCGATTTTACACTTGCGGAGGCATTTGTCTGGCATACAAACCCTGATCAATTTCAGGCTGTGGCGCAGATCAACCGATTGCCGGTCTCACTGTTGCAGGGGATTGAACGTGCATCTGATCAACTCCTTGAAAATACAAAACGTTTTGCCTGCGGCTATCCCGCGAACAATGCCTTGTTGTGGGGGGCGCGCGGCATGGGGAAATCCTCATTGGTGAAGGCAGCCCATGGCGAAGTTCGCCGTCTCTTAAGACTGAATGGAGATAACAAACCCGACCTTAAGCTGGTTGAGATTCATCGTGAAGATATTGATAGTCTGCCACGTTGTCTTAATCTGATCCGCCGGAGCGATGATCGCTTTATCGTCTTTTGTGACGATCTGTCATTCGACCATGATGATGCGAGCTACAAATCTCTCAAAGCGGTTCTGGATGGTGGTATTGAGGGTCGTCCGCCCAATGTTGTGCTTTATGCCACATCAAACCGGCGCCATCTGATGCCACGGGATATGATGGATAATGAGCGTGCTACGGCAATTAACCCGGGAGAAGCCGTTGAGGAAAAAGTTTCATTTTCAGATCGCTTTGGCTT
Organism: uncultured Filomicrobium sp.; assembly: GCA_964449195.1. Lineage (GTDB taxonomy): Bacteria > Pseudomonadota > Alphaproteobacteria > Rhizobiales > Hyphomicrobiaceae > Tectiglobus. Next base: position 4,666 of record CAYUYL010000124.1, read on the forward strand.
GTGGCTTGGGTTTCACAACTGCACGCAGGACCAGTATCTTGATATGGTTTATGGGTATGCGTCTCACTTCAGCCTTGGCAGTAACCCGGAGCTTCTGAAGAGTGATGCATTGGAGTGGGCAACAACACGTGGTGCACGTTCCGGCCGTGTTGCGTGGCAGTTCATCCAGGATCTGGCAGGCCGGCAAGGTAAAACACTTAATTTGGATGAGGACGGGCAAGGTATCTGATCAACTTACCTGTTGTAAGACAGCCATTATAAATCAGCCCGTAAGTCTTGCTTGTGAAAATCAGTTATTGTGACGGGTGTTCGTCAATTGGGTGTGCCAAAGGGAAAGGAACCGCAGCCGCAATAAGGGGGGATATTCCTTCTGAAATTTTCAATGGTTTAACAAGTTTACGGGCGTTTGGATAAAGGGGGAGGAATTTGGTTCGTCTTGAATTTAAAAGTCTCGGGCGTTTCCGGCGGCGCAAGAATGCGCGATACGTTGAGGTTTGGATGTAGAAGCTGACCTTTCACGGATACAAGGTGGCCTCTTATAGCCTTAAGCGTGGTAGGTTTTTGGCCGCCCTGATCACGTTCTACTTGTTGTTTCTGAAGAAGCAGCTTCATATCGACTTCATGTGATAGCAAATCGAAATGGCCATCGATTTTCGCAAGGTGCGAGCCGCCGAACTTCACTTCACATTTGGTGCATTCCGCTGTTCCATTTTTGATATCCATGAATGCAATTAGTTCGTCTGTTTTCGTTTTACCCAGTAGAATTTCAGCTGGGATATTTTTAGTTTCAAGAGTCGTTTGGGGCTTACCATCCGAAGTGGCCTTTGCGTCAGTCGTCAAGGCCATGAGATTCAGAGCAAGCGCCCCTTCTCCGCTCTGATCAATCTTGATGTGACCCGTGGCTTGTCCCAGGGCGGTCTGTAAACGTGTCCCGCTTGCTTCGATATCAACCGTGACATCGGCTGGCCCATCCAGAATTCGTGCTCCAAGCAGCGTTTCTGTCATATCTGCCAGAGACACACGATTAATTTTACCCCGGATCGTTGTTCGAGGAAACAGGTCATCAAAGTTGATTGTCAATTGACCGGTGCCAGACCCGCCCTCATAACTTAAGCTTGCCAAACGCGCTGATACCTTGTTATTTTTCAAGGATAATGTTGCGGCGACCTTGTCAAGAACAGTTGGCCCTACCAAAACCTGCTTTGCAGACAAGCGCAAATCTGCGTCGAGTACGGTAATCATGGGTTTCGACCAAAGGCTTGCTGCTATTAACCATAGGCTGTCTTTGAAAGATTCGCGGCCGGTGTTGGATGGCGCACCTGGTGTCAGGTTGAGCTTATCGAATGCCAAGGTTCCAGAGAGTAAAGGGCGCTTGGAGCTTGTCTTAAACGTCAGGGCACCGCTAGCCTTATTTTCATCAAGCCGGACTTCAGCTCTGTCAAATGCAATCGAGGCCGACGACCATTTTACTGGACCTGATAAAGTGAAAGATTTAGTCGTTGCAATGCTGGGCCATATGAGATTGAGTGCTTCGGCAAATTTCCACGAGTTCTTGATATTAACGCTCAGGTTGCCTTCCAGTGAATGCTGATCTCCTCTTACGAGAGCGCCATTAAAACGTAGCGTGATATTTGGGCCCTGCATGCTGAAGCGCAGCGGCATAGTTGACTGTGTATCATGGAGTGGTCCGGTCTGTACGTCGAGCTTAATATTCTGACCGCGCCAAACAGCAGTACCAGTAATGACGATGCTACCTTTATTGCGTTGGCGCACAGTCAAACGACTCTTATTGAGGCGCTCGGCAAAATCTCCCGGCAGAGCAATGTTAATATCACTGTTGCGGATTAAAAGTTCGGAAAATTTCAATTTTTTCAAAGACTTCAGTATTGAGCTTGGAAGTGATTCAGAGGTGGTGGATTGCGAAGCATTTAATGTATTGTTTAATTTTCCGATTTTAATGTCAGTATTCTCAAGCGCAAGCCGTGCCTGTCCGTTGAGTAGAAGCGCCTGCGCTTCACTGCCAACGTAATCGCGATCTGACGGCAATATGTGGATGAGACGGCCGTTCTCTATAACGGTGCCGGAAAATGCATCTATAACAATCGGTGCGCCTAGGAAATATTGATCTCTTGTTGAGGCTACAACAGATCCACCCTTAAAATCGATTTTCAGCCCCCCTATCTTGGGAGCGTAATGAACATAGAGCGCTGCCATCGAGAATACAAATGCAATGATTGCGATGTTGAGATATCGCATCTTTAACTTAAGTCGCCTCATTGCGTCTATCGATACTCTTGGTTAGACTGTTTGGTTCAAAGCGTAGGTTTGATCTGATTTAAGCAGCGCATTTGGGCAACAATAACAAAAAGAGCGATGTCGTCATGGTTAATACCCATCATACATGTTTGATGCAAGACAATACATGTTGGCTATAAAGCCACAGTTTGCCATGTTCCAAATGATATAAACTGCATGTCATTTTTAGAGTCCCCTATAGGGGATCCGTAAACCCCACGCCTTTAGGCGGCATGGGATCAAGAGGAGAGCTTTTTCGTTATTGATCTTTTGTTTCTCCTAATTTTGCGGCACGGAGGCGTCAAAAGACCAAGTTTGTTTCGGGCACCCAGTCCGCCGAATGGCGGACCAATCCGGCTTTTAGCCGGTGGTCGTTCACTG
>CAYUYL010000125.1:0-7310 GCA_964449195.1 uncultured Filomicrobium sp.
GTCGATAAGGATGAAGCTCAGCAACTTGGTGGTGTTCTTGATCTTAAGGAACTGCAACTCGACGACATTATGGTGCACCGCACCAAGATGGAGACAATCGACGCCGCAGATTCACCGCAGAAAATCGTTGAGGATGTTTTGCGCAGCCAATACACGCGTATGCCGATCTGGAAAGACGAGCCTGATAACATTATTGGTATTGTGCACTCCAAAGACCTTCTGAAAGAGCTGGGTAAATGCAATTGGGATGTTAACAAGCTGGATGTAAGTAAAATTGCATCAGACCCCTGGTTTGTACCCGACACAACCAGCGTAAGTGATCAATTGGGTGCTTTCCAGGGAAGCAAATCCCAGATGGCGCTGGTGGTCGACGAATACGGCGAAGTGCAGGGGCTGATCACGCTTGAAGATATTCTTGAAGAAATCGTCGGCCAGATTACGGATGAGCACGATGCCGGTGATATTTCGATCCGGCCGCAGGCTGACGGTACGGTAAATGTCGATGGCGGCGTTGCCGTGCGCGATTTAAACCGCGAGATGGATTGGGATTTGCCGGATGATCAGGCGGTAACCATCGCTGGTCTGGTCATTCATGAGGCCCAGCTGATTCCCGAACCGGCGCAGGCGTTCACGTTCTATGGCTATCGATTTGAGATTTTGCGCAAGAGCCGCAATCGCATCACGGCGCTGCGTGTCAAACCTATCGAGACAATCGCAGTAAATCGAGATGGCCAGGAGAATGTTGGATCTTAGGTCATTGGGAGAGATGGAGACGTGCAGAATAAAGAAACACACTGTGCACAACATCATTGGACCGTAGCTTTGCGCGCGGCTCTTGCTTGGCCCGTAGTGAAACGCTCTCTTTTGATTATGGCTGTTGTCGGTAGTATTCTCAATATTATAAACCAGGGCGATGCAATCATATCCAACGCTGCGATAAACTGGTGGAAGATCTCTCTCACATATTGTGTGCCATTTTGCGTCTCGACTTATGGTGCGTTCTGGGCATTTATGACCGTCAACAAAGAGCAGTCGGATTCAGCCTAAGATTTCGCACAATTAGCAATTTAATTCTATACTGAACCATAGTCATTTTAATGAAATATGCATGTTAAGAGCGTATATCGTCGATGATTTTACCGTCGTTGGGTAGAGTTTCGGGCGGCACCAGTTGTACGGCGCATCTGACTTGCGTGATTGTTCCAAATGTGCCTGCAATGTCTTCAGCAAGTTGTTGCTCGTGATGCAGGGCTTCCGCCTTAAGCACCACGATATCCTGTCCGTCATCAAGACTGATCATTAGGCGCAGGCGGCCAAGCTGAGGGAAGCGGTCTGAAACCCAGGCAATTTGTTGTGGATGCACGAAAACGTCTTTGACCTTTGCGGCCTGATCAGCGTGCCCCATCCAGCCTCGAATACGTGTATTTGTACGTCCGCATGGGCTTAAACCTGGCAGCACGGCCGAAAGATCACCTGTCGCGAGACGGATCATAGGGTAATCACGGTTGAATGTTGTGACGACAACCTCGCCAACTTCGCCCGGCGGTAACGGATCGCCTGTGCCCGGGCGAACGATCTCAAGTATGAGGCCTTCGTCTACGATCATGCCCTCAAGAGCTTCGCTCTCATAGGCGATCGTGCCTGCGTCGGCAGTCGCATAGACCTGGAAAGCAGAAATATCGCGGTTGAGATATTCCTGTCGCAGTTCCGGCAGCAAAGCTCCGCCCGAGACCAGCGCGCGAGTGAGCGATGACGTGTCTTTGCTTGCTTCTGCCGCCTTGTCCAGCAGGATCTTGAGATAGTCTGGCACGCCCACATATGCAGTTGGCTTCAGGTGCGCCATTACCTCCAGGTGCTGCTCTGTATTGTCAGGGCCGGCGGGAATAACGGTACATCCTAAGGCGCGTGCACCAGCGTCAACAATCCACGCCCCGGGCGTCAAGTGATAGGCAAAGGTGTTCATCACGATGTCACCGGCACGAAACCCTGCGGAGAACAAGGCCCTTGCGGATCGCCACCAATCTTCGCCATGGCCCTCGGGCTCAAAAATTGGTCCCGGAGACATAAACACTCGATTGAGCGACATAAGATTAGTTGTCGGAAAGCCTCCAAGTGGTGGATCTGAAGCCTGTATGTCCTTGAGTGAAAATTTCCTCATGACCGGTAGCTTGGCGAGCGCCTCGCGTGATGTCACGGATGCCGGATCGATGCCCTTGAGATGGCTTGCCCAGCCGGGCGCCTCTCTCAGGGTACGGGCTAATAAGCCGGGCAACATGTTAAACAAGGCCAATTCGCGTTGTTCGGGATCGCGTGTCTCAAGATTATCGAAGTGCGCCCGTTGATTTGTCATGAAAATGTTATGTCCTCAAAAATCAGCCTTTGGAACTGACAGGTGATAGGCGCAGCTTCACGACTGGTCAATGCTCCATATTTGAGTTCTGGGTGATCATGGGGATTTGTGGTGCCGCAGTGCGTGGCAAGGTGCCATGTAAACGCGGATCATCTATAATTTCGATTTGCTGCTTAAACGGCTTAAAGCCAAAGTGTTGATAGAATCCGAGTGCTCCGGGATGGTCCAGGGTGCAGGTGTGGACCCACAGGCGTTGAATATCGTGCGACCATGCATGCTTAATAGCCTGGCACATCAGCCAGCCGCCAACACCCTGCCCAATCAACTCGCTTCCGAGGCCGAAGTAGGATATTTCGCAGGTCATCGGCTGGCGGTAGTCAAGCTCTAGAAGCCCGCCAGCCATGCCATTTTGCATCACAGCATAAACATCCACCTGCACATCATTGACGATGACCGACAGTTCATCGTCTGTCATGAGCAGCCGCGAACACCAAAGCCAATTTTCGCCGACGTGCCTAAAAAGAGCACGATAGGATGCAGGATCTGCTGGAGACCATGCGTCCAGGTTTGCGTCAATGCGCGATGCTGTGTGCGGGATATCGGGTTTGGTCAGCATTTCAAGGGATGTAACAACGGTTGCGAGCTTGCCCGGTTTAAGATCGTAGTAGCCGATATCTGACAATATCTGACGTGCTGCCATTGGCGTTCTCCACTATATTATAATCTGCTAACTGCTTGCGTTTTTGGCGTCGCGCGTATGAAGGTCTCATTGATAGGGGGGGCTGCAGTGAGATGTTATTGTCGTGTAATCAAGATGGTGCAGGAGTAACTGTGTTGTCAGTTATGTGCAAATCTTCAGCTTGGTATTCAGAGGCTGGAAAATCTGTGAAATATTCAATAGTAGCAAGTATCTGGGCGAGTGTGTGTCTTGCAATATCGCCCCATAGCATCCGCGTATGCTGGATGCCATTATAAGCGGTACAAAAGCTTTCACTAAGCCAACTCTGGTGAACAATGGTCATATGCACACATCTGAACTTCTTGCCGTTTCGTGACAAAAATTAAAGGCTGTGCCCAACGTTGTCAGATTGCAGGTTAGCGGAGCTTCAGAGGCTCATGAAGTTAAGGTCTATGCAATCCATACACTGCCGGTGTATTTGGGTTCACGCCGTTCAGAGTGCCGGAAAATAATAAATAACAAAGCCTTGTGAATTGGCGTATCATATACCGCGCCCATCAACTTTGAGTTTAAGATCTTCAAGGGCTTTTGCGGCATTTTCAGAGTGCGGATTAACTTCATTCAAGCGCTTGAAAACTTTATATGCGCCGGAATCGTCGCCCACTTCGCGTAGAATTGCACCAAGACCTGCCAATGCACGAAAATGGTTTGGATCCAATGCCAGCACACGGCGTAAATCTCCAGCAGCTTGCAGCAGCTTATTTTGTTTATAGAAACTGAATGCGCGTTGATTCCAGCCCTCTGCATAGTCTGGTGCTAATGTCGTCACGGCGTTGAGAAACTTCAAAGCCTTTGCATACTCATCAGCGCTGATCGCCTTGACGCTGCGGCGCATTAAAATATCAACAGTTGGGCTGCCCGACGTCATATAAACACGTTGTAAGGCCCGCTGGATTTGTTGGGCTAATTTTTTATCATCGCTTGTTGCCAGTAAAGCATAGAGATTGTCCCGGACCTGCGCGCGCTTAATGGCATTCTTTGGGATGCCATTTTTCAAAACAGCTGCCAGCGCTGAGCGTGATCTGGTTGGTTCAGATTTGGGTGTAACCGACTCTGAATTTTCTGATGGATTGGCGGGTTGCGCATAAAGCGTTGATGTAAACGCTGCACCGAAAGTCGGTAGAGTGAGAATTGCACTGAGGCATGTATTTCGAAATAAACGTAGCATGACATCACCTTAGAAGCTGATTAAGCGCACGTCAAAAGTATGAGATTGGATTGCTTGGCTTTAGCTTAAGGATCAACTTTGCGCAAATCTAAGGCTATCAGGAGGCAGCATGCTATAAAGCAAGATCAAGTCTGCCGCAGCGATGAATTTTTCAACGGTTCACAACCTGCATACCCGTGATAGCCAGATGATTTGGTGTAGCCGGAATCAATTGGTATCAGTTTCCACTGGGGGACGTTTCAGGAGATCTGTAATGCGGCTCCGTTCGCGCTGAAAGGCAGCTAAATCTTCTCCCGACAGCCGTCTCTCCCTTGGCACCTTGATTTTGAGAGGATCAACGAAGCGTTTATTAACGAGAACCTCATAGTGCAAGTGAGGGCCGGAAGACAGACCTGTAGATCCGATATAACCGATGATCTGACCCTGCTTGACTTTTACCCCTTTGCGAATTCCAGGTCCGAATTTGTGCATATGTGAATACGTCGTATCATAACCATTAGCATGTTTGATGCGTACATAATTGCCATAGGTTCCGCGTCTCCGCGCTTCTTCAATGATGCCTTTGCCAGCTGCCAGGATCGGCGTGCCTCGCGGCCCGGCCCAGTCCACACCTGTATGCATCCGGCGTTGCTGCAATACGGGGTGATTGCGGAAACCGAAGCCTGATGTCAAGCGTATAGCTGATCCGCGCACAGGCTTGCGCATAAGAAATTTTTTAGAATTATGACCGCGTTCGTCATAATAATCGACAATGCCGTCGCGGCTGCGAAAGCGCCAGAACTGGCTTGCCTCGCCGCCTGTCATGATGGATGTATAAAATAACTCACCGAGTTCTGTGCTGCCGTCCTCTTGCTTGCGGAATTCAAAGAATAATTCCACCTGATCTCCATTTCGCAGCCGGCGGCGGTAATCTATGCTGTATGCGTGAGTACGTAAAATTTTCAGGATTAGCGCATCATCTAGTTTTTGCATTAATCCAGCGTCATAAATAGCTGAATATAAACTATTTAAATTCCCAGGATTTGCGCCAGATTTGAGTGATTGCAGGAGTGTATCACGGTCAATCTTAGCACTCGCCTTGAATTCTCCGCCTGCATCCCGCTTGACCGTAACAAGATGATCATGACCGGGCCCGAATACAGTGAAACCCGCCGGTTCCAACAGCCCTGGTTGGGTAACAGATTCAACCATGCGGACGTGAATTTCCTGGCCAGGTGAAATTCTATTCATGGCCATGACTGTATTGGCAGCATTGATCATGTTGCCGGCAAGCCAGGTGGGGGCCCGCATTCGTTGCAGGATGCGCGTGACCGTGTCCCCCTTGCCAACGCGAACCACACGAACCTCGCCAGGTTGTGTGTCTTCGTCGTCTTCCACGTCTTCTGTTATTTTACGGCGCAGAATAGTTACGTTGGGGTCAATTTGATCCAGCGGCGAAGGGCCAAAGCCATCGCTCGAGAGATAAGCGGGCGTCAAGCCCGCCGGCAAACGCCCGGTTTGATCAAGGCTAGCCTCCTGGCGCAAGTCTGATGCAATTTGTGCACGTTGTACGATTGCTGTCACATCACTTGTGTTCAGCTGAACAGTCTCTTGGTTTGGATAGATCCCAGGAAGAAGATTGACGACTCGTATATCGACCTTCCCAAGCTCATTATTCTCATTTTTATTGGAGTTACCGTCGGTGTCGTCCGCTTTTGTTGCGTAAAGTGTCAATGGGTTGAAACGTGGAATACGTTCAGCGTTTCGTGATGTCGCTGGAGCAAGCCTTGCGACGATGCGCATGTAAGATCGTATTTCTATGAACGGACGGTTGTTGCGTTGCACATTGACTTGTTCATGTATTGTGTACCGTGCTGAAAGTGCACCACTAGCGATCTGAAGTTTACCAGACTTGGGCATGGCCCAATTTAAACCGCCAAGAAAATTGCGTTGTTGTACCGCCGTTTCGTCAGGCCTTTGCGCATCCGATATGTGATCAATCACGCTATTGAAACTTGGCTGACTGTCCAAAGAGCCTACAATGACGATCGCAATAATAACTGTGCTAACAGCCGCTGCAACGCATGTACTGATAAGCCATCGTCCTTTTCCTCCACTATGGTCGCGGTCGTAGACGTCATTATAAGTTCGCCGACCGCGGCCGCTATAGACTTGGGAAAGGCCGCGAGCCGATTGCTCTGTATATGGAGTGCGATAGCGCCCAGTCGGTGCATACCGTCTTTTATCCACCAAGATGCTTGCCTCCAGTCTCAGTTGGTGTTTCCCTGGCCGGCTAATCTGCAGTACTGCCGGATATACGTGACAAAAAAGATTTTGTGTGTCCTGCAGAAAGCCGCTGACATTGCGATAAAACATATCACAAGTTGCAGAAGCTCATTTGCGAACACCGCCAAATCAACCACCACTTTTCTGGAACAAAGTGGCGGTTTTCCGTATCCAAGAAAAACAATCGGAACTCATATCAAATACCAATATATGAACATTTTTCCAGCAATATAAATCTGCAAATTTAACTACCAGTATGATGATGAAGTGATAGTGAAACCCGCATGGGCTGTAAATGGTTCTTGAACAGTAAATAGAAAACAAAAACCAAAACCAATGATGCTCAAACCACTCCTACGAAAGTCATAAAAATTCACTTCTAAAACAAGGGCTTAAGCGCGGAGCGCAAAAAAAACAACGCCGCCGTCAAATATCTTGTTGACAACGGTAGTGGTTTTGTATTTATTGAAGTTCTCGTCGGGGCGCAACGCACCAACGACCGATAAATATTCGATCACAATATTAATCAGATTCTTTATTCCTAGACAACTTGGAAATGGCTGGTTAATTGCCAAATTATAGCTTTTTGCGATTTTTGTGTCGTGTTTATCGAGTGCTCTTTGAAAATTTATAATGTAGAAAGAGAAACGCAGGCGGCGGAGTTCAGGCGGCTTGTCGGCCTTAGGGGTTGACAGGCGATTTGAAATTCTGGACGAAGCTATTGCGTTTCAGCCATCACCATGTCGGGTATCGCGCGCTATGTGCGATGGGCCTGGCAAGTGTGAAGG
>CAYUYL010000126.1:0-7262 GCA_964449195.1 uncultured Filomicrobium sp.
GCGGCACCAGAACCTAAATCTGGCGTGTCTACCAATTCCACCACGCCCGCCAAAGATGCAAACCAGCCACTTTCCTAATTCAATGGCGTTTGAAGCTCAAGCCAATGAAATATTCCAAATCGCCTGTGGTACAGAGTTTTAGGAAAGAGCAGCTCAAACGAATGCTGCAGTTACGATACGCGCAATCGCTGACAGCTCTTGTACACAAATCATTGTGATCCCGCAACACACGGGTTAATGGGAATACTATGAAAATGCCTCCTAAAGTTGATCATACATATCATGGCGGGCTGAAATAGTGACTGCATCATATACTCCAAGAAACTACCACCCTGTCCCACAATTACAGTACGGCAACGCAAGAGATAACGGCAGACAGAGATTATACCGGCACTCGGCAAACATAATTTAAGAGCAATCATTCCAATCGCTTCATACAGCTAGAAATGGCAATCCGCAGCATCGATTTTGCCACATAGAAACCTGTCATTTAGGTTAAGCTACTCACGCTTTTGGGCTATATTGACCATCATGCGTTAAATGATATTCATCCATTCCATGGTCGGCGAAGCGTAAAATGAGGAATTTCAACGTGCCTTTTGCTCAGGATATAACCGAAGCCATCGGCAACACGCCGCTTATCAAGCTGCGCCGGGTTTCACAACAAACAGGTTGCACAATACTGGGAAAGGCGGAATTTCTAAATCCCGGTCAATCGGTAAAGGATCGTGCCGCACTCTATATAATCAAAGACGCTCTTACATCTGGAGATCTGAAGCCAGGTGGCACAATCGTCGAAGGCACAGCCGGGAATACGGGTATTGGCTTGACGATGGTAGGCGCCGCTTTGGGATATAAGTGTGTCATCGTCATCCCGGAAACGCAGGCGCAGGAAAAAAAAGACACCCTACGCCTGCTTGGCGCACAACTTGTTGAAGTCCCGGCAGCGCCCTACCGCAACCCCAACAATTTTGTAAAATATTCAGCACGCCTGGCTGAGACATTGGCGAAAACAGCACCAAATGGCGCGATATGGGCCAATCAATTTGATAATATTGCCAACAGACAAGCGCATATTGAAACGACCGCGCCAGAAATATGGGAGCAGACGCAGGGTAAGGTCGACGGATTTGCTTGCGCTGTCGGCTCCGGCGGCACACTGGCCGGCGTTTCCATGGGCCTCAAATCATTGAACTCAAACATCAAGATTGCCATCGCTGATCCGCCAGGCGCCGCCCTTTATAGCTATTACAAAACGGGAGAATTGAACTCCGAAGGCAACTCGATCGCAGAAGGCATAGGCCAAGGCCGCATTACAGCCAATCTTGAAGGCGCCATCGTCGACTATGCGTATCGCATTCCTGATGAAGTCGCAATTCAATACACTTTTCAGCTTTTGGAAGATGAAGGATTATGCCTCGGCCTATCTTCCGGTGTGAATGTCGCTGGCGCGGTACAATTGGCCAAAGAGCTTGGACCAAGCCACACGATAATCACGATCCTCTGCGACTATGGAACACGTTATCAATCAAGGCTTTTCAATCCCGATTTTCTCCGCAGCAAAGATTTACCCGTTCCCGCCTGGCTTGAACAATCCAGCAGCGGTCTCACATCAGTATTTCAGGACGGCGAGTGAAAACTTCGAAAGATCTCATGCAGCCCAAACCCGGCTGGGAAGCTCTATAAGCATATCATAAAAAAGCTTGACCTGACGCCTCTTTTATTATTTCCAAATTCCCATAATCCAAGCTATAGACCCAATTGATGAGTGATATTTTAGATAAAATTACGGCTTACAAACGTGAAGAGGTCGCAGCCGCCAAGACCAAACTGACGCTTGCAGAGTTGGAAGAACAGGCACACGCGCAAGCCTCTGTACGCCCGTTTGCCAAAGCTCTCGAGGCCAGGCGCACCATTCATGAGTTCGCGCTTATTGCTGAAATTAAAAAAGCAAGTCCTTCCAAAGGCTTGATCCGCGCTGATTTCGATCCGCCCTCTCTCGCCCGTGCCTATGAGGCGGGTGGCGCAAGCTGTCTTTCCATCTTAACGGACACACCATCCTTTCAAGGCGCGCCGGAGTTTCTGTCGGCAGCACGCGCGGCAACCAGCATGCCGGCACTCAGAAAGGATTTTATGATCGATACCTATCAGGTGCCACAGGCCCGTGCATGGGGCGCAGATTGCATTCTGATTATCCTGGCCCAGATTGGTGATGTTCTCGCTTCAGAACTTGCCGCCGCCGCCCGTGATTGGAATATGGATGCAATTCTGGAAGTGCATGACGAAGTGGAACTGGACCGTGCGCTCAACATTGATGCCCGTCTGATCGGCATCAACAACCGCAACCTGAGAACTTTCGACACAACCCTTGAGACAACCGAGCGCCTGGCCCCCCGCGTTCCTGAGGACCGTATTGTAATTGGGGAAAGCGGCATTGCCACACATACAGACTTGCAACGCCTCGCCAAATCTGGCGTGCACACTTTCCTTGTTGGTGAAAGTTTAATGCGCCATGCAGATGTCACTGCTGCAACACAATCACTACTTGCAGGATAGGATGGCGCACCATGCCGGATCTCACGCATATTAATGAGCATGGCGATGCCGAAATGGTTGACGTGAGCGGCAAGGCACAAACGCAAAGGACTGCCATTGCAGAAGGTTGCATCTCCATGCAACCCGGAACATTGGAACTCATCCGGACCGGCGAAACCGCAAAAGGAGATGTTCTCGCAACGGCCCGCATCGCTGGCATCATGGCTGCCAAACGCACCCACGACCTCATACCACTATGCCATAGCCTCATGTTGTCCAAGGTCGCCGTCAACTTCGATGAGCTCGAGAACGGCACGGGCTTGAAAGTAACCAGCTTGGTGCGTGTCACCGGAAAGACCGGCGTTGAAATGGAGGCCCTAACAGCTGTCTCCATCGCCTGTCTGACACTCTATGATATGCTGAAGGCCGCTGATCGGGGTATGGAGATCCATGGTATCAGACTATTGAAAAAGAGCGGCGGACGCTCCGGCACGTACATGGCGGACAGCGGCAACTCTGCCTAAATGGGCTGTATTCATGGATAATAAGAGAGATGATCAGCGTTGAAGAGGCTTTAAGGCGCATAACCAAAGGTGTGCCGCCCGCTCAACAGGAACACATTCCGCTGCTTGAGGCCGATGGCAGAACACTTGCTGAAGATTTATCCGCACGTATCACCCAACCGCCTTTTGATGCCTCTGCAATGGATGGTTATGCCGTACGCGCTCATGACGTTGCAACACTTCCGGCAACACTGGCTGTGATCGGCGAGGCTGCGGCCGGACACGGCTTCAGCGGTAAAGTGGGAATTGGCCAGGCCGTACGCATTTTTACAGGCGCACCTTTGCCGGATGGCGCTGATGCCATCGTCATTCAGGAAAACGCAACACGGTCCGGCTCTCAGATCATCGTAACAGAAAATTGCCCCGATCCCAGACACATCCGCCACCAGGGCATAGACTTTCGCAAAGGCGCTCACCTTCTTAAGGCAGGCAGCCGCCTCACGCCGCGATCCATAACTCTGGCTGCAGCCATGGGATATGCCGATCTGCCCGTGAGGCGAAAACCAACGGTCGCCCTGATTGCCACCGGCGATGAACTCACTCTTCCCGGCGCGCCCATGGCACCGCATAATATTATTTGTTCAAATCCCTTTGGGATCGCAGGCGTTATCGAGCGCGCCGGCGGACGCGCAGCCTTTCTCGGCATTGCCCGCGATGAACGAACTCACCTTGCCGGCCTCTGCGCAGCAGGTCTGGATGCTGATATTTTGGTGACGATTGGCGGGGCATCTGTTGGCGATCATGATATCGTTGCAGAGGTTTTACAATCACAGGGTATGGTCTTGGATTTCTGGCGTATCGCCATGCGTCCCGGCAAGCCACTCATGTTTGGCAAATTCCAGGATACCCGCGTTATCGGACTGCCGGGAAGTCCGGTCTCAGCGCTGATTTGCACCAGAATTTTCATTGTCCCGCTACTTGAAGCATTACTTGGCTATCAAACACCCGCAACCAACTTGCAAACGGCTATTGTGACCGAAGCCTTACCGCAAAACGGCCCGCGCCAGCATTACATGCGTGCAATTTCACAAGGCAGCGGAGACGATCAGCGTGTTACCCCAGTTAAATCGCAAGATAGTTCACTCCTCTCCACACTTGCTGCAGCTGATGTTTTGGTCGTGCGGGCGCCGCATGCCCCCGTAATTAAACCAGGAGAACGTGTAAACATTTTGCCGTTGGATTTTTGATTGCCATTATAAAAAAAATACAAACAACGAAACACTTGCAGAACACAGCGCGAACGTTTACAGTGCAAAACAGAGCGAATTCTAAATCGATTGTAAAGCCGTAAAGTGCACCCGCATGCATTTCCATTAAAGGAGGCAACATTGCTCACGCAAAAGCAGAAAGATCTGCTGATGTTTATTAATGAACGGCTGCAGCAAGACGGCGTTCCACCGTCATTCGATGAAATGAAGAATGCGTTGGATCTTAAATCCAAATCCGGCATCCACCGTCTTATTACGGCGCTTCAAGAGCGCGGCTTTATTCGCCGGCTTCCACATCGGGCACGCGCCCTGGAAATTCTGAAACTCCCGGAATCAGAGACCGGCGGTGAAAATTTACCAGCACAAAATACCGCAAAACTTCAGGTCATCGAAGGTAGTATAAGCAGCAGGCATAAGCCCCCGCTTCCATCATCTACGATCCTTGACAACAGCACGGTTTCTGTTCCTGTGATGGGGCGAATTGCGGCTGGTGTACCAATCTCAGCCATTGAAAATCATACCCATGATATCGCCTGCCCTCCTGATCTGCTCAGCAACGGCGAACATTATGCACTTGAAGTACGCGGTGATTCCATGATTGAAGCTGGCATTCATGACGGTGATACCGTCATTATCCGGCGCTGTAATACTGCTGAAAATGGCACAATTGTCGTCGCCCTGGTCGAGGATGAGGAGGCAACATTAAAACGCCTGCGCAAACGCAGCGGCAAGGTTGATCTGGAAGCTGCAAATCCGGAATTTGAGACACGATCATTCGGCCCTGGCCAAGTCAGCATACAAGGCCGTCTTGTAGGACTTATCCGCCGCTACTAATCGCTCATCTGCTGTGTCTTCCATGGCCGATGGCTTAAGTCATTGCCATAAACCTAGATCAGGTCTTGTATGTATTAATTTTGCCGTGGAAACCAACAATTGCGGGCATTTTCAACTGCTTCGCAGCTGCAATCAGTCGGTGGACGGCTGTATTCGCGCATTATCTTGGAGTTTCAAAGTTTTTACCTGTTTTGTTATGTCCAAATGCTGTTTTTAAGATCAAAGACCATTATCACTCGACAGTCTTTAGCTATAAAATGCTTCCACACTCTCCGGCTATCGGTACTCCATCGGCAAATCCTCAACTTCAATGCGCTCTTTGCCTGATGTATCCAATGAACGCGTACTCTTTTTATCGTTTTGCTTTGAAGATTTGCTGCGTCTTTGCCATTCCCCAACCTCAAGCCTGCGCCGTCGGGAACGCGTCCAAGGGCGATCACCACGCATATCAGCCACCGTTATCATCGCAAGCAAGCCCGCCTTGTCGATGGTGATCGCATGCGCGCCACCATCCCGAAGCTGCCAGAAATCGATTGCCTGACCTGCAGGCTCGCATGAAGTAGGCTTAGGATAAGAGAGAATAAGCAGATGAGAGCGGCTACAGTCATCGGCGAGCGAGGCCGGAGATTTTGAAAGCGCAATATAGAATTTTCGATATCTGATCACGCATCCAATGGAATCGCATCGAAAAGCTTTTCCTTCTCCGGCTTCGGCTACACTTCGTGGATCTCCGTCGTATTCTAACCAGCGTGTCAGTTCAAAGACCTGGCGATGTCCGGGCGCTACGGCAAAACGCCCGTTCTCATCCCGCACAGCAACAAGCCTTCCGCTTTCCGCCACCAGAACGTCAGGCCGGCCATGCAATGGGGCCAGATAAATGCCAAACACGATGGCTGAAAGCCCCCAAAAACGCCAAACACCCCGCCATATACAAAGCCATAACGCTCCAAAAATTATCAATGCAAACGCCAAGACGGAAAATGCCGGAGTGCGAACCACCGCGCCAGGCAAAGCGGCAACCGTACGCGCGCACCATGTCATAAGATATCAATTCCCTGCGCCATAAGCCACAGCGGGAAAGCCTCAAGACCAAACGGCATCGCCACAAAAGACAGCAAAGCCGCCGGCATCACAAGAAAATTGCATACCGGCACGGCAATAAGGTTGGCCAGGACGCCATAGAGCTGGCCTTTATGAAAATGATAAGCGGCGATCGGCGCAACTGCCAGACTGGCAACCAGGGTTAATCCAACAATACCGGCAAAGAACAGCAGCACCCCAACGGCTGAACCGCGCGGAATCTCAGGGTCTTCAGCAGCACGCCGGTCACGCACATATTCATACGCTGCGACCAGCGCAATCACAGCTGCAAACGACATTTGAAAGCCAACATTCAACAGATTGCTCGGCGCCAGAAAGAGCAGCGCAGCACCGGCAATGGCGACATTACGTAAGGCAACAGCCGGACGGTCAAGAATAACAGCGCACATAACGATAAGCACCATCACAAAGGCACGCTGTGTTGCATGCGTCGTCCCCGAGATCAAAAGATAGGCTGTTGCTGCTGCTATTGACGCCAGCGCCGCCCACATCTTAATCGGATAACGCAGAGCGACGAACGGCCATGCCGCAAGAGCCAAACGCATCGCAAAAAATACTGTTCCGGCCATAATCGCCATATGAAGCCCTGAAATCGACAGGATATGAAGCAGACCGGCATCACGATAAGCAGTCAGCGTATCGGAAGAGATCAGCCCGCGCTCTCCTGTCATAAGCGCGTTCGCGATGGCGCCACGCTCTCCCGGTACGGCCGCGGTTATCCTGTCGCCCAAATCCTGCCGTACTTTTTGGATGGCGGCACTCATCTGCAAATCCCAAGGCGCAGGCAGGCTGATCTGCTTCGGCGGGCGAGACGCATAACCAACGGCTCCGATCTTCTGGAAAAACGCGCTGCGGGCAGGGTCATATCCACCCGGCAGGGCCGGCCGCATGGGGGGAGCAAGCGTCGCAGTAATCTCAATAGCCTGACCGGGCCGCAAGTCCTCATTTGGTTTCATAAGACGAATACGCACACGGGAAGGCGTTGCATGGGCAGACAGGCCTGAAATTCCGGCAACCCTTA
>CAYUYL010000127.1:0-7188 GCA_964449195.1 uncultured Filomicrobium sp.
GATAGGCAGTTCATATCCAAGGGCGTGCGCACGGCAGAGCCTGGCATGGCAGACAAATTGGTGCGGGCGCGCGATGCTTTTTATGCCTTGGCCCAGGAGCTTCTGGGGCTGGAAACGATTGAGGCGACGCTGGCCCTGTTACGTCTCAGTAGTCATATGCTGCGTTATTATGACGCCGCCAAAGCCCGCAGTGCAGCGCTTGATTTTGAGGACTTGATTGTAAAAACCGCGCGTCTGCTCGCGGCAAATGAGGTGGCGGATTGGGTTCTCTACAAGCTTGATGGCGGCATTGACCACATCCTGGTGGATGAGGCTCAGGATACAAGCCCTCTGCAATGGAATATTATCGAGTCTCTGGCAGCGGAGTTTTTCTCAGGTGAGGGGGCCAGCGAGGTATCTCGTTCCGTATTTGCCGTGGGAGACGAGAAGCAGTCCATCTATAGTTTTCAAGGTGCTGCTCCGGAACGTTTTGCGCGGGCGGGTCAGCGGTTTTCAGAACAAGTGAAAGGCGCTGAGCAAAATTGGGCTGATGTGCCATTGACGCTATCGTTCCGCACGGTCAAACCGCTTTTGGATGCCGTCGATGCGATTTTTGCCAATGAAAGGCAAATACCGGGGATGAATATTTCAGGTGCGGACGTTCGTCATCAGGCCCTGCGGATCGGTGAGGCCGGACGCTTTGAAATTTGGCCTACAATCAAACCTGAGGCCAGAGAGCCTGCTCCGGCCTTTGCACCATTGGATGATGTTACGCCCGGCGAACCGGCTGCCATGCTTGCCGAAAAAATTGCACGTGTCATCAAAGGCTGGCTTGAGAACGGTGAAATTCTGCCATCTCAAGGACGGCCCGTGCGGGCGGGTGATGTGCTCATTCTGGTCAGGCGCCGCAAGCCCTTCGGTCCGCAGATCGTGCGCGCCCTCAAGAACCTTGCCATTCCTGTTGCAGGCGCTGACCGTATTGCACTGACCGAGCAATTGGTTATTGAGGATCTATTGGCGCTGGCTGATTTCCTGCTATTGCCTGAGGATGACCTGTCACTGGCCTGTGTTCTTAAATCTCCGTTGTTTCATTTCGACGATAACGACCTCATGGCGTTTGCGCCCGAGCGCAAGGGGCTATTATGGTCTGCACTTCTGGCCCATGTAAAAGATGGCAAACAGCATCATAAACGTTTTGGCGCTGCCGTTGACAGATTAAAACGGTGGCGTGCATTTGCGGATTTTATGCCGCCTTATGAGTTCTTTTCTATGATCCTGGACAACGAAGGAGGACGCGCACAACTGCTTGGGCGCTTAGGTCCCGATGCAGCCGATCCGCTGGATGAGTTCATGAACCTGGCGCTGGCCTATGATCAGCAGGCGCCGGCTTCACTGCAGGGATTTGCTGCCTGGCTACGCCATGGTGCCCGCGAGATCAAACGGGATATGGAGCAGGCGCGCGATGAGGTGCGCGTGATGACCGTGCACGGTGCCAAAGGCCTTGAGGCTCCAGTCGTCTTTTTACCCGATACCTGCACGGTGCCGGGGGGCGGGCCGCAAAGTCCGCTGGTTGACCTGGCGGGCGTTGAAGTGTCCGGTGAACAAGCCGCGCCCCAGGCCTGGGCGATCAAAGGTGCCGGCGCCCTCAGGCCGATTGCAGATGGCCGCGCGGTCGTTGCCCAGCGAGAATTGGAAGAGCACAACCGGTTGCTTTATGTGGCGCTGACCAGAGCGCGTGACCGTGTCTATGTCGCTGGTTATGAAAGTCAAAAGCGCCGCCCTCACGCATGCTGGTATGATACGATTTGGCATGGGCTTGAGGACCATGTTTGCGAATTAGATGGCGGGAAAGGTGAAAAAATCTGGCGCATCGAGAGTTCGCAAACGCAAACTGTGGCTGTTCAATCCGATCCTGAAATAAAGGATATCAGTGACGCGCCACTGCCATCATGGGCCTTAAGTAAAGCACCGGATGAACCTCAATTGACAATACCTTTGGTGCCGTCACGTCTGCTTCCCCTGGACAGCGGTGAAGATGAGTTCGACCTGACGGCCAATGCCGAAGCAAGGAAATCTCGAACACGCCAGTTTACCGATCCTCAGCCTCTGTTGCCACGGTCTGGAGGAGGTGAAAAAAGTTTTATGAGAGGGGAGTTGACGCACGCTCTTCTTGAGCATTTACCTGCTTATCCGCCGCAGGATCGCCGTCATATTGCAGAGGAATACATAAACGTGCGGGGCCGAGGCCTTGGTGCGCACGTCTGCGCGTCGATTATTGAAGAAGTGCTGAGCGTTATGGCTGATCCGGCTTGCGCGGCAGTCTTCGCAGCAGGGGCGCGCGCCGAAGTACCAATTGTTGCCGATCTCATCTCGCCCTTGCCTGGTGGTCCGCCACTCAGGCTGACAGGCCGTATTGACCGGCTTGCACAAACGCCTGACGGCATCTTGATCGCTGATTTCAAATCGAACCGCAGCCCGCCTCAGACAGTGCATGAGGCGCCGTCTGCCTACCTTGTGCAACTCGCTGCCTATCGCCTTGCTTTGCACAATATTTTCCCATCTGAAAGCGTGCGGGCCATGATTATCTGGACGTCCGGGCCTCAGGTGATGGAAATCCCGGCTGATGTCCTGGATAATCATCAACAGCGTCTTTGGTCGCTTCACGGCCGGAACCTTGACGCCCGATAATCGACTGATTACCTGAAATACAACCGATTGTGCATCGTGCACGTTTCATAGGGGAGACTAACGGCATGGCCGACGAGAACGTACATCAAGTTTCTGATGATAATTTTGAGGCCGAAGTTCTCAGCGCCTCTGAGCCTGTTGTTGTTGATTTTTTCGCGGAGTGGTGCGGGCCGTGTAAGGCAATGGCACCGGCGTTGGAAGAGGTGGCCGGAGATATGAAAGGCAACGTAAAGATCGCAAAGATTGACGTTGACCAAAACCCTGAGATCACCAGCCGCTATCAGATCCAGGCTATGCCAACTCTGATCCTGTTCAAGAATGGTGAGATTGCATCGCGTCATACGGGTGCTTTAATACAGAAAACAAAACTCGAGGCGTGGATTAACGAAGCGATCTGATGTGATGTATCCGGTTTCCGCAGGCTGTCATATTCTCAGTCTGCGGATTATTTCGTTTGTGTTCTGGCTGCTTCACACGATCTCAAAGATGCGAGGTCGCTTTCGCCTATGCTAAGAAAGAATGAAAATGTTGCAGGGAGCAGGATATCAACAGGCCCGCATCTTTTCTGCGCCATCTCACCTGGCTATTATATGCAACCTGTTGTTGCGATTGCAGCCAATATCGTGTGGTCCGGTTTCAATAAGGCCCAACGCAGGCACGGGAATATCTCAATGCTAAGTTTTATAAGCCGCCTTATTCTTGTTCCGACCGGTTTTATCATGGCATGCCTTGCAAGCTTGTTTGTGCTTGTTACCCTGGGGGCGGAACGCGTGACGCATGCGTTGCAAGGGACTGAGGACATTACGATCACGGGCAACCTTGAAATATTATCTCATTCCATTGCCCTGGTCTCGGCAGCAACCGTTGTGCCGGCGCTGCTGGTTGTCATTGTTGGAGAAATTGCCCGGTTGCGTTCTATGATTTATTATATTGCAGGTGCTGGCATCGCTTTGGCCATGATACCGCTTATCGCTCAATTGAGTTACGCGGCCGATCTGTCAATGCCGGATAGTACGGTATGGCCTATTTTCGCGACTGCAGGATTTTTGGGCGGTTTTACGTATTGGATTACTGCTGGCCGTAATGCCTGAGTTTGCAACGTATTACTGTTACGCATTTCAAGCATCTTGAATATTGAGAGTTTTGACATTCCGCTTATGCATCTGTCCATATAGACAACGTGAATGATTGAGAGTACGGCCTATACAAGGTTATTGGGCACAAGATCATTGGGCGAATAAGAAAAACGCTTCGGCCATCAAGCACAGAGAGATAGATCATGTTGGGTTTTCTTGGGAGTGTTATCCGTGTGGTGGCCGGATTTCTCATAGCTTGTCTTGTTGCTGGTGGCGTTACCGTAATGTTTGCCGTAACGCCTGCGGAGTTGGTCGATGCCAGCGCACCTTATTGGGAAGCTGTTGGCGGTTGGATGCTTTACACCGCCACCATAACGGCGGTTTTTGCACTTCCATTTGCCGTATTAGCCATTATATGGGGCGAATGGTTGGGTATCCGCAGCATTGTTTATTATGGCATGGTCGGCATTGTTATTTCTATTCTCGGTTTTGCACTGATTGTGATGGGAGAGTCTCCTTCCATGCCAAGCGTGATCAACTTTTATGCCATGGGGGCATTCTTGGTGACAGGCCTTGCCGCGGGTATTTTTTATTGGTTGTTTGCTGGCCGTTTTGCCTATCAAACGCGTTTCGATGATGTGAGGGTTGATAATGTCGTGGTGTCGCAACCGGTATCGATGCGCCCAACAGCATCTCCTGCGCGTCCGCTGCCGCCACCTCTCAATCCGCATAAGAATTAAGGTCTGAACTTTAATAGTTGCATAATTATTGCTTGGTGGTGTGTGAGCCGGATTTTCCGGCCACTTTCACTGAACATAGAAATTACTCAACAGAAAAGATGACCATACAAGTCACGCAGATGCCCTTAGAGCCAGTCTGGCGCGCTATTTTGAATGCGATGGCAGATCCGGTTCTGACGTTGAATGATGATGGTATCGTGCTGCATCATAACCCACTTGTTGCCGACCTGTACCCGCGCGTCCGTATTGGCGGTTCAATCACTTTGTTAAGCCGCGAACCGGATTTGCTTGCGGCCATCGACCAGGTGCGGGTGTCAGATGAGCGCCTGGTGATTGATTTACAGGATCGTGTGCCGGTTGCACGGCACATGTCGGCCTTTGTATCCCGCATTGCCGGGAGCGACAATGCCTCAGGCATACCGACAATTCTCATTGTGCTTCGTGATCTTACGGATCAGCAAAAACATGCACAAATGCGAACCGATTTCATTGCTCACGCCAGTCATGAACTCCGGACTCCGCTGGCATCTCTGAAGGTCATTGTTGAAACGCTGCAGGGACCGGCGCGCGAAGATCCGGTAAAGCGGGAACGCTTCCTGTCGATGATGTTGACCCAGGCCACACGCATGTCGCAACTTATCGACGACCTGCTGTGTCTGAGCCGTGTTGAAATGAATGCGCATCTGCTGCCGCGCGATCAGGTAGATATTACGGCTGTTCTTGACGCGGTTGTGCAAACTCTGGAGCCGCTTGCGGAAGCACACAATGTCAAGCTGATCCTGGAAAATACCATTGGCAGGGCCTGGGTGCAGGGGGATGAGGAAGAACTCTCCCAGGTGTTCCAAAACCTTGTGCAAAATGCCATACGCTATGCACGGCCCTGTGGAGAAGTGCAGGTGGTGGTGACGTCTGAAAATCCGCGAAATGCTTCTGGAGGAAGAATCAAAGTGGACGTGATTGATGATGGTATTGGCATCGCGGCGGAGCATATTCCGCGTCTGACCGAGCGCTTTTATCGTGTCAGTGCCGTCGACAGCCGTGCGAAAGGTGGAACCGGGCTGGGGCTTGCGATTGTGAAGCACATTGTGACACGCCATCGTGCTGATCTTGATATAAAATCTGAGCCTGGCAAGGGCTCTGTATTCACGGTTTCGATCGACGGGATTTAATCTCAACTTTGATTTTCAACTCTGCCAATTATTAATGCAATTCGATTAAATATTGTGTTTCAAAGTTTTAAGAGCCTGTCCGTAAAAATGTTGAGTCATCAGAATCACTTATGATTCAGATCCTTGAGTGAGCGAGGTCCGTAAATATGAAATTTACCCCCTTAGTTGTGCTTCTCTCTTTATGCCGACTATCCCACAATCAATAATGCAGAGCATTGAGAGGCGTTGATTTTACTGGCTAATTTTAAGGACGGACTCTAAGGCGTCATAAAACGGTAGTGCTATTCTGCTAATAAGATGCCACAGCGCTCTGTGCGCTGTAGGGGGGGATGCACGTTGTATTTCTGTCTCTTCGCAACCCAATTCAGGGAGAATCATTCGTGAACACTAAATTCGTTGCTTTCACAGCAGCGGCTGCCGTCAGCGTTGTTGCCGCGGCTGGTGCTGTCTCTGCACGCGACCAGGTTAAGGTTGCCGGTTCTTCAACCGTTCTTCCATACGCAAACATTGTTGCTGAATCATTCAGCCAGAAGGCCGATTTCAAGAAGTTTAAGACACCAATTATCGAATCTGGTGGGTCTTCTGCGGGTTTGAAGCTATTCTGTCAGGGTGTTGGTCCAGCAACTATCGACGTTGCCAACGCTTCTCGCAAAATCCGCGAAAAAGAAGTTAAAGCTTGCGCGAAGGCTGGCGTTAAGAACATCATCGAAATCAGCTTTGGTTATGATGGCATCGTTTTCGCTGCGAATGCTGACGAAGTAAAGAAAGCTGCGGACGCAGGTAAAGAGTGGAAGCTTACTCCAAAAGACGTTTATCTTGCACTTGCCGCTGAAGTTCCAGTTAAAGGCAAAATGGTTAAAAACCCGAACGAGAAGTGGAGCGATGTCAACGATAAGCTTCCAGACTGGAAGATTGCTGCTTATATCCCAGGTGAAAAGCACGGCACTCGTGAAGTCTTTGAAGACAAGGTTCTCGAAGTTGGTTGTAAAAAGTCTGGTGGCTTCGCTATCTATGCAGGTGAAAACCCTGACAAGAAAGCTAAGAAGGCTGCCGGCAAATCCTGCATTAAAGTCCGTAAGGATGGTGGCACTGTAGACATTGATGGCGATTACACCGAAACTCTCGGGCGCATCGCTTCTAACAAAACTGGCGTTGGCGTTTTCGGCCTGTCATTCTACGAAAACAATACAGATAAGCTGTCTGTTGCAACAATCGATGGTATCACACCATCTGTTGAAACAATCTCATCAGGTACATATCCAGTTTCTCGTCCGCTGTACTTCTACGTTAAGAAGGATCACATCGGTGTTATTCCTGGCCTGAAGGAGTACCTTGAGTTTTTCGCTGGTCCAGAGATGATCGGTCCAGAGGGACCGCTTGCTGACTATGGCCTGGTTCCAATGCCTGAAGCTGAGTTCGAGGCTCTGCAGAAAAAAGTCAAGGTGCAGGAAACGATGTAATACGATTTTCCCATCATGAACTTTTTTAGAGTCTTTAATAGGGGATCAGTAAACCCCTCGCCTTTAGGCGACAGGA
>CAYUYL010000128.1:0-7177 GCA_964449195.1 uncultured Filomicrobium sp.
TGACCGTAACCGTAAAGGATTCCGTTGCGGTATTACCGGCAGCATCCACGGCCTGATAGCTCACGGTCGTTGTCCCAATGGGGAAGGCTGCACCCGATGCCAGACCTGCGGTCAGAGTGGGCGTTATGGCTCCATCGACGGCATCGGTTGCAGTTGGCGCTGTGTACGACACGACGGCTGTGCCCGTCGCTGGATCGGCATCCACGGTGATGTCAGATGGAACCGTGAGGACCGGTGCTGCAGCGTCATTGACCGTAACCGTAAAGGATTCCGTTGCGGTATTACCGGCAGCATCCACGGCCTGGTAGCTCACGGTTGTGGTCCCAATGGGGAAGGCTGCACCCGATGCCAGACCTGCGGTCAGGGTGGGCGTTACTGTACCATCGACGATATCCGTCGCCGTTGGTCCTGTGTATGACACAACGGCTGTGCCTGTCGCCGGATCGGCATTTACGGTGATGTTCGCAGGCATCGAAATGGCTGGCGCAGTCGTATCGACCACCGTCACAATAGTGTCAACAGTGCTTTCATTGCCCGCAGTGTCTTGCGCGGTGAAGGTAATGGTTGTGCTGCCGAGTGGCAGCTGAGCACCAGATGAAATACTTGACGTTACTGTTACGGAGTTACCTTCTTCGTTATCGAATGCCGTTGGCGGTGTAAAGTTTACCACCGCACCGGCAGATCCGGTCGCTTCAACTGTAAAGTTAGCCGGGACACCGGAGAAGATTGGAGGATCGACGTCAATGGTAAAGGTGCTGGATGGAGAACTTATTGTCGAGTCGCACGGGTCCCAGTCAATAGAGAACGATCCAGTTAGCTGAATTGAATATGTGCCGGATGGAACACCTGTAAACGTTCTGCCCTGCCATATGATAAGGGGGCGGGTCAGTGATCCGCCAGGGCAACTTGATGCCATGAAGTTTGTTGTGCCATCTATTAATCCGGCTGGCTTTGTCGTAGTCAGCTGATTGGCAGCACCAGTTTGAGAGAGCGAGTCAGATATTCTGGTTATCGTGATATTGCCCTCGTTGGTCACGGAGTCTGAAACTGGATCGTGATATGTTCCATACCAAATCGTGACTGTGTTTGCCCCATCTACTGTATATCCCACGCTCACACTATGTCCGAACGCATTCGTGACCACAAATGCCGGAAAAAAAAGAGCAAAAAGGTAGAAAATTGCGCATCTGGAGAAGCTCCCAGACAAACCTATGCGTGAAAACAGCTTGGGCATAGCACACGAATCCACTGTTGAGACAAGCTCAAATGGTTGATACTTTTCAGTATGTTACGGGTGATTTTTTTCAAGGCTTGCGAAGCCTGTACAATCTACAGGCAAGCGAAAGATGATCTTGTAAGCATCCTGCTAGGCTCTCTTGTTTGTCGTTGTAGACTGCCGCGAAACGCAGCGCCATGTCGCCAATATGCTTTATTGACGCGCAGTAACAATATCAGCTCTGATATGAAATTGATTAACCATGCTTCAAAAAAAGGTTAATCTCGCTGACTAATTTTTTTGGTGTTTTAGAAATTTTCTTTGGTGAAGCCTGCCATGGAAGATGCCTTGCACCAGCGTAAAAATATTCGCTTACGAATCTCGGAGCGCATATATAAGGCTATGAAGTAAAACGTTTTTATTTGTCGCCTCGCAAGAATGAGGCATGGTGAGGCGGAAATAAGGCAGCTTAAAAATAGGTTAGCTATATTGACCTAAAAATATAATTTCTTTTTTTTCCACAGGCCCTGAAATTTTGAGAGGATAGAGCTTCTAAAGCCTGACGGAAGACGTTTTGCATCTCCGCGTAGCGCGTGAGCATGCTGTGCACAACCGAAGCAATTTGTGACACTGTGGCCATATTCAGGCCAGTTGCGCATTTGACTTGTTGGCCTAAGTTATGGCTGGACAGTGATCTATTGTGATATGATAGCTTTATGTAAGTCTGGCTAACGTCAATTCTTGCTGACAAACAAACCAAGTGCGTGTTGCGTGCCGCATGTGATTGGCGCTGAAATCCAGAAGTCATTTTTATTTTAGCCATAAGAATCTTTAGTTATAAGAATCTAATGTTGGGTAAGATGAGTATAGTTTGCCGTAGTTTGGTTGCCCTCAGCTCAACGGTGCTGATACACGGGCTTGTTTTTCTCGGCGTGACATTGGTTCAGCCATCAGATCTATTTGGGCAGGCACGCGCGAAGCTTGACCCGCAGCGCGCGAAAAAAACATTTCATGTATCAGATTATGTGTACGCTCTTGATCGCAACAGTTCTGATATTCTGTTCATTAATCCACAAACAGATAGGATCGATCGCACAATTACGCTTTCTAGCAGGTCTGAGCGTCTCGATTTGGTCCCAGGCACAAAATTCGCTGTTGCCACATCCAAAAACACGCGAAAAGCCTTAATCGTTGATCTCGAAAGCTCCCAAATACGGCACGTCGTAAACTTTAAGATTGCGCCGGATCTTGTCGCTTTAGCAGCGGATGGTTCAGTGCTTGCGATCGCTGAAATTGCCTCAGGCGCCCTTTATCTGTTCGATCCATACAAAGGGATGCAGCTTGCTGGTCCGCTGACATTCTCTGATATCAATGATCTTCGTTTTGGTAAGAAATCCAGCCGTCTATACATTTCAACTCTTGCAGCTTCGCAACTCTTCGTTCTTGATTTGCCAACAGGAAAACTATTGAACACAATCAAATTGCCTTCATCGAGCGGAGTTTCACATTTTAGCCGCACCCCTTCAGGGCGTTTGGGGGTGGCTGTTATGCCAGG
The DNA here is from genome assembly GCA_964449195.1 of uncultured Filomicrobium sp. Classification (GTDB taxonomy): domain Bacteria; phylum Pseudomonadota; class Alphaproteobacteria; order Rhizobiales; family Hyphomicrobiaceae; genus Tectiglobus. The sequence goes on from CAYUYL010000128.1 coordinate 2,772, forward strand.
CCCGGATCGGCCGCAAGTTGTACCCATTGACTTGCAGCTCAACACTGCACTGAAAAATGTTTCAGTTGGGCATCCTGTGTATCGGTCATTTGTCACGCCATCTGGTTCACACGTCTTCCTCCCTGCCAAGAAGACCGGTCAAGTGTCGCTCTATTCCATCGACAAACATGCCATTGTTAAGACGCTGAAAATGTCTGAACCTGTACATATGATGGGACCTGGCTTGCTCGGCATATCAATGTACGCAGCAAGCCGGTCAGGAGACCGGCTTTGGCAAATCGATCTTGAAAGTTTCGCAGTAAGGTCCACAATACAACTGCCGGCGAAACCCGAGCGTCTGGCGGTGCACGAGGGCACGGCACAGATTTATCTGTCTTTCCAAGACGACAGCGGCCTTGCCATTGTCGATAGCCGTTTCTCTAGCAAAGAATTTAACAAATCCCGCCTCTTAATATTCCTGGAGCGCAAGCCGTTTGGCATAGCCAGCGTTGGCATGCTTGGATTTTGCCACTAACAGGCTGATGAAAGGTCTTTCACGACATCGGATTGCGAATGCGACGATATCGAAGATCCGCGCTTGCGCAAATGAGAACACAGCTGCCTTCATACGCACGTACATTATGTTAGAATTCTCTGTGGGTGATACGGAATCCGCCGTCGTTCAGCAGGTACGACTCGCGTAATGAAATAAGAAAATACTTTGCATGCGTGTTGTCAAAAGCAGCAATGGATTGTCACCACATGAATTTTCTCTTTCGCGTTATATATGCCGCCCACGCCAACGGTACCCATGAAAAGTTGGCTCTAGATGCATTGCGCTATTTAGAGATAGATGAGGCGCCAGCATGGCGATCGCTTTTCCTCAAGCACGTAGACCTTTATATGTCAGGTTCGAAAGCACCGGATCGCGAATTCAAAGACTTTAAAAACCATGTCTTGCATGTCCGCGATAATTATTGGGGCGGTGCACCGGAAAAGGCTGAAAGCTGGTATCAGATGCTGGTCAGAGAGCTGAAAAAAGGCAACTGGGAACAGGCCGTTTGGTGCGCAGGTGTTTTAAGCCACTACTATACAGATCCGATTCACCCTTTTCATACGGCACAATGCGAGGCGGAAACGAATATTCATCGTGCTGTGGAATGGAGTATTTCAAGGTCTTACAATGATCTGCGCAAGCGTGGCCTCAAATATGGCATGCCGGTCATTGATGCAGGTCCAGACGAGAGCTGGCTCAAAGACATGGTGATTGCTGGAGCTGAACTGGCAAACTGCGATTATGAAACTTTGATTGCAGGTTATAATTTCCAACTTGGAACAACCGATCCACCGGCTGGCCTGGACACAAACTGCCGCAATTTGATTGGCCGTTTGATTGTATACTCCAATGTGGGCTTCTCGAAAATCCTGGATCGTGCTTTTGTTGAAGCTGGCATCTCTGCGCCGCTTGTTAATCTCACATCCGACACGTTTCTTGCTGTGATGCGTATCCCCCGAAAATGGGTTCTTCATAAGCTGGAAAATGCATCAGAAATACGCCGTTTACAGAGAATGTATGATGAGTACGAAAAAACAGGCCGTGTTAATGCAACGCTCAGTGAAGATCTGAAAATTGTACGCGATATGCATGCGGAAGAGGTTTTAATACCGCTGGCTGATGAGTGGAAGGTCCGGCGCGCAAAACGCCGTCAGTCTTCTCCTTGCCCTCAAGGCAGGCTTCCTAAAGTGGTTCCATCACGTATGCCAACTGAGAACATTTCAAAGCCGGATGTGCCTTTGAAATCAGAACAAAATGTTACTAAGTCTGCTGTTTCTGCGGCACAAACGGTGCCTTCAATACCCAGAAACAGTACCACAAGCCCAAAAAATAAGGCGATTAAAGAAGCGTCGGCACCCAAAGCTATCGCAAAAGTTCCATATCTCCAGCTTTCAGACCATGTGGAAGCTGGTCCTTCTGTTGGTCCCAAAACGGCAGAACGGCTGGAAGGTGTCGGCATTGTAACAGTGCAGGATCTTTTGGATGCCGAGCCGAAATCTCTAGCTGGAAAACTCAATATTCGCTACGTCAATCGAAAGGCAATTTTGGACTGGCAGGATCAGGCACGGCTGATGATCCATATTCCAGGACTGCGCGTCACACACGCTCAGCTTTGTGTTGGGGCGGGATATCGAACCCCGAAGTCCATCGCAACCGCAAATGCATCCGAGCTCAGCTCAGCTATCTTAAAGTTTGCAGCAACGCGGAGCGGACAGCGCATGCTGGGGACTGGAACCCCCCCCGACTTCTACACGGTCAGAGAATGGGTTGACGCGACAGATGAAGCTTTGGCTGCTTGAAAAGTTCCCGTATCAGTTGGCAGCTGACACGGGAACCATTCAGATTATCAGGCTGCTTTTTGCATCAGCCCCTGATCGACACGACAATAGATTCAGCAATCTGGACTGAATTCAGGGCAGCCCCTTTAAGCAGGTTATCGGAAACAACCCACATCGTCAGGCCATTTTCAACTGTGTTATCTTCTCGGATACGGCTGACATAGGTGGCATATTCTCCGGCAGATTCAACCGGCGTCACGTAGCCACCATCTTCGCGCTTATCGACGACAAGAATGCCTGACGCTTCGCGCAAAGCGCTGCGCGCCATGGCTGTCGTCATAGGTTTTTCAAATTCAATATTGACGGCCTCCGAGTGACCTACGAATACGGGCACGCGTACGCACGTTGCGGTCAACTTGATTTTAGGATCGAGGATTTTTTTCGTCTCCGCCATCATCTTCCACTCTTCTTTGGTGTATCCATCTTCCATGAAGACATCGATGTGCGGAATAACGTTGAAGGCAATCTCTTTGGTGAATTTCTCAGCCTCTACTTCCTGGCCCGGCACATATTTGCCTTTGGTCTGGTGCCAGAGTTCATCCATACCGGCCTGCCCGGCGCCCGATGCTGATTGATATGTCGAAACCACCACTCTGCGAATTATACTTTCATCATGCAGCGGTTTTAATGCGACAAGCAGTTGCGCTGTCGAGCAATTCGGATTTGCAATGATATTCTTGCGGTCCGCTTTTGCCATGTAAGGCCCAAGCACGTGCGCATTGACCTCAGGTATGATCAACGGAACATTCATGTCATACCGCCACGCAGATGAGTTATCGATCACCAGACAGCCGGTTGCTCCAATTTTAGGCGCGTATTCCTTTGACACGGAGCCGCCTGCACTCAACAACGCGAAATCGCATTTTTTAAAATCGAACGTTTCGAGGTCATGGCATTTGAGTTTCGTTTCGCCAAAGCTGACTTCGCGGCCCTTAGAGCGGCGCGATGCGACTGCATAAACCTCATCGACCGGAAATTTTCGGTCGGCGAGGACGTTCAGCATTTCCCGGCCCACGGCACCCGTGGCGCCGACGACGGCGATATTATAGCCCATGTTACTGTCCTCAAAATTGGCCCCCAAAATTGGGGGGATGCGCAGTATTACGCGCAGCCGTGACAAATACCTGCATTGATACTATTGCGCAAGCGCATATTACAGCGTTAAGTCGTGTCGTTACAGCCGCAAATGATATTCACCCGCGCAACTTAAGGTATAAGCCAATCCCTTAAGATTGCATTTACCTTCTGCGGCTGTTCCATAGTCGATAAATGCCCGCACTGCGGGATGATGTGGATAGTACTGCCGCGAATACCATCGTGCATTTCCTGTGCAACCTTAACGGGTGTCAGAACGTCTTGCTTGCCGACGATGATTGTTGTCGGGCACGTAATGTTGGCCAGGAATGACCGGTTGTCCGGCCTATCAATAATAGCGTTTTGCTGTCGCGCAAACGCTGCGCGTCCCACTGCATCTGCCATGTTGAGGATGTTGCTAACAAGTGAGCGCTCCTGAAGCCGCGATTGATGGATCAGCATCGGCAGTGCGGCGGCCTGCACACTGCGCGTACCCAGCGTTTTGGCTAATCCTAACAACATACGCCGAAACGCGATTTGTTCAGGCCTGTCGGCACGGGCATTGGTATTCATTAACGCCAGCTTGTCGACTCGTCCGGGTGCCTGGCGGAGTATTTCAAAGGCCACATAACCACCAAGAGATAAACCGGCTAGAGCAAATTTATCGGGTGCGGTCCGTAAAATCTCAGCAGCCATAGCGCTGAGAGTGTCATGTTTGAGAACGCGGCCAATACGAATATTGGCCGTGTCAGCCAACGCCGACAGCTGATTCGCAAACAACACATCTGAACACAGCAGTCCCGGAATAAGCACTAGATTTTGCTTCTCACCCAATGCGTTTCTCCTGATGTTGCCGTATTGCAGCGTTTCCAAATACGTTCGATTATTGTGCGGATAGCTTTACTCATGGTTCATTCATGTCACGTGCGTGCATCAATCGTGCTTGTTTGCGCTGGTAT
>CAYUYL010000129.1:0-7022 GCA_964449195.1 uncultured Filomicrobium sp.
ACCTATCAGCGTTGTCCTTGCTGCTGTAGAAATAACAATTTATGACACAGTAGGACTAGAGCCTATCATCATTGACCGGGAATGCCTGCGGAAACAGACTGGTTCATCACCCATGCATGTCCCAAATAGCGTTGGTGCGATGATCGCGGCACTGTAGAGGTCTGTTGTCACATAGTAACTATTGCATGACTGATTATTTACAAAAACACGTTCCCAAGCACGCCTGTCTCCGACCTTTTTATTAATCTCATTGCCTCACGATCATTCATTCCAAAGCAGAACACTTTAAGAACATTCTCTAGACATACATCGCGACTCATGTAATGTTCTTTTTACGTTCTCTCAGCCGCACACCTGGAGAACATAGTCTCCCATCCCCTGCCCGCGTAAATCTCGGGGCTCTTTATATTGCGTTTTGTCCTGCATCTTCGTGTTGCGTACCTCCCCCGTTGCAAACGCTTAGACCTAAAAGAGGTTTTCCATGCGCACGTTTCTTATTTCTTATGATCTGGCCCAACCGGCAAAAAACAAAACCGCATTATGTTCTACGATCATGATGCTTGGCCAGTCCTGGGCAAGACCGCTGGACCAGACTTGGTACATCAAAGCTGATATGGAAGACTGTGATATCGAAAACGTTCTGAATGGTCTGCTTCAAGACGATGACGGCTTATTGGTTCAGTGCGTTGAGCATGATGCAATGATGGCTAACACACAATTGCGGTGGTTTAAGCAGCGCGCGCAGCCTCTCGCCAGCGTTGAAACAAATGTTATAGCTTTTCCGGTTATTCCTGAAGTTGCAATTACTGATGCAGATCTCGCGCTCGCGAGTTAATAGGCACACACGGAATTTCTTCTTTTTCTCAAGGAGACCACCGTAAAAAGTTCTCAAGAAGCTTCAGCCCCAGGCTCTGACTTTTTTCCGGATGAAACTGCGTGCCGGCAATATTATCGCGGCCGACCATTGCTGTTATTGGACCACCGTAATCAGCCTCTGCCAGAATAAGATTACGGTCCTTTGGCAGCATTTGAAATGAGTGTACGAAATAAGCATGCAAGCCATCAGTCCCCAATTTAATGCCGGCGAACAACTTATGATCGCTACATTTTCTAAGCGTATTCCATCCCATATGTGGAATCTTAAGTGTGGTGTCGGCAGGTGTGATAGCCGCAACATCGCCGTCTATCCAATTCAATCCTGCCGTTTCACCAAACTCAAGACCACGTGTTGCCATCAGCTGCATACCGACGCAAATACCAAGAAAGACACGCTCATTTTCAATCACCGCCTCATGAAGAGCTTCCATCATGCCGGGCACAGCTGAAAGACCGGATTTGCAGTCTGCGTAAGCACCAACTCCGGGCAGAATAATACGATCCGCCCTCGTCACATCGCGCGCATCAGAGCTGACATCGACGGCGACTTCTATATTCGCATCGGTTGCGGCACGCATTACGGCTTTATGGGCAGAATGCAGATTGCCCGAACCATAATCAATAATCACAACGCGCTGCATTAGCGGCCCCACAATATGGTGCTGCGCCAGTTTTTGCGCTTAGGCGGCATGACATCGCCAGATAACGGTGTAACCGATGCCTCACTGGTGGACACCTCGATGCCGCCGTCTGTGCCCGGCGGCGCGAGATCGGCAGCGTTGACTTCAGGTACAGTTGGCAACCAGCTGTCAAAGAAACGGCGTTCGCAGTCTTCGCTCGTTACTCCTGTGACATGTGCGATCTGGCTCCAGGAACGCCTATCAAGAGTCCATCGAATCAGTGAATCCGCCTCAAAACCAACCACAAGATTCAACGCAACAACGGCATAACTGAGCCAGAAATCCGGAATTTTCAAAACACCAAAAATGATGATTAGGCCAAGCACGCTTGCGATATAACCTGCCAGAACCAGCCAAAGGCGATTGGTCATCATCCAAACAGGTGGCACGAGAGCCGCAAACAACGAAAACCCGTCTTTCACGAATACGAGTTCATCCGCACGTTCACTTTTGAGAGCGGGTGGATTAGGACGTTCGTGAATAGTGTACGCCTTAAGCCTCTGAAACCAGCGAAATATCATCGTCAGCCCTATAATGTGCCTTTGGTAGACGGAATACGATCAGACTGCCTTGGATCTATGCTGATTGCAGTCTTGAGAGTTCGTGCCAACGCCTTAAAGCACGTTTCGGCAATGTGGTGATTATTTTCACCGTAAAGCGTGGCAATGTGCAGCGTTATACCAGCATTTTGAGCAAAAGCCTGGAACCACTCTCGGAATAATTCGGTATCCATGTCACCAATCTTGTCCCGGGAAAAACTGACGTTCCAGACGAGATAAGGCCTGCCCGAGATATCGACCGCGCATCGTGTCAATGTTTCGTCCATGGCGAGGTGACAATCCGCATAACGCGTAATGCCTTTGCGCTCGCCCAGAGCCTGTGCCAACGCTTGGCCCAAGACAATTCCACTATCTTCTGCTGTGTGGTGAAAGTCGATATGAAGATCGCCTTCAGCTTTGAGTGTGATGTCCATGAGCGAATGGCGCGAAAGCTGTTCCAGCATGTGATCGAGAAAGCCGATCCCGGTTGCGATACTATAAACACCGCTACCGTCAACGTTGAGCGCCGCCTCAATGCTGGTTTCCTTGGTTGTGCGTTTGATGGTTGCCGAACGGGTCAAATGAGGGAACTCCTAAATCATAACCGCTGTCTACATTTAACAGCTTGCAATTCATCAGCAAAGCTGTTGCTGATATTATATAAGCCTCTTAGGACTTGTTTTTTTATCCATCGAACCAACATCGCATCACATGTATACAAAATATGACAATGCATACCCACCTGCCTCAATCGATGATCATCAAGGATGGCACGCAACAACCATACTGACGGTCCGGCAGAAAGGCCGCGTTGTGATTGCCGGCGACGGACAGGTCAGCCTTGGGCAGACAGTTATTAAATCTAACGCCCGCAAGGTGCGCTCATTGGGGCGCGGTGATGTGATCAGCGGTTTTGCCGGTGCCACTGCGGACGCGTTTACGTTGTTTGAGCGCCTGGAAGCAAAACTCGAGCAGTATCCGGGGCAATTGACACGGGCCGCGGTTGAACTTGCAAAGGATTGGCGGACGGATCGCTATCTGCGGCGTCTGGAAGCTATGATGCTGGTGGCCGATGCTGAGACCACGCTCGTTCTGACTGGAACGGGCGATGTTTTGGAGCCGGAAAATGACATTATGGGCATTGGCTCCGGCGGCATGTATGCGCTTGCGGCGGCCCGCGGCCTCATGGAGACAGATCTTGATGCAGAAGCCATTGCCCGCCGGGCGATGCGCATTGCTGCTGACATATGTGTTTACACCAACTCCAATCTTGTGATCGAAAGTCTGCCAAGCACAAAAACAGACCCGTGAAAATAACCGGACATTGCCTCCTTAAGAACAGCAGGACCGGCAACTTACTGAACGTTTCTTTGGTTCGGCATGATGGCCTGCAAACTCAGATCAAAACCGTTTACAAACATTTCAGGATATTATGAGTCACTTTTCACCACGCGAAATCGTTTCAGAACTTGACCGTTTCATCATCGGACAGCAACCAGCCAAGCGTGCGGTTGCCATCGCGCTTCGAAACCGATGGCGGCGTCAACAACTGGACGGGCCGATGAAGGACGAAGTCCTGCCCAAGAACATCTTGATGATAGGCTCGACCGGCGTTGGAAAAACGGAGATTTCAAGACGGCTTGCCAAACTTGCCGGCGCACCCTTTCTCAAGCTTGAGGCAACGAAATTTACCGAAGTCGGTTATGTCGGGCGTGACGTCGAAAGTATCGTTCGCGATCTCCTTGAAGTTGGCATTGGACTTGTCCGCGAACGCAAGCGTGGTGAAGTGCGGGCCCGCGCGGAGCAGGCGGCAGAAGAACGTGTTCTGGATGCCATTGTCGGTGAGCAGGCTCAATCCGCGACACGTGAAAGTTTTTGTAAAAAACTGCGTGCAAACGAACTCAACGACAATGAAATCGAGATTCAGATTGCCGATAACAGCTCCATGCCGATGTTTGAGATTCCAGGCCAGCCTGGCGCATCAATGGGTATGGTCAACGTTGGTGATATGCTTGGCAAAGCTTTCGGCCAGCGCCAGAAAAGCCGCCGCGTAACGGTTGCAGAAAGCTATCCTATTCTGATCGCTGAGGAGAGTGACAAACTGCTGGACGATGACCAGGTTTTATCGGAAGCTATTGCGGCGGTTGAAAACGACGGTATCGTTTTTCTTGATGAGATCGACAAAATCTGCCGTGCCACATCCGAAGGCGGGCGTGTTGGCGGGGATGTCAGCCGGGAAGGCGTTCAGCGCGATCTTCTGCCGTTGATTGAGGGTACTACGGTTGCCACCAAGCATGGCCCCGTCAAAACTGACCATATCCTGTTTATCGCATCAGGCGCATTTCACACCGCGAAGCCATCGGATCTGCTGCCTGAATTGCAAGGCCGCCTGCCAATCCGCGTTGAGCTGAGAACGCTTACGCGGGAGGATTTCCGCCGCATTTTAACCGAACCGGAAGCCAACCTGATTAAGCAATATATTGCGTTGATGGCGACGGAAGGTGTGGATTTGGTATTTACCGAAACTGCCATTGATGCGATTGCAGACGTGGCGGTTCAGGTTAACGCCAGCGTTGAGAATATCGGCGCCCGCAGGCTGCAAACGGTCATGGAGAGGGTTCTGGACGATATTTCCTTTGAGGCCTCTGATAAATCAGGACAGACCTACGAGATCGATGCGGCGTATGTGCTTAAACAGGTTGGTGATCTTGCAAAAAATGCGGATCTCTCAAAGTTCATTCTGTAACAGAAAATTATACGCGTTTATCTTTAGGCGACTGCACTCAGAATGGACGCCTTGAGTTCAGCCAGTCCTTGCTTTTTTTCTGATGACGTCGCAATGACGGTGGGAAAGGCTGCAGCGTGCCTTTTAATCGCATCCTGAGTTGCGCTCAACATGCGTCCGGCCGATCCCAGTTTCAGCTTATCTATTTTTGTCAACACAAGCTGGCATGGCACCGCTGCATCATCTAAAAGATCGAGAATAACCGTGTCAGCGTCCTTTAAGCCATGACGGCTGTCAACCAAGACATAAACGCGCCGCAGTGTTGAGCGGCCGCGCAGATAATCGCGGATCAACATCGTCCAGGCTTCGACTTTTGACTTGGGCGCCTTGGCGTAGCCATAACCCGGCATATCAACTAAGTAGTACGCCCTATTCTCGGGCTGAAAAAAATTTAGCTCCTGTGTGCGGCCTGGCGTGTTTGAAGTGCGTGCGAGATTGCGGCGGTTCGTCAAGGCGTTGATAAGGCTGGATTTTCCAACGTTCGAACGGCCGGCGAAGGCAATTTCAGGACGATCTGAGGGGGGCAGGAACTCGAGTGCGGGAACACCGCGCACGAATTCCCACGCAGATTGAAAACGCTTCTCAGCCGCTTTGTAATCTTCATGGTTATCGATAAGCTGGCCACGACCAGCTTGCGGTGCATCCGACATCTTCTGTGCCTCGGCAACTGCTATAGATCATCCTTTTGGCTTTGCCATACCACCAAGATTGAGAAAGAATTTCCCTATGGCCGAGAAGTTGCGCTTGATATTCTCCATCAGTGGGACGTCAACGCCTTGGCGCTTCATGATGAAGTATTGCTGTGCAAGTGAGAGTATGTTGTTCCAGGCCCAATAAATAACAAGCCCTGCTGGAAATGCCGCAAGCATAAAAGTGAACAGAACGGGCATCCAGTTAAAGATCTGCTGCTGCATAGGATCAGGCTGCTGTGGATTGAGTTGCATTTGTACCCACATCGTGACACCCATAATCAATGGCCAAATGCCGATCACCAGGAAGTCAGGCACAGCGTAAGGCAATATGCCGAATAAATTGAACAATGAGGTTGGATCTTTGGCTGACAAATCCTGTATCCAGCCAAAGAATGGCGCATGGCGCATATCAATGGAAACAAATAAGACTTTGTAGAGTGCAAAAAACACAGGAATCTGGATCAACATAGGAAGACAACCAACCAAAGGATTAATCTTCTCTTTCTTGTACAGCTCCATCAATTCCTTTTGCTGTGCTAGCTTATCTTCCTTAAAACGATCACGGATGCGCTCCATTTCAGGCTGTAATTTCTTCATCTTTGCCATGGATTCATAAGATTTATTAGCAAACCAGAAGAACAGCACCTTAACGACAACCGTCACAGCTAGAATCGCGAGCCCGAAGTTGCCCAAAAGTTCATGGAACCACTTTATAGCGCTATAGAGCGGCTTGGTAATGAAATAAAACCAGCCCCAATCTACCATATAGTTGAATTCGGTGATCTTATAAGACGTTTCATAATCGTTGATCAGTTCCACCTTTTTTGCGCCAGCGAACAAATGTGACGTTGTGGACTGGCTGCCATTGGCTGAAATTGTAACGGGTGACAGCAAATAATCTGTTTGGAACGCCTCAATTCTGCCAGGCGTCTTTTTTTGCGGTGACCACATATTCGCGGTAAAAGGTTTGGTCTGGTCAGGGACAAGAGCCGCCGCCCAATATTTGTCCGTAAAGCCAAGCCAACCGCCGGTGATGTCTTTATAGCGTTTACTGCCGCCATCTTCGAGCGCATCAGAGTAGGAAATCTCTTCAAGCTTTTCCTCCCCCAGGAAACCGATCATCCCTTCATGCTGAATGAAGAAGCCTTCAATTTTCGGGGTGCCTCGCCGATAAACCCTGCCGTATGGAAACAGCGTCATATCTTTGTCTGTGCTGTTCTCAACCGCATCGGTTATCTCGAACATGTAGTTTTCATCGACCGAGATGGTGCGCTTGAACACAAGCCCCTCGCCATTATCCCAGACAAGCGTGACCGGACGCCCCGGTGCCAGTTCGGTTTCACCGGATTGCGGGCTCCAGACGGTATCAGAGACCGGCACCTTGGCGGCGCTGCCGGGCGCCGGCGCCCAACCATATTCCGCAAAGTACACATTTGGTGAATTCGCCGGT
>CAYUYL010000130.1:0-6991 GCA_964449195.1 uncultured Filomicrobium sp.
CGTTTATAATTCTCCATCCCCGGATGCTAATGCATCCTGTCGCCTAAAGGCGAGAGGTTTACTGATCCCCTATTAAAGACTCTAAAATGCTCTCAGTATGTTGCAAGAATCTAAAAGCAACCACGTGCGGGTGGTGAGGCAACCATAACGCCATCATATGCAAGTGGCACTGCTATATAGCTATAGCTATTCTGTGTATGAATTAACATGATTTTCAGTTGGGGCGTTGACGAGCATAATACGGAATGTAATTATATAACATCATTTTATATCTCCCCAACTCAACGCTGGAATAACGCGCGTATTACAACACTGATTGCAACGAGTAAGACACTATGAAAGTCCAACGTATCAGCACCGGAGCAGTTCTATTTGCTGAGTTATCTCATATATTTTGCTGCGGCTTGCCGATTTTTGTTGCTGTGATGAGTGCTGGCAGCCAAGTTGGCCTTGGCGGTTTCTTCGCGCTTTTTCATGAGATTATCCATCATCATGAACGTACTATCCTTCTGGTATCAGGACTGCTGCTGGCATTGGGGCTGATTCTTCATTACGTCAGCTTTCAGATAAACTGCCGGACAACAGGCTGCGCAGATGTTCACAGTGATTGTGCGCCTCAAAAATTCCGCGTCGGCTGGGTCTTTGCCATCGCTATCGCGCTATATGTTATCAACCTCACATTTTACGTGCTCTCCGGGCATGGCTTTGACGCCCATTAGGCTGCATCGCCAGTTGCCAGCGGTGAGACCCAATAGGATCTTGCTTAGCCATCAACCAGCGTTGCTTTTGTCTTGGCTCGAACTTCTTCCATGTTGACATCCGGCGCGAGTTGCACTGTTTTCAGACCGTCGTTGACAACATCGAATACGCCGAGATTGCTAATGATGCGGTCAACAACGCCAACGCCGGTTAATGGAAGGCTGCATTTTTGAAGTAGCTTGGAATCACCGTTTTTGCTGGTGTGATCCATAATTACCAAAACACGACCGACGCCAGCAACCAAGTCCATGGCTCCGCCCATACCCTTGACGAGCTTACCGGGGATCATCCAGTTGGCAAGGTCGCCGTTTTCAGCAACTTCCATGGCTCCGAGTATCGCAAGATCAATATGTCCACCACGGATCATGGCAAAGGAGTCTGCGGATGAAAAATAACTGGTACGATCTAATTCTGTAATCGTCTGCTTGCCAGCATTAATGATGTCAGCATCCACTTCATCTTCGGACGGGAATGGGCCCATGCCGAGCATCCCGTTTTCCGACTGCAAGGTCACATCAATGCCGTCAGGAATATAATTAGACACAAGCGTTGGTATGCCAATGCCAAGATTAACGTAAAAACCGTCTTTCAATTCCTGGGCTGCACGGGCAGCCATTTGATTTCGATCCCAAGGCATTATGGCAACCTCCACTACAGTTTTTATCAAAGTATCAGGTTGAAATCATTTGTTTTAGAGTCCCCTATAGGGGATCCGTAAACCCCACGCCTTTAGGCGGCATGGGATCAAGAGGAGAGCTTTTTCGTTATTGATCTTTTGTTTCTCCTAATTTTGCGGCACGGAGGCGTCAAAAGACCAAGTTTGTTTGGGGCACCCAGTCCGCCGAATGGCGGACCAATCCGGCTTTTAGCCGTAACAGGAAGCCACCGGCTTTTAGCCGGTGGTCGTTCACAAGCCCGCAATACAGAGCTTAAGCTGAACGTGTCGTGCGCTGCTCAATGCGCTTTTCGTGATCACCTTTCATAATGCGCTGCACAAATATTCCAGGCGTATGGATGAGATCGGGATCAAGACTGCCGGTCGGTACGAGTTCTTCTACTTCGGCGATCGTAACATTCCCGGCCATTGCGCAAAGTGGATTAAAATTCCGCGCTGCCTTGCGATAAATCAGGTTGCCTTGCTCATCACCCTTCCATGCCTTGACGATTGCAAGATCCACGCGAATGCCGCGTTCCATAATATACGTCTCGCCGTCAAATTCCTTGTGCTCTTTATTTTCGGCGATTTTCGTTCCGACACCGGTTTTGGTGAAAAAACCGGGTATCCCAGCACCGCCTGCCCGTAAGCGCTCGGCTAATGTTCCCTGCGGATTGAATTCAATATCAAGCTCACCTGCCAGATACTGACGCATGAACTCATCGTTTTCGCCGACGTAAGATGATACCATTTTTTGGATCTGTCTGGTCTTCAGGAGAAGGCCAAGGCCGAAATCGTCAACGCCAGCATTATTGGAAACAACAGTAAGACCCTTGGTGCCCTTGTCGCAGATTGCCTGGATAAGGTTTTCTGGAATGCCGCAGAGGCCGAAACCACCGGCAGCAATTAGCATCCCATCATTGAGAACGCCGTCTAAAGCCGTTGCAGCGTTAGCGTATACCTTGTTCATACAAGCCTCCTTAGTCTCATATTGCAGAGATTTGGCGAAATCGGCTCTCGTGTGTGAACTGACGGCAGGCCCCGGAATATTAAGGCAAATCCTTGCACATTAAGACTGCCGTTTTAATCTATGTCAAACCTCTTATAACACTCCACCTTTAAGCCTATTTACAGCATGGCCAGCTTGTTGCCAATATTGCGGAACGTTGTTTTGACGCGTCTTACGGTGCCGGTTTGAGACCGCATCACAACGGTTTCAGTTTCAGCAAAGTCACCACGAAAATGAACGCCATCTAACAACGATCCGCCTGTCACGCCGGTTGCCGAGAAAATCACATCGCCGGAGGCCATGTCGTCCATCGTGTATTTCTTGCTCACGTCGGCCCCCATATTCTCTGCTCTTTTGCGCTCGTCATCGTTGGACGGCAGAAGGCGGCCCTGCATTTGACCGCCAATGCATTGCAGCGCGGCTGCAGCCAAAACACCTTCAGGCGCACCGCCAGAGCCTAGATAAATATCTATATTGGTTTGATCGGGGTCTGTCGTCCAGATCACGCCGGCAATGTCACCATCAGGGATAAGCTGTACGGCAGCTCCAACTTCGCGGACTGCGGCAATCAATTTGGCATGGCGCGGACGGTCGAGAATGCATGCTGTAATCTCTTCGACTGGAACGCCTCTGGCCTTGGCAAGCGCTTTGATGTTATCTGCCGGAGAGGCATCGAGATCAACAATACCATCAGGCAGACCTGGCCCAATGGCGATTTTATCCATATACATGTCGGGTGCGTGTAAAAGGCCACCACTCTCTGAAATTGCGAGTACGGCTAAAGCGTTTGGCATATTTTTGGCGCAAATGGTCGTGCCTTCAAGTGGATCAACCGCAATATCAACGGCCGGTCCTTTGCCTGTACCAACCTTTTCACCGATATAAAGCATCGGTGCCTCGTCCATTTCGCCTTCGCCGATGACAACAGTTCCATCAATATTAATGCGGCCTAATTCTTTGCGCATCGCATCCGTGGCTGCCTTATCGGAGGCCTTCATATCGCCGCGCCCTCGAAGCTTTGCAGCTGCAATAGCAGCTCCTTCAGTCACGCGCCCTACTTCCAGCACCAGTGTCCGGCCCAGCATTATGTTCTCCTACTCATTCCTTGCCTCCTTTTGCAGCAGTCAAGGCTGGATCATGTCAAGCTCTAAGTTTGTACTGCAGGAGCTATTTATTCTTTGGTTCTCTCAAAAACAGTTATTGCAATACTAGGAAAATGTCAGCGTTGAATTTAAGTCATCCTGCTATAGATACGACGTCATTTGTCATAGTCTCTGTTAATGTACAGCCTGCGAGGGCGAATTTCCTTAAATCTATCAGATGTGCCTCTGTAACGGCTTTGGAAGCCAGGTGTCTGCAAACTCCCTAGCCCGCATTCTTTTACCACAGAGCTAATATAGCCCGCCTTGACCGAATTAGACGCCATCTTCTGCGGAACAGCCAACACAAGACCGTTCCCGCTTGATCTGTGCGACCTTGCATTGATTAGACAAAGCCGTATTTCATACGCTTTACGCCAACAAAGCTATGCATCTCTTAAAACTGCTTGGCAATGTTGGGGAGAATAACGGTTTGCACAAAGATACAGGCAAGCCCGAGAATGGCGGGAGAAAGATCAATGCCGCCAAGATCCGGCATCATACGGCGTATAGGACGCAGCAATGGCTCGGTCATGGCATTCAGCGCGCGGCCCAGTGTACGCACAAACTCATTATAAGGATTGATAACGTTAAATGCCACAAGCCAGGACAGAATAACTGTGGCGATAATGATATACAGATATAATGTAATCAGATAATTGATAAAGCTCAGAAGTTCGATCATTATGGTCTCTCAACCCTTTTATACAGGCAATGCAGGTCTGCTCCTGAACATTTAGCGATGTTAGCGCTCTGCACAAGGCCAGACAACCATTCCAACACATGATTTAGACTTGCTAGCAGCAATAATATACGAATTGCCTGCCGCACATCATCATCGCAATCCAGCTCAAAATATAAAACCGCCCGCAGATCACCGCGGACGGTTCATGTGTTGAATAATGGGGGCTTGTAATGCTGACGCAGTGTAGCTGCGTCTTACATCATGCCGCCCATACCGCCCATGCCGCCCATATCTGGCATACCGCCACCTGCAGCTGGAGCATCTTTCTTCGGCACCTCAGCAACAGCGGCTTCCGTCGTAATCAGCAGGCTTGCGATGGAGGCAGCATCCTGCAGAGCTGTGCGGACAACCTTGGCCGGATCAATAATGCCTTTTTCGAACATGTCGCCATACTCGTCTTTCTGGGCATCATAGCCTTGCGCATTGCCGCGTGTCTCAAGGACCTTACCGCAAACGATTGAGCCTTCAACACCGGCATTCTCAGCGATTTGGCGGATCGGCGCCTGCAGAGCCTTAGCAACGATTGCAATACCGGCATCCTGATCTTCGTTGTCGCCTTCAGCGTCAATCTTGGCGCTTGCCTTGAGCAGGGCCACACCACCACCTGGGACGATGCCTTCTTCAACTGCCGCGCGGGTTGCGTTCAGGGCGTCATCAACACGGTCCTTACGCTCCTTCACTTCAACCTCAGTCGCACCGCCAACCTTGATCACGGCAACACCACCGGCAAGCTTAGCAAGACGCTCCTGCAACTTTTCGCGGTCATAGTCAGAAGAGGTTTCCTCGATCTGAGCACGGATCTGAGAAACGCGTGCTTCAATATCCTTTTTCTTGCCGGAGCCATCAACGATGGTTGTATCGTCTTTGGTGATTGTTACACGCTTCGCGCGGCCAAGCATATCAATGCTGACATTTTCCAGCTTGATGCCAAGATCTTCAGAAATCGTCTGACCTTCTGTCAGAATTGCGAGATCCTCAAGCATCGCTTTACGGCGATCACCAAAGCCTGGCGCCTTAACAGCAGCAACTTTCAGACCGCCACGCAGCTTATTGACAACAAGTGTCGCAAGAGCTTCGCCTTCAACATCTTCAGCAATGATCAAGAGCGGCTTGCCTGTTTGCACAACAGCTTCGAGAACCGGAAGCATGGCCTGGAGATTGGATAGCTTCTTTTCGTGGATAAGAATGTAAGGATCTTCCAACTCGGTAATCATCTTGTCCGGGTTGGTAATGAAATATGGTGAAAGGTAGCCGCGGTCGAACTGCATACCTTCAACGACGTCAAGTTCGGTTTCAAGGCTTTTCGCTTCTTCAACCGTGATGACCCCTTCATTGCCAACCTTCTGCATGGCTTCAGCGATCATATCGCCGATTTCACGCTCACCATTGGCAGAAATAGTGCCAACCTGGGCAATCTCGTCTGAATTTTTGACTTTCTTCGAGTTCTTCTCGATTTCAGCCACAACCTGCGTCACAGCTTTATCAATGCCCCGCTTCAGGTCCATTGGGTTCATGCCCGCAGCCACAGACTTAAGGCCTTCACGAACGATGGCCTGCGCCAATACAGTCGCGGTTGTCGTACCGTCACCAGCAACATCGTTGGTTTTGGAAGCCACTTCGCGCAGCATCTGTGCGCCCATGTTTTCGAACTTATCTTCCAGTTCGACTTCCTTCGCAACGGTGACGCCGTCTTTGGTTGTGCGCGGTGCGCCAAATGACTTGTCGATAACAACGTTACGGCCTTTCGGGCCGAGCGTAACTTTCACTGCATTTGCGAGTGTATCAACGCCGCGCAGCATACGATCGCGGGCTTCGCCGGAAAATTTTACGTCCTTGGCAGCCATTGTGGCTTATCTCCTAGGTTCGCTTGAGGTTGGAAATGTTTTGGGGAGTTAAGAGAGGGCTCAAAAAGCTTAACTTTCAAGAATGCCCATGATGTCGCTCTCTTTCATGATCAGCAGATCTTTTCCGTCAATCTTGACTTCCGTGCCTGACCATTTGCCGAATAGGATGCGGTCGTCGACCTTCACATCCATCGGAATAACTTCGTTGTCGTCACCGCGGGCACCCGGACCAACCGCAATGACTTTGCCTTCTTGTGGCTTTTCCGTTGCAGTATCCGGAATGATAATGCCACCGGCAGACTTTTGCTCGC
This sequence comes from uncultured Filomicrobium sp., assembly GCA_964449195.1. Classification (GTDB taxonomy): domain Bacteria; phylum Pseudomonadota; class Alphaproteobacteria; order Rhizobiales; family Hyphomicrobiaceae; genus Tectiglobus. The sequence continues at coordinate 6,463 of CAYUYL010000130.1, forward strand.
TTTCAACACGTTCCACGACAACGCGGTCGTGCAAAGGACGAAACTTCATGAAGAGCTGCTCCTCAGATAGCTAAATTATAGTCTGATTGCTAGAACCTAAACTGCTAGCACTCAGACTAGTTGAGTGCTAGCAGTTTAGAATTAGGTAATAACAGGTCTGTTTCCTGTCAAGTGCTGGGAACAAGAAATTCCGGAAAAACGAATAAAAACCTTTAGTTAATAAATGGTAACAAAGCACAGCAAGCCACACAGAATGTTTTCACAACCATAGTGCCCACCGAGAGATGAACGCATACTGATCTCTTGCGTTGCCTTCTGATCAAATAGGGTAGACTGAATGCGACGGAAAGCCTTGATCAATAGAAACTTTGACAATAAGCATTTAGCGTTAACAATACCGCCATCCCGTTGAGGTACACTTGTTTATTATGATGGCGATATGCACATCCGCTTCAAACGGAAACAATTAAAAGACCTTAGAGTCCGTCCTTAAAATTAGCCAGTAAAATCAACGCCTCTCAATGCTCTG